>JAUZRU010000080.1 GCA_030950185.1 Paracoccaceae bacterium | reverse complement strand
GCGCGGCGCATCCGGGCAATGCGCGGATATGGGCTAGAACGGCATCTATACCGGCGCGATTTCCGGCAATCGTGCCGTTGATGCCTTCGCGCGCCAGTAACAGCGTGCCACGGATACCGTTGGCCTCGCACAGCTGTTGCAGGGGGGCGCGCAATCTGTCTGGCGCGTCAAAACGGGTAAAATGATACAGGGCGGCGATGGTGATCTTTGACATGTTGTCCCTATAGGCGGCAATGGGGCTGGATTTCCAGTGCCAATTGACCTGCCGCACGGGGGCGTTTAGGTCTTGGGGACAGAATTGACGGAGAACGGCATGGCACGACGCGACACCGCCCTTGTGATGATCGACATACAGAATGATTTCTGCCCCGGCGGCGCGCTGGCCGTGCCGGGCGGTGACGAAATCATTGCGCGTGTCAACAAGTTGCAGGGCGACTATGCGGTGCGTGTCCTGACCCAGGACTGGCACCCTGCCGAACATTCCTCGTTCGCCAGCAACCAGGCCGGGGCCGAGCCCTATTCGATCATCGACATGCCCTATGGCCCGCAGGTTCTGTGGCCCGATCATTGCGTGCAGGGCACACCGGGTGCGGATTTCCACCCCGATCTGGACACGACGCGGGTGCATATGATCATCCGCAAGGGATTCCGCCGCATGATCGACAGCTATTCGGCGTTCTTTGAAAACGACCACAAGACCCCGACGGGCCTTGAGGGCTATCTGCGCGAACGCGGGGTGCATGACATCGTGCTGGTTGGCCTGGCGACGGATTTCTGCGTGCGTTATTCGGCGGTGGATGCCGCGCGGCTGGGGTTTGGCGTGACGGTCCTTGAAGGGGCCTGCCGGGCGATTGATCTTGATGGCTCGTTGGCCGATGCGCGGCGCGACATGCTGGACCACGGCGTCAAGCTGGCCGACTAGACGCGGCGACGCGCGAAACAAGGGGGCCCCGATGGATATTGCCAAGCGCGTCTATGACCACCAGTGGAAGATCGACCCGATCGTGCGCTCGCTGATCGACACCGATTTCTACAAGCTGCTGATGGCGCAATCGGTGTTTCGCAACAGGCCCGATGTCGATGTCACCTTTCAACTGATAAACCGCGCCGATAACGTGCCCCTGGCGCGACTGATCGACGAGGGCGAGTTGCGCGAACAGCTGGATCATGTGCGCAGCCTGCGCCTTTCGCGTGGCGAAAGCACCTGGCTGCGGGGCAACATGTTCTATGGCAAGCGCGCCATGTTCAGCCCCGAATTCATGGAATGGTTCGAGGGGCTTCGCCTGCCCCCCTATCATCTTGAACGCAAGGGCGATCAGTACGAATTGACCTTCGAGGGCAAATGGCCCGAGGTCATGATGTGGGAAATCCCGGCGCTTGCCATCATGATGGAGCTGCGCTCGCGCGCTGTGCTCAAGGGCATGGGGCGGTTCGAATTACAGGTGCTGTATGCCCGCGGCCTGACCCGCCTGTGGGAAAAGATCGAACGCCTGCGCCAGATCGACGACCTGCGCCTTGCCGATTTCGGCACGCGCCGGCGTCATGGCTTTCTATGGCAGGATCTGTGCGTGCAGGCGATGATCGAGGGGCTGGCCGAGAAATTCACCGGCACGTCCAACTGCCTGATCGCCATGCGCCGCGAGGTCGAGGCCATCGGCACCAACGCACACGAACTGCCCATGGTCTATGCTGCGCTGGCCGAAACCGATGACGAACTGGCCCAGGCGCCCTACAAGGTGCTGGAAAACTGGCAAAAGGAACATGACGGCAATCTGCTGATCATCCTGCCTGATACCTTTGGCACCGAGGAATTTCTGCGCCGCGCGCCCGACTGGCTGCGGCACTGGACTGGGATGCGCATCGACAGCGGCGACCCGGCCGAAGGGGCCGAGATCGCGATCCGCTGGTGGAAGGAGGTCGGCGAGGATCCGCGCGAAAAACTGTTGATCTTTTCCGACGGGCTGGACGTGGACAAGATCGAGGAACTGTCCCGCCAGTTTCGCGGTCGCGTCAAGGTGGGCTTTGGCTGGGGCACCCTGCTGACCAATGATTTTCGCGGCCTTGTGCCGGGCGATGCGCTGGCGCCGTTCTCGCTGGTGTGCAAGGCAGTTGCGGCAAATGGCCGGCCGACGGTCAAGCTGTCGGACAACCCGAACAAGGCCATGGGCCCAAGGGACGAGATCGAGCGCTACAAGCGTGTCTTTGGCGTCGGCGAAAAGAAACCGATCGAGGTGCTTGTCTAAACGCGCGTGCGGCGGTCAGACACCTGCCGACACGGCGCGATAATCGTCTTCGCCCGGCGCCCTGTCTGGCAGCCCCAGCAACCCGCCTGTCAGAATGGCAAGCCGGGCCTTCCACCCAAAGACATACCAGCCATAGCTGTCGCCGCTTTTCCAGACACCTTCACCGCGGTCCTTGTAATGGTCGCCTCCGTAACGACGGATGCGCAGCGCATATGCCCGACCGTCCGAACACTGCACGGTTGTTTCGACCAGGGCATCGACATTGCGACCGTCATAATCCTGCCCGCATCGCAATCCGGCCGCCGTCACTTTGGAATGCCCGGTTCCGTCGTCGTCGATCCACCATTTTCCCGTGGCCATCCTGCCGTCAGGAAGCGTGGCCACAATGGGCGCCGAAAACCATTCATGTATCGGGTCGCGCAGCGTGAGGTCGTATATGGTTGATCCGAAAAACAGACCTACACCTAGAGAAAATGAAAAATGAGCAAATGAAAAATACCAGCTTGGGACGGAATCATTTTCCGTTTTCGCGCCGAAGAAACTGAACGCTACCCGAATAAGGCCGTAGAGACCAAACACATAAGACAAGACGAACAATTGAAAAATGGCATAACTCAACCAACCCGGCATCAGGCCCGCCCTTTCTGACAATATGCAACCGGAAATTGCCAAACCTTCCTGTGATGGTCAACCCGGTGTCAGCAGATGCCTGAGCAGGGCAAGGGGGTGGCGGCGGAGCGTCCGGCGCTTGGTGGCGTAGTCCTCGATGATCTGTTCGCCTTCGGTCATCTCGGGCAAGGTAACGGGGGGCTCGTGGATGACTTCGCCGTCAAGGTCGCGCTCGAACAATGGCAGGGGGCCCTCAGAG
>JAUZRU010000008.1 GCA_030950185.1 Paracoccaceae bacterium | reverse complement strand
GCCCTCGAACACCTGTTCGGGGTCGGGGTTGGTCCAGTCGCGCCAGGCCAGATAATCGGCCGAGGGCGCGGCAAGCAACAGTTCGGGCGACACCCCCTCACCTTCGGGCAGAACGCGGCGTGCGATATCCAGCAGCTCGCGAACCTCGCCGCCGATGGTGGCACCATCCACCCCGTCGCAGGCCGAGCGCAGGATCAGGCCCATCCCCTCGGCGCTGTCCTGCATCGCATCATGGGCAATCTCGCCAAGGCGCGCGCGCTCTTCCTCGTCGCGGATCGAGCGCGCGATATTCAGCCCCTTTGCCCCAGGGGTAAGGATCGCATAACGCCCCTTGAACAACAGCCGCGTCGTCACCGGGGACGCCTTGCCCCCCTCGGCACATGTCGCCACTTGCACCAATAACGGCTGACCGGGCGCAACCCCGCGCGCCTGGCGCAGAAACCCGCGCTGCCCGCCGCCCAGATCCAGCATGATGCCGTTCTGCCCCTTGACCGGCCGTCCGGCAATTGCCCGATAGATTGCACCGGGCATCGGCATTGTGTCGTCAGCGGGGTCGATCAGGAAATCGGCCAGCTTTCCATCCTCGATCAAGGCCGCCGCCTGGCGCCCGTCGAGATGGTCAAGCACGACGATCCGCCCCTTCACGCGCCCGCCTCCCCGACAGGATAGCCCGCGCCGCGCAGCAGATTGGCCGTCTCGGCCAGCGGCAGCCCCACAACCCCGGTGAAAGAGCCATTTATCCACGGGATGAATGCCCCGGCAAGCCCCTGTATGCCATAGCCCCCCGCCTTGCCCTGCCATTCGCCCGAACGGATATAGGCGCTGATCTCGTCATCCGACAGCCGCTTCATGCGCACGGCCGTGACCACATCGCGCTGCCACAACCTGTCGCCCAGGCGCAGCGCAACGGCCGTGACCACCTTGTGCCGCCGGCCCGACATCAGCATCAGCATCTCGGCCGCCTCGCCCGCGTCCCCTGGTTTGCCCAGGATCCGCCGCCCGACGGCAACGGTGGTGTCGGCACACAGCACCAGCTCGTCATCGCGGGCGCGCACCGCCAGCGCCTTTTCGCGTGCCATGCGCTGGCAATAGGGGCGCGGCAGCTCGCCTTTCAGCGGCTGTTCATCAATATGGGGGGGGCGGATATCGTCGGGCACAACCCCGATCTGCGCCAGCAATTCCTGCCGGCGCGGGCTGCCAGAGCCAAGAACGAGGCGCATCAGGCCCTACTTGTAGCGGTAGTTGATCCGACCCTTGGTCAAATCATAGGGGGTCATTTCGACCTGCACCTTGTCACCCGCCAGCACGCGGATGCGGTTCTTGCGCATCTTGCCTGCAGTATGGGCGATGATCTCATGGCCGTTCTCAAGCTCCACCCGAAATGTCGCATTCGGCAGGAGCTCCTTCACGACACCGGGAAATTCAAGAAGCTCTTCCTTAGCCATGTTCACTCCAACTTGTTGACGTCATGCGCGGCGTGATCGCTGCGCGCCGATTAAATGGTCCCGTTTTTCTGAAATATCAAGGGCGAACTGGCGATTCGCGACAATCGACCCCTCTCACGGGCCGAACTGGCACCTCAATGCCACTTTCCCGCGCGTCTGCCCTTCTTCTTTGCCCAAATACTCGTGGTGCCACCGCCGCCACGGGCACGAAAATCACGAAGGCGCGCCCTCCAGCGGAAACCGCGCCCTGATCCGTTTCATGATCTGGTCGCGCGCCTGCCTGTAGGCGGCCAGCTTGTCCTCGCGGCTTTCGCCCAGACCGGTCGGATCGATGATCGGCCAGTATTCGACCTCGAGCGCGGCAAAACGGGTGAATTCCAGCGCCCGGCGCTGGCTGGCCGGCGACAGCGCCACGATCAGGTCATAGCTTTCCAGATCGTCGCCCCATTCCAGCATCTCGTCCATGGTGCGCACCCGGTGGCGCGACAGTTCGACCCCGATTTCCTGGCAGACGGCGATGGCGAAACCGTCGATCTCCAGATCCTTCTTGACGCCCGCCGACTGCACATAGATCCTCTGGCCCACATGCTGTTTCAGCAGCCCCTCGGCCATGGGCGAGCGCACCGCGTTATAGTCGCAGCAGAACAATACGGACCCCGGCAGATCGCTGATCGCGCCCACCGCCTCAGCCCTTGAAATGCAGCACGCAGATCAGCGTGAACAGGCGCCGCGCAGTGGCGGTATCGACGATCACCTTGCCCTCCAGCCTTTCCTGCAGAATACGGCTGCCCTCGTCATGGATGCCGCGGCGGCCCATGTCGATGGCCTCGATCTGGCTGGGGGGCAGGTGCTTGACCGCGTCGAAATAGGCCGCGCATATCTGGAAATAATCCTTGACCACCTGCCGAAAGGGCGACAGCGACAGGTGGAATTCGACCACCCTGTCGCGGGCCTCGGTCCGGATGTCGAAAACCAGCCTTCCCTCGCGGATCGCAAGATACAGGTGATAGGGCCCGGCGGGCACCTCGCCCCCCTCGCGGGCCGGCAGGGCAAAGCTGTTCTTTTCCAGAAGGTCGAAAATCGCGACCTTGCGTTCCTGCTCGATCTCGGGGGTCGGCGCGGGCAGGCCGGTGTCGTCGATCTCGACATGGGTCAGGATATCGGTTGGCGTCGTCATTTGCCCTCCGCGTTCAGCCGGTCCAGGCGCAGCCGCACCGACAGCCCATGCGCCTCGAGCCCCTCGGACCCGGCCAGGGTTTCGGCCGCCGGCCCGATCGCCGCCAGCGAGGCCGGCGTCATGCGGGCAATCGTTGTGCGTTTCATGAAATCCAGCACTGACAGCCCCGACGAAAACCGGGCCGAGCGCGCCGTGGGCAGAACGTGATTTGGCCCGCCCACATAATCGCCGATGGCCTCGGGCGTGAGACGGCCCAAGAAGATCGCCCCCGCATCGGTGATGCGCCCGGCCAGCGCCTCGGCATCGGCGACGCACAGCTCCAGATGCTCGGGCGCGACCCGGTTCGACAGATCGGCGGCCTGTTCCAGCGTCTCAACCACGATCACCGCGCCGAAATCGCGCCAGCTGGCCCCGGCTATGGCGCGCCGTTCCAGCGTCTGCAGGCGGGCCTCGACCGCATCCATGACCGCGCGGGCAAAATCGGCATCATCGGTAATCAGGATGGATTGCGCGCTTTCGTCATGCTCGGCCTGGCTCAGCAGATCGACGGCAACCCAGTCGGGGTTGTTGTCGGCATCGGCAATCACCAGAATCTCGCTGGGGCCGGCGATCATGTCGATGCCCACATGGCCAAAGACGCGCCGTTTGGCGGCAGCGACAAAGGCATTTCCGGGGCCGGTGATCTTGGCCACAGGTTCGATCGTTTCGGTGCCATAGGCAAGCGCCGCGATCGCCTGCGCGCCCCCGATGCGATAGACCTTGTCCACCCCCGACAGCCGCGCCGCCAGCAACACCAGCGGGTTGACCTGCCCCTGCGGCGTGGGCGCGCAAACCACAAGACGGCCGACACCGGCCACCTGCGCGGGAATGGCATTCATCAGCACCGATGACGGGTATGATGCCAGCCCGCCGGGCACATACAGCCCCGCCGCCCCGACCGCCGACCAGCGCCAGCCCAGCGTTGCGCCGGCGTCATCCTGCCACTGTTCATCGCGGGGCAGCTGACGCTGGTGATAGGCGCGGATGCGTTCGGCCGCCAGTTTCAGGGCTTCGGCCTCGGGCGCGGGGACACGGGCGACATGTTCGTCGATCTCGGCGTCGGTAAAGGCCAGGCTTTCCGGCGTGAGTTCAAGCCGGTCGAATTTCGCCGTCAGCTCGATCACCGCGGCATCGCCGCGCGCGCGCACATCGGCAATGATGCCCGCCGCGATGTCATCGACATCACTGTCGGATTCGCGCTTGGTGTTCAGAAAGGCGGCAAAGCGCGCCTCGAAATCGGCATCGCTGCTGTTCAGGAAAATCGGCATGGTTCAATCATCCAGCTTGTGCATGGGCACCGCCCCCGAGGGCGCAACATAGGGGCGGGTGACATCGACCAGCGACACATCGAGACATTCCACATCCAGCGCGATCGCCCCGTCGCCCGCCAGTGTCAGGATCACGCGGCCGGTCGGGGCCTCGAGGCCGGGCTCGAAGGTGATATCCAGCAGCGACAGCACCAGATCGGCGTCGCGCCGGTCAAAGCCACTCAAAGCCACCTTGAACACGTCGTTGACCACCAGCAGCGCGCGCACGCGTTCATATTTGCGGCCCTCGCGTTCGGCCGCATCGCGATCTTCCCAGCGAAAGCGGTTGATCAGCATGGCGAACCGGCGCCGGCCCTTTTGCCAGGTCATTTCGGACGCCGGCAGCACCGCATCCTGCACCAGCGCGGCAATCACCTTGAGGTCTTCCTCGTCCACCGCCTGCAGGCGCAGCGGGCGTTCATCACCGTCTTCGAATCTTGCGTCTTCAACCATTTTCACTCACCCGCTCGATTTTCGCCCCGCAGGCCGACAGTTTTTCCTCGACCCGCTCATAGCCGCGATCGAGATGATAGACACGATTGACCACGGTTTCACCCTCGGCCCCCAGCCCCGCCAGGATCAGCGAGACACTGGCCCGCAGATCGGTCGCCATCACCGGCGCGCCTTTCAGGCGTTCGACCCCGGTGACCGTGGCGGTGCCGCCGTGGACCTCGATTTCCGCGCCCATGCGCATCAGCTCGGGCGCATGCATGAAACGGTTTTCGAAAATGCGCTCCTCAAGCACGCTGACGCCCTCGGCCGTGGTCAAGAGCGCCATCATCTGGGCCTGAAGATCGGTCGGGAAGCCGGGGAAAGGCGCGGTTTCCACATTCACCGCGTTGACGCGCCCGTTGCGGCGCGTAACCGTCAGCCCGTTTTCGGTTTCCGCCACATCGATGCCAGCCTCGTCCAGCTTTTCGGCAAATGCGGCGACCAGATCCAGACGCCCGCCCAGCAGCTCGACCGCACCGCCGGTGATGGCGGGGGCCAGCATGTAGGTACCCAGCTCGATCCGGTCTATCACCACCGGGTGGGTGGCGCCATGCAGCGCATCGACCCCCTCGATGGTGATGGTCGATGTGCCGGCGCCATCGATGCGCGCGCCCATGGCGTTCAGACAGTCGGCCAGATCCCGGATCTCGGGCTCGCGCGCGGCGTTTTTCAGCACGGTGGTACCGCGCGCCAATGTCGCCGCCATCAGGATGTTTTCTGTCGCACCCACGGAAACAAAGGGGAATTCGAACACTGCGCCCCTGAGCCCGCCCGGCGCGCGGGCGTGGACATAGCCCTCGATCAGCTCGATTTCCGCGCCCAGCGCCGCAAGCCCCTTGAGATGCAGGTCAACGGGCCGCGCCCCGATGGCGCAGCCGCCGGGCAGCGACACCACCGCCTGATGATCGCGCGCCAGCATCGGGCCCAGCACCAGGATCGACGCGCGCATCTTGCGCACGATGTCGTAATCGGCCTTGTGGCTGGTCAGCCTGGCGCTGCTCATCACCTGCACCTTGCCGTCCTGCAGGCTGGAAACCTCGACGCCAAGTGATTCGAGCAACACCGACATGGTGCGGATATCCGACAACCGCGGCGCGTTGGTCAGCGTCAGCGGTTCATCTGTCAGCAGGGTTGCCGGCATCAATGTGAGGCAGGCATTCTTGGCCCCGGCGATGGGAATCTGACCGTTCAGCTGGCGCCCGCCGGTTACGATGATCGAATCCATTTACTGTTCCTCGTTCCGGCTTTGCTTGCCATTTTCACCTTGCTGCGCGCGGCCCCGCTTTTGCGCCTTGCGCCGGCGCAGATTAACGCGCAGCGCCTCTTTCAGGCGCTGTTCACGGGCGCTGTCTGCCCGCTTGCCGACTTGTCCGACAGATTTGTTGCCGCTCTCGCCCTTGGTCATGTGCCCTCTCTAGCCCATGGGCATGAAAGCGTCCAGATTGGGCTTGCGTCCCGGCAGAATTACGCTAAAACCCCGGCTCATTGAATGAGGCCGCAGTAGCTCAGTGGTAGAGCGCACCCTTGGTAAGGGTGAGGTCGGGAGTTCAATCCTCCCCTGCGGCACCATCTTTTCCGTTCAGATCAGCCCGGGCCGTCCCTTGCGGGGCAGTCACCGCAGGGCGCAGGGATTCGCGATCGTTGCAGCTGGCCCGGTTCATTCATGCGTGCAACACGAGTGCAGGCGCCCACCTGGCGGGCGGGCGCGCATGCCCGGGCCGCTGCGCGCCCCGGGCAGAGTTGCCTGTGACAGGCTGCGAAACACCCCCTGCCCTGCCGCGGGAGCGATCCGCCGGCCCTACGGTTCCAGCCGGACAGCGCCTTTCGAGGCATTGGCCACCGAGGCCGCATACAGGCGCAGCGCGCGGCTGACGCGGCGCTTGCGGGGCCTGGCCGGTTTCCAGGCCTGATCGCCGCGCCCCTCCATCGCCGCGCGACGTTTGGCAAGGGTTTCCTCGTCAACGCGCAGATTGATGCTGCGGCCGGGGATGTCGATGTCGATGATGTCGCCCTCTTCCACCAGACCGATATTGCCGCCCTCGGCCGCCTCGGGCGAGATATGGCCGATCGACAGGCCAGAGGTGCCCCCCGAAAAGCGCCCGTCGGTGATCAGGGCGCAAGCCTTGCCCAGCTTCATCGATTTCAGATAGCTGGTCGGATACAGCATTTCCTGCATGCCGGGGCCACCGCGCGGCCCCTCATAGCGGATGACCACCACATCGCCGGCCTTGACCTCGCCGCCAAGGATACGCTTGACCGCCTCGTCCTGGCTTTCGCAAACGCGCGCGGGGCCGGAAAATTTCAGGATGCTGTCATCCACACCCGCCGTTTTCACGACACAGCCCTGCTGGGCGATATTGCCCGACAGCACCGCCAGCCCGCCATCGGCCGAAAAGGCATGATCGGCGGCGCGGATCACGCCCTTTTCCCGGTCGGTATCCAGGCTGTCAAAGCGACGTTCCTGGGAAAAGGCCGTCAGCGAAGGCACGCCACCGGGGGCGGCGCGATAGAGGGTGTGAACCGCTTCGTCATTGCTGCGGGTCACGTCCCATGTCTAGATCGCGGCACCCATGCTGGGGCTGTGCACGGTGGGGGTGTCGCGGTTGATCAGACCGGCGCGGTCAAGCTCGCCCAGGATGGAAAAGATGCCGCCTGCGCGATGCACGTCTTCCAGATGCACATTGGCCACCGACGGCGCAACCTTGCACAAACACGGCGTTTCGCGCGACAACCGGTCGATGTCGTCAAGGGTAAAATCGACGCCGCCTTCCTGGGCAATGGCCAGAATATGCAGGATCGTGTTTGTCGATCCCCCCATGGCGATATCAAGGCGCATGGCGTTCTCGAATGCCTCTTTGGTGGCGATGCCGCGGGGGGCGGCCGAGGCCTCGTCCCGTTCATAGAATGCGCGGGCCAGATCGACGATACGGGCACCCGCGCGCTGGAACAGGGCCTTGCGGTCGGCATGGGTGGCCAGAACCGTGCCATTGCCCGGCAGCGCCAGGCCCAGCGCCTCGGCCAGGCAGTTCATGGAATTGGCGGTAAACATGCCCGAACACGACCCGCAGGTGGGGCAGGCATTCTGTTCATACAGCGCAACCTCGGCATCCGAGCGTTCGGGATTGGCGGCCTCGACCATCGCATCGACCAGATCGACCGCGCGTTCCTTGCCGTCTATCACGACCTTGCCGGCCTCCATCGGCCCGCCGGAAACAAAGATCGTCGGGATGTTGACCCGCATGGCCGCCATCATCATGCCCGGCGTGATCTTGTCGCAGTTCGAGATGCAGACCATCGCATCGGCGCAATGGGCGTTGACCATGTATTCCACGCTGTCAGCGATGACCTCGCGCGAGGGCAGCGAATACAGCATGCCGTCATGGCCCATGGCGATGCCGTCATCCACGGCGATGGTGTTGAATTCCTTGGCCACGCCACCGGCGGCCACGATCGATTCGGCCACCAGCGCGCCAAGGTCGCGCAGATGCACGTGACCGGGAACGAATTGCGTGAACGAGTTGACAACCGCGATGATCGGCTTGCCGAAATCCCCGTCCTTCATGCCGGTTGCGCGCCAAAGGCCACGCGCGCCGGCCATGTTGCGCCCGTGGGTGGTGGTTCTGGATCTGTATGCGGTCATCTCTGGTGCCTTCTTTCCCGTGTGCCGCAAAGCTGCGGCGCGGATAATTGCGATGGTTTTTCCGCGCCACTATCCCGCAAGGGTGGGCGTTGCGCAAGTGGGCCCATCCGCGCGTTTTCAGACGGCCACCTGCCCTGCAACAAATACCTCATACCACATTCGGCGGCATCTTCCCCTCGAGAAAGGCGCGGATATTGTCCACCGCCATCAACCCCATCTCGGTGCGCACCTCCAGCGCGTTGGTCCCCAGATGCGGCAGCAGCACGACATTTTCCATCCCGCGCAGGGCCTCGGGCACCTCGGGTTCGTTTTCATAGACATCCAGCCCCGCCCCCATCAGCTTGCCGCCCAGCAGGGCAGTGATCAGCGCGCGCTCGTCTATCACGTCGCCGCGGGCGGTGTTGACCAGAATCGCGCCGGTCTTCATCGCGACCAGCTCGGCAAATCCGATCAGATGCCGGTTTTCAGGCCCGCCCGGCACATTGATCGAAACCACATCCGACAGGGCCATGACCTCGGCAATCGAGCGCATTTGCCGCGCCCCCGGAATACCACAATCACCCACTGCCGAGCGGTTGTAGAACACGACCTCCATACCCAGCCCGAAATGGGCGCGCCGGGCCACCGCGCGGCCGATGCGGCCCATGCCGATGATGCCCAGCGTCTTGCCGCCCAGGTGCATCCCCAGCATCTGGGTGGGGTGCCAGCCCTGCCAGCGCCCGGCGCGGACCAGGCGTTCGCCCTCGCCGGCGCGCCGCGCAACCATCAGCATCAAGGTAATGGCAATATCGGCCGTCGCATCCGTCACCGCACCCGGCGTGTTGGTGACCGTAATCCCGCGGCTTTGTGCCGTGGCAACGTCGATATGGTTGTAACCGACACCGAAATTGGCCAGCAGACGGCAGCGCGACCGCTTGGGAAAGGCGGCGGCCGACAGGTCGTCGCCCAGCGTTGGCAGGATGACGTCATATTCCGTCATCAGGCGTGCCAGTTCGGGCGCGCTCAGGCTGCTGCTCTCATTGCGGACATCCACCTTGCCCAGCGGGTCAAGGGCCTCGATCACCTCGGACGGCAGTGGGCGGGTCACGAAAATGCGCGTCATTCAGAACATCCTCGCACCCGGCGCGACCTCGTGATCCGGCGCCAGCAGGACGACCTCGCCGTCCTCATCCGGCACACCCAGAACCAGCACCTCGGACATGAACCTGCCGATCTGGCGAGGGGGGAAATTCACCACCGCCATGACCATGCGCCCCGGCAGGGTTTCGGGGGTGTAATGGGCCGTGATCTGGGCCGAGGACTTGCGTTCGCCCAGCTCGGGGCCGAAATCGATCCACAGCTTGATCGCGGGCTTGCGGGCCTCGGGGTAGGGTTCTGCCCGGATCACCCGACCGGCACGGATATCGACCTTCAGAAAATCGTCAAAGCTGATCTCGCCCATCATCCCCCCATCATCCCCCCATCATCCCCTCGTCATTTGCCGGTCGCCAGCTCGCGGCTGCGCGCGGCGGCGGCCGCTACGGCACGACGCATCAGCGGCGGCAGGCCGTCCTGTTCATCCATCAGAATCGCCAACGCCGCGGCCGTGGTGCCTCGGGGCGAGGTGACATTCACGCGCAGCTGGTCGGGGCCCTCGTCCACCTTCTCGGCCAGATCACCAGCGCCCGCAACGGTGACCAGCGCCAGCCGCAGGGCCAGATCGGCAGGCAACCCCTCGGCCTCGCCCGCACGCGCCATGCATTCGATCATGTGAAACACATAGGCCGGACCCGAGCCCGAAACCGCCGTCACCGCATCCATCTGAGTTTCGTCATCCAGCCGCACGGTTTCACCCACCGCCCCCAGCAGGGTTTCGGCCAGTTGCAGCGCCGTTTCATCCACCCGCGCATTGCCGATGATCGCGGTGATACCGTGGCCCACCGCGGCGGGCGTGTTGGGCATGGCGCGGATGATCGGGGTGGTTTCGCCCAGCGCGCGCTCGAACGCCGCAATCGGCGTGCCCGCGGCGATCGATAGAAATACCGTCTCGGCGCCGCCCAGCGCCTGCAATTGTGGCAGAGCATCGCCCATCGTCTGGGGTTTGACCGCGACGACGGCGATGGCCGGCGATGGCGGAAGTTCGCGGTTCAGATGCAGCCCCTCGCGGGCCAGCCCCTGCACCCAGTCAGAGGGCTGCGGGTCGATCACATACACCGATTCCCTGCGCAGCCCGCCCGCCAGCCAGCCCGCAAGCATGGCCGAGCCCATCTTGCCACAGCCCAGCAGGACAAGGCCCTGTTCATTCACTTTGTCCAGGTTCATTCCATCCCCCATCGGATCACATCACACGGGATGTTAGGCGGTCCCATAGGCCTCGTCTATGGCAAGATCGAGCGCGTCCTCGACGCTTTCATCACCCCAGCAAACCAGCTGGAAGGCCGGATAAAACCGCTCGCAGTTGCGCACGGCGGTCGCGACCAGGCGGTCAAGCTGGCCGGCGCCGGCAATCTCGCCACCCGTCAGGGCCAGGCCATAGCGATAGACCATCAGATCCTGCGCCCGCCACAACACAAAGGCCCCCGTCCAGCAGCGGTCATTGGCCTCATTGATAAGGTTGTAAAGCCGGTCGAGCCGATCCTTGGGCGGGGTCATCTCGAAGGCGCAGACCAGGCGCAGCGTTTCATCGCGCGACGACCAGGCCAGCGTGATCGAATAGGTGCGCCAGGCGCCCTCGATGGCCATGGCGATCTGGTCATCCGCCACGCGGTCGAATTCCCATGCGTGGCGCTCGGCCAGACCTTCGGCGATGTCGATCGGATGAATCGCGGCATTGTCGTAATACTGCCCGGAATTGGCCATTGCCTTGCCCCCCTTTTTCGGGTCGTTCGCGCGAAAATCATCCCACCAAAGGCTGTATGCCCCAACAACAGGTCGTGGATCTCGCGCCCAACCTTACCAGATATGGTGGTCGGAAAAGCCGAATCTGTAAAGGGGAATGTTGCGTAACAGGGCAGGAGAATGCGATTCGTTGCGCGACTGCGAACAATCAGTCGCTCAAGCACGAATTATCCACAGATTCGCGCCTTTCTCGGCGCGAATTATCAGATCTCCAGAGGATCAGACCGGCAAACGCCGCCCTATTCGGTTGACTTGGCCTTGGACGACTTGCGCTTGGCAGTCGTGCCTTTCGTCGCCGCGCTCTTGGCCCTTGCGCGCGGCTTGGGCGCTTCGGCCAGCTTGGCGATCTTTTCTTCCAGCGCATCGATTCGCGCGCTCAGCGCCTGGTTTTCCTCGCGCGCCTTCTGGGCCATCAGCTGAACAGCCTCGAATTCTTCGCGGGTGACGAAATTGCGGTCGGCCAGCCAGCGATCCATCCAGCTTTTCAGCGCGGTTTCGGCCTCTTCCCGCGCGCCCTGGGCGACGCCCATCGCGTTGGTCATCAAATGCGAGAGATCCTCGAATATCTTGTTGCGCGTCTGCATGTCGGCCTCCGGTCGCGGTTTCGTTGCTTCCCTTATGCCTGATATATGGAATTGTCACGCGGAATTGCCAGAGGTGCAGGTTGACATATCGTGCCCGGCACGGAATGGAATGAGGGATTTTCGCACATCAAGGGGCCGCGACTTGGCGTATTATATCGACTTCCCCGACATCTCGCCCGAGATATTCTCGATCACGCTTGGGCCGATCACGCTGGCGCTGCGCTGGTATGCGCTGGCCTATATCGGGGGTTTCCTGCTGGCATGGCGCTGGATCCGCGCAATGCTGGAACGCCCCGCGCTATGGCCCGACAAGAAACCGCCGATGACAGCAAAGCAGCTGGAAGACCTGCTGACCTGGGTCATTCTGGGCGTCATTCTGGGCGGCAGGCTGGGTTTCGTCCTGTTCTACGAACCCGCCTATTTCATGCGAAATCCTGCCGACATCCTGAAGGTGTGGCAGGGGGGAATGTCGTTTCATGGCGGCTTTATCGGTGTGATCCTGGCGGGCGTTCTGTTTGCGCGCAAGCACGGGTTGCCGGTCGCCAGTATTGGCGATGCCTTTGCCGTAACCGCCCCCGTCGGCCTGTTCCTGGGCCGCATCGCCAATTTCATCAATGGCGAGCTGTGGGGCCGCCCCAGCCACGCGCCCTGGGCAGTGCTGTTTCCCGACACCCGCGCGCTGCAATGCCCAGACGGCTGGCAGGGGCTGTGCACGCGCCACCCCTCGCAGCTGTATGAGGCCGGGCTGGAGGGGCTGGTGCTTGGGCTCGTGATGTTCTGGCTGGCCCATCGGCGCGGCTGGCTGAAAAAGCCGGGGCAGATGATCGGCGTCTTTTTCATCGGCTATGGCGCGGCGCGGTCGTTTGTCGAGCTGTTCCGCCAGGCCGATGCCCAGTTTGCCAGCCCCGGCAACCCGTGGGGCCATGTGATCCGCTTTGGATCGAACCCCGATTCCTGGGGGCTGACCATGGGGCAGACGCTGTCGCTGCCGATGATACTGATCGGGATCTTCGTGATCCTCTGGGCACGGCGGCGCGCATGACCGCGCTGGAAGAAATCATCAAGGCCCGGATTGCCCGGCTAGGCCCCATGAGCCTGGCCGAATACATGACGACCTGCCTGCTGCACCCCGAGCACGGCTATTACACGACGCGCGACCCGCTTGGCGCGGCTGGTGACTTCACCACTGCGCCGGAAATCAGCCAGATGTTTGGCGAAATGCTGGGGCTGTGGCTGGCGCAATGCTGGCAGGATCAGGGCTGCCCCGACCATTTTGTTCTGGCCGAACCGGGGCCGGGCCGCGGCACGCTGATGGCCGATATCCTGCGCGTCACCCGCAACATCCCCGGCTTTCTTGCGGCCGCCGAAATCTGGTTGATCGAGGCCAGCCCGACCCTGATCAAGGCCCAGCGCACCGCCCTGGGCAAGCACGACATCCACCACGCCGCCCAGATCACCGACCTGCCCCAGGGGCCATTGTTTCTTGTCGCCAATGAATTTTTCGACGCCCTGCCCGTGCGCCAGTTCATCCGCACCAAACAGGGTTGGCGCGAACGCATGGTCGGGATTGAACAGGGCAAGCTGGCCTTTGGCCTGTCCCCTGAAACGCCGCTCGATACGCTTGACGCCGCCCATGCCGACACAGCCATTGGCGAGATGGTCGAAATCTGTATCCCGGCGCAAGAGGTCGCCGGCGAAATTGCGCGCCGTATCCGCGATGGTGGCGGCGCGGCGCTGATCATCGACTATGGCAGTGACGGCACCACCGGTGACAGCTTTCAGGCGGTGCGCGAACACCGCAAGGTCGGCCCGCTTGAAACGCCCGGCAAGGCCGACCTGACCGCCCATGTCGATTTCGCGGCACTGGCCCGCACGGCGGGCGATCTGCGCGTCAGTGGCCCCCTGCCCCAGGGCATGTTTCTGGAACGCCTCGGCATCACCGCCCGCGCGCAGACACTGGCCCGCGGGCTGAACGGGCCGGCGCTGGAGTCGCATGTCGCCGCACATCGGCGCTTGACCCACCCCGACGAAATGGGGAGCCTGTTCAAGGCTCTTGCCTTCACGCCGACCGAGGCGCCGATTCCAGCCGGGTTCGATCAAGATGACGCTTGAAATACTGACCGCCGACAGCCTGCTGCCGTTTCGCCACGGTTTTTTTACCCGCAAGGGCGGGGTGTCGTCAGGCATCTTTGCCGGGCTGAACTGCGGCGTCGGCTCGACCGACCAGCGTGATGCGGTGATCGCCAATCGCCGGCTTGTGGCGCAGGCGCTGAATGTTGACGAAAGCGGGCTGGCGACCGTCCATCAGGTTCATTCGGCCGAGGTGCATCCGGTTACGGTCCCGCCTGCCGACCCGCGCCCCCGATGTGATGCCATGGTGACCAGCACGCCCGGTGTGGCGCTGGCCATACTGACTGCCGACTGCCAGCCGGTGCTGTTTGCCGACCCGCTTGCCGGCGTGATCGGCGCCGCACATGCCGGGTGGAAGGGGGCCTTGCACGGCATTCTCGGGGCCACCGTTGACGCGATGGAGGCCCTGGGCGCCCGACGCCGCGACATCCATGCCGTGATCGGCCCCTGCATCAGCCAGGCAGCCTATGAGGTGGGCGAGGAATTCCGCGAGCGTTTTGTCCGGGCCGGCCCCGAAAATGCGCGTTTCTTTGCGCCGGGGCGCGAGGGGCATTTCATGTTCGACCTTCCCGGATTCGGGCTGGCGCAGCTGCGCGCGCTGGGAATCGCCTCGGCAACATGGACCGGCCATTGCACCTATGCGGAACCCGAGCGTTTCTTTTCCTACCGCCGCGCCACCCATGCGGGCGAGGCCGATTACGGCCGCCTGATCAGCGCCATCGTCATCTGAAGGACCGGAAACGCCCACCGGCCACCGGATTTCCCCCTCTTTGCCATCATCCAGCCAAATTGCGACGCCAGATTGAAGTTGACCGCGCCCCAAAGGCGGATAACCGAACTGGTGGAGCCTGCCATGAATGTAAAACGACGCTGGATGAAATGGGTCATCGAAGAGGCCGATCTGCTTGAGGCCACAATGCCCTGGGAACGCACCACGGACCGCGGCGCCTGGCGGCGTCGGATCAAGCCCGACCGCAGGCTGTGGCTTGTTGTGAACGAATAACCGGCATCTATCGAACACCCCGGCCGGCTTACCCCGCCCGGCCAAGCAGCATGGTTGCGCGCGTGTTGCGAAGATTGCGCCAGAACGCCCTGCCCGACAGCTGCAACACGCTACGGGCAGAAAGCACTGTCGCGCGCGCAGATCTGATCACCGGGCCGGTGATGTTTTCGTCGAATCCACCGATATCGGAAAAGTCGTGGCGAAACTCCGGCTCTCCCAGAAAATCATAGACCACTTCCATGGTCAGCTCGGGGTCTTCGGTCAGTCTATCATAATCGACCAGCAGGATGCGCTCGGAATGGCGGCTTGACAGCGCCCGACGCAGACGCTCCGTTGCCTGGCCCAACGCGCTGCCGGCAGAAATCTGATCCTTGATAAAGCGTATCTGCGCCGGACCGGTCTGTTCGAGTTCGGGATTGCCGGACATCATCGAATTCACGATCCAGGCCGGATTGCGCACACAGATGACAAAGCGGCACAGCGGATACAGGGAAACCAGCAGATCCATCTGTTCAGGCCAGAGAGGGTGCGCATCGAACACCACGGAATCGGACCGTCTGTCGTGATAGACGGCCGCCATGATTCCCCGAAGAAGGGCGATTTTCTGGGCGTCATCCAGCAAATCCGCCTCGGGACCCCCCGGAAACATGCGATTGCGCGCATTTTCAAGCAGCTGCTGGGCCGGGCCGTCCTTGCCAACATGAAAACGGGGGTTCTGGTTCAACAGGGCCGCCAGAACCGAAACCCCGGATCGCGGCAGGCCCGCAAGGAAATGATAGCGGGCCAGTACTCTGATATCGCTTGTATTTCCTGCCATTGGCGACATGGTGAAAAACCTGCCCGAAGATCGCGAGTTGCCCCGCCCGGCACCTTGGCATGATTCAGCCGGAAGGTGCAACATGGCACGGCGCACAGCGTTTGCACCTGGGCCATTCGGGAAACAATCCAAAGTCGCGAAAAGGGATTGTAACCAAGGCGGGAATAATGACCCAAGCATTTGACTTATTGGTGTTTTTCCCTCTATATTGTTGCCTGCAGCATGGCCGAAAATATAGGCCGTTTCCGTGTTCATCTGCATTGATGGTGGGGTAGATGTGGACGTGCACTCAGGACCGGAAGGACTGAACGCATGACATATGACCCCGACCCCGGCTTTCGCCGGAAACAGGCCCTTGAAGGCACACACAGATACCGCAACGGACGCGCGCGCAGGATCGCCCCCCTGAACCGGGCGCTGAGGGACGCCCCCTCTCCTGCGCCGCGGGTCAAGACATATCACATCAGCACGATGCTGGATGACGGAACCGTTGTCGATCTGAACCACCGCGCCAATGTGGATATGCAGCTTGAAAACATCATGGCCCGATTCGGGCGCGGAACGATGTTTGCAACCCCGCGCGGGCAGATCGCCGTGGAAGATCTGCGTCCGGGCGATCTGGTGCGGACAAGGGATTGCGGTGAACAGCCCGTGCGCTGGATCGGCTCGTGCCACTTTTCGCGCCTGGAAAACGGCGCGCCCGACACCCCACGCGCCATACGCATCAAGGGGGACGCGCTTGGAGAACAGCGCCCGATTCAGGATCTGGTCGTCTCGGTGCGTTTCAGGATGCTGACCAACCACGCCAGCTGTGCCGCGCTTTTCGGCTCGCCGGAAACGCTGGCGCCCGCCGTCGACCTGCTGGATGACAGCACCATCGTGATGGTGCGCCCGTCGCCGGATCTGACATTCTACAACCTGATGTTCGACCAGCACCAGATCATCATGGCCAACGGCCTCGAAACCGAAAGCTACCATCCCGGCACATATGGCGTTGCAACCATGACCGAGGATCTTCAGGACGAGCTGCGCCTGATCCTGCCCCACCTCAAGGGCAACCTCGACAATTTCGGCCCATTGGCCCGCCCAATCCTGCGCGGCTTCGAGGCCGAGGTCTTGCGCGCGGGCTGACCCGCCCCCCCCGCGCGGCGTCATATCGCACCATATTGCATCCAATGTTTGGAACGGGCGGCAAAACCCGTTAACAAGGGGCATGTCCCGAACAGCCCGTGCCATTGCCGTCCATCTTTTCACCGCCACCGGCGCGGTATTTGCCATGCTGGCCATGCTGGCGGCGGTCGATCACAAGTGGAGCATCATGTTCCTGTGGCTGGTGGTCGCCTTCATCGTTGACGGCATCGACGGCCCGCTCGCCCGCCGGTTCGAGGTCAAGCGTTACGCACCGCAATTCGACGGCGTGTTGCTGGACCTGATCATCGACTATCTGACCTATGTCTTCATCCCGGCATTCGCACTGTTTCGCAGCGGCCTGCTGCCCGGCTGGACCGGCTGGATCAGCATCATCATCATCACCTTCGGCTCGGCGATGTATTTCGCCGACACCCGCATGAAAACCAAGGACAACAGCTTTGCCGGATTTCCCGGTTGCTGGAACATGGTGGTTCTGGTGCTGTTCGTGACCGAACCCGATTTCTGGATCATCCTGGGGCTGGTCGGCATCCTGGCAGTGGGAATGTTCACCCCGCTCAAATTCGTCCATCCCGTGCGCACGCGGCGCTGGCGCAGCATCACCCTGCCGGTCGCCGCCGCCTGGGTGGGTTTTGCCGGCTGGGCCGCGTGGCTGGACTTTCCATCCAACCCGATCATCATCACCGGGGTGACAGCAACATCCATCTATCTGCTGTTTGCCGGTATCGCCATGCAGATCTTTCCCCCTGAAAAGGGCTGATCACCCGCCTCCGAGCAACTCGTTCAGCGACAGCGCCATGACGCGGGCGCTGTCCATCATGTCATCGACGCCGACCCATTCATCGGGCTTGTGCGCCAGATCCAGAATACCGGGGCCATAGGCGATGCAGTTCTTCAGCCGCCCGATCCGGTCGATATGTTTCTGGTCATAGGTGCCGGGCGAAACCACATATTCGGGATCATGGCCCAGAACCCGGCCAATCGCCCTGCTGACCGTCTGCACGATGGGGGCGTTGCGGTCGGTCATCGAGGGGATCACGTCATGCAGGTCGCGGATCTCGTACTCGAAACCGGGGCGGGTTTCGGCCAGGTGGTCAAGCAGCGCGACCACCTCGGCGCGCACCTCTTCGCGGTTCTCCTCGATCAGATAGCGCCGGTCGATCACCATTCGGCAGCGATCGGGCACGCAAGGCGCCGGCAGCCCGGTATAGCCCTGTTCGGGCTCATCCGCCCCGCCATGGATGGAGTTGATGTTCAGCGTCGATTGCCGCGCCCCTTCGGGGACCACCGGCATGTCGGTCCGTTTCCGGGCCAGCGCCGGGAACAGGGTCGATTCCATCTCGGCCAGAACGGCGCCCATGTGGCGCACGGCACAATCGCCCAGAAAGGGCATCGACCCATGCGCGATGCGCCCATGGGTCTTGATCTCGGCCCACCAGACTCCGCGATGACCCAGGCAGATGCGATCCTTGTTCAGCGGCTCGGGGATGATCACATGCTGCACCCGCTCGGGGCTGAAAAAGCCGCGCTCGGCCAGCCAGGCGACCCCGCCAAAACCGCCGGATTCCTCGTCGGCGGTGGCCGATATCTCGATGGCGCCGCGGTAATCCGGGCAGGCGGCAATGAACGCCTCGGCCGCGATGATCGAGGCCGCAAGCCCCCCCTTCATATCACAACTGCCGCGCCCGTAGATGCGCCCGTCGCGCAGCTCGCCGCCAAAGGGATCGACCGTCCAGCCCTGCCCGACCTCAACCACATCGTGATGGCTGTTGAAATGCACGCATTCACCTGCTGCGCCCCCCTCGCGCCGGGCCACCAGGTTCCAGCGGGGGTTGGCATCGCTGTCGCCGGGCGCGCCGGTTGCGCGGATCATCTCGACCGTGAAACCCGCCCCGCGCAGGCGCGCGGCCAGAAAATCGCAGATCTCGCGATAGTTCAGCCCCGGCGGGTTGAGGGTCGGGATCCTCACCAGATCCTGCGTCAGACCAATCAGGTCATCGCGCCGGGCATCCACGGCGGCGATTATTGCGTCTATGATCTTGGACTGCGGCACGATAACCTCCATATGGGAACAGTACCGAATTGTGCGCCTGCCATGCAACGGCCCGTCGCCCCGACACATCTACCCGCGAGGAAACATCATGCGCTATGTGAAATGGACAGTGATCGCGATTCCGCTGATCCTGTTGCTTGCCTTCCTCAACTATACCCTGCCCAGCCACGATATCGTGCGCATCACCGACACCTATGCCAAGCGGGTGACACCGGGCGCGAATGCGTGGTTCTGGGCCAAACCGGCCTCGGGCAACGCCAATTCGGCCACGCGCGACGTGTTCTTCATCCAGACGATCCGCCCCAACGGCAAGCCGATGGTCTATCGCAACGAAGACACCGGCTGGGGCTGGCCCCCCTATTTCAAGTTCAACACATCCAACCTGCAAACCCAGGCCGCGGATCTGAAATCGACCGCCGACAATCCCCGCTGGGTGGTCATCACGCGTTATGGATGGCGTTCGGATCTGCTGTCGATCTACCCAAATGCGGTGGCCATCAAGCCGGTCGCCGGGCCGGATGTTACCATCATCCCGTGGTTCAACATCATCTTTCTGACCGCTCTGGCGATTCTGCTGTTCTGGCTGTGGCGCAAATACCGGCGTTTCAAAGAGGACCGGATCGACCCGATGCTCGACGACATGGGCGAGGCCTGGGACAACGTCGAAGATCAGGCCAGCGACATTGGCAGTCGTGCAAGCGGGTTGTGGACGCGCCTGCGCGACCGGCTGATGCGCCGACACTGAAACCGGGCGCTGAAACCGGGCACGGCACGCGCCCTTCTTCTTTGCCCAAATACTCCCGCCGGAGGCGTCCCGCCGCCGGAACCCGGCACGACCCCCGGCGCCCTGCCGGGGCGCGCAGATCACTCGCCCCAGGGAATCCAGATATTCTTGACGTCGGTTGCGTGGCGCAGGAATGTCCGGGCGTCCGCGTCACTCCAGTCACGCGCCATACCGTGATTGACCCAGCTCCGTTTCAGGTTGCCGATGCTGGCCGCCTCGATCATCTGCGAGATATCCGAGGACGAGAACGACCACACTGCCTCGACATCGTCATGCTCGGCCAAGGTTTTCGCCAGCACCGGATGCTCGCCGGTCACGATGTTCACGACACCGCCGGGCAGGTCGGATGTATCCAGCACCTGATAGAAATCCGTCGCCGCCAGCGGGAAGGGCCAGGACGGCACGGCAACGACCGTGTTACCCATGGCAATGGCCGGTGCAATGGTGGAGATCAGCCCCAGCAGCGGTGCCTCGTCCGCGCACAGGATGCCGATCACCCCGACGGGTTCGTTGATCGCCAGCGCAACGCCGCGGATCGGCACCTGGTGCACCGCACCGTCATTCTTGTCGGCCCAGGCGGCCCAGGTGAACAGACGGTCGATGCTGGCCTCGACCTCGGCCCGCGCCGGCCCGCTGCCTCCGCCCTGCATGGACTGCAGGCGGTCGGCAAATTCATCCATGCGCGCCGACAGGTTTTCGGCGATGTAATACAGGATCTGCGCCCTGAGATGGCCGGTCGTGCGCGCCCAGCCAGCGGCCTTGTGCGCAGCCTCGACCGCGTTGCGGATATCCTTGCGGTTACCGATGCCCACATGGCCCAACAGCCGCCCCCTGGGGCCAAGCACGGCGCGCGAAGTGCCGCTATCGGGGCGGGCCTGCTTGCCGCCCACATACATCTTGGCGGTGCGGTCAACGGGCTGGCCCGACGGCGCCGGCGTCCCGCTGACAGGGTGTAGCGGCTTGACCGGCTTGGCAGCCTTGCCCCCTGCCCCGGCCCTGGGCCTCGTATAGGCATACAGCCCCTCGCGCCCACCTTCGCGTCCGAACCCGCTTTCGCGCCGCCCGCCAAAGCCGGCGGCGGCATCGAACATGTTGGTACCGTTGATCCACACCACACCGCAGGCCAGTTTCGGCGCCACATCCAGCGCCAGATTGATGTTCTCGCTCCAGACAGAGGCCGCCAGCCCATAGCGCGTATTGTTGGCCAGCTGCACCGCCTCGGCCGGGGTGCGGAAACTCATCGACACCAGAACGGGGCCGAATATCTCTTCCTGCATCAGGGTCGAGGCGGGCTCCAGCCCGCAGATCAGGGTCGGCGGGTAATAGCACCCATTGCCGGGCAGCGGTGCGTTGGCGCGATAGGCCTCGCCCCCTTCGGCAAGGCCGCGATCGACCAGCTCGGAAATGGTCTGCAACTGCACCGGGTCCACGATCGCGCCGATGTCGATGGCCTTGTCCAGCGGGTTGCCGATGCGCAAACGGTCCATGCGGGCGCGGATCTTGTCATGCAGCCGATCGGCCACCCCCTCTTGTACCAGCAGGCGCGAGCCCGCACAGCAGACCTGCCCCTGGTTGAACCAGATCGCATCGACCAGCCCCTCGACCGCGCTGTCCAGATCGGCGTCGTCAAAGACGATAAAGGGTGACTTGCCGCCCAGCTCCAGCGTCAGCGCCTTGCCGGTGCCGGCAGTGGCGGCGCGGATCCTGCGGCCGACCTCGGTCGAGCCGGTAAAGGCGATCTTGTCGATCCCCTCATGCGCCACGATCATCTCGCCCACACGCCCGTCGCCGGTAATGATGTTGACGACACCGCGCGGCAACCCGGCCTCGATGCACAGCTCGGCAAACAGCAGCGCCGTGAGCGAGGTATATTCCGCAGGCTTCAGCACCACCGTGTTGCCCATGGCGATGGCAGGTGCGATCTTCCAGGCCAGCATGAGCAGCGGAAAGTTCCACGGAATGATCTGCCCGGCAACGCCGATGGCCTGCTGGTCGGGCATTTCGCTTTCCATCAGTTGGGCGGCGCCCGCGTGGTAATAGAAATGCCGCGCGACCAGCGGGATGTCGATGTCGCGGCTTTCGCGGATCGGCTTGCCATTGTCCAGCGTCTCCAGCACGGCCAGCAGACGGCTGTGTTTCTGCACCAGACGCGCCAGCGCATAGAGATGCCGCGCGCGCCCCTTGCCACCCAGCTTTTCCCAACCCGGCTGGGCCTTGCGAGCGGCGGCAACTGCGGCATCCACATCCGCCTGCCCCGCCTGGGTGACATGGGCCAGCACCTCGCCCGTTGCCGGGTTGCGGGTCTCGAAACTTTCGCCGCCTTCGGACGGAACGAACGCGCCGTCGATGAACAGGCCAAAGCGGGCCCCATTGCCCGCGATCCAGTCCAGCGCGGGTCGGGCATCCTCGGGGGCGGGGCCGTATTCCATGTTGTCGAAGATATCCGAAATGGTCATGTCCTCACCCGATTGCATGTCTGTACGAGGCCGAGTAGCGCCCGGTCACGTGATGTTCCAACTGGCGCTCGATGTCGCCCAGCAGGCTGGAAGCACCAAATCGCAGCAGATCGGGCCGCAGCCAGCGATCGCCCAGCTCTTCCTTGATCAGCACCAGATAATTCAGCACATCCCTGGCCTTTGAAATGCCACCGGCGGGCTTGTAGCCCACCTTGTGGCCGGTCAGTTCCTGATAGTCGCGGATTGCGCGGATCATTGTCAGCGACACCGGCAACGTGGCGTTCACGGGTTCTTTGCCGGTGGATGTCTTGATGAAATCTGCACCCGCCATCATCGCAACCATCGAGGCCCGCGCGACATTGCGCAGCGTGGCCAGCTCGCCGGTCGCAAGGATTGCCTTCATGTGGGCGTCCCCGCAGGCAGCGCGAAAGGCGCGCAGCTCGTCATGCAGGGCCTGCCAGTTCTGGCCCAGCACATGACGGCGTGAAATCACGATGTCGATCTCGGTCGCACCGGCGGCAACCGATTCCTCGATTTCCATGATGCGCAGCCTGAGCGGTGACAGCCCCGCGGGAAAGCCGGTCGAAACGGCCGCCACCGGAATGCCCGTGCCCTCAAGCGCGCGCACGGCGGCAGGCACCATCTCGTGATAGACGCAGACAGCGCCGGTGGTGATGCCGCGCCCCTTCATCCCCAGCGCATCCAGGATATCGGGGCGCACCGGCTGCATGGCCTTGCGGCACAGGCGGTGGACCCGGCGTTCGGTATCGTCGCCCGAAAGCGTGGTCAGGTCGATCAATGTCACCGCCTTCAGCAACCAGGCTGCCTGCCACTGTTTCTTGATGCTGCGCCGGCCCGGCAGCGCGGCACAGCGCCGTTCTATCGCGCTGGTATTGGCGGCAACGCCGCGCACGAGGTCAAGATCAAGGGGCATACCCGGATTGCGGGCGATATGCGCGGGCTGCATGGCAGAAGGCGCTGGGTCGCTTACCCGCGCGCTGCCTGCGGCATTGGGTTTTTCTGGCACTGTCAGTAGGTCCTGTCCATGACGGGCTGCATTTGCGCGCGAAACTCGCACGCTTTGACCACAGGGTCAAGAAAGGCGATACCTCGGCCCGGCGGCCTGCGCTGCCGCGTCAGTTCGAGCCGGGTTTGACCAGACGCCCGCCATCCCACTGGCCCTGGCGCACCTCGCCACTGGCATAGACCATCTTGCCGGGTCCCTGCCGCTTGCCCTTGCTGAAATAGCCTTCATAGACATCGCCATTGGCATAGATCGCCTTGCCCTTGCCGTCGATCTCGCCATTCTTCCACTCGCCCACATAGCGGAAACCATCTGGCATGACGATTTCGCCACGACCATGACGTTTGCCCTTGTGGAAATCGCCCTTGTACACCGACCCATCGGCATAGGTGGCCTCGCCGTAACCTTCGCGAAGGCCGTCTTTCCAGCCACCGACATATTTATAACCCTTGCCGTTGGTCATGGTGCCCTGGCCATCCATCTTGGCGTTCTTGAACTCGCCCTCATAGACCAGCCCGTTGGCGTAATGCGCGACGCCCTTGCCTTCGATCACGCCTTCTTTCCACTCGCCCTCGTACCATGACCCGTCCTTGTAGACGATCTTGCCGCGCCCATCGGGCTGATCGTTCCTGAACGCGCCATCGTAGACCGAGCCATCGGGATAGGTGACCTTGCCCTTGCCCTCTATATGGCCGGCCTTCCACTGGCCTTCATAGACATAGCCGTCCTTGCCGACGAAACGCCCCTTGCCTTCGCGCTTGTCATTGACGAATTCACCTTCATAGACGTCGCCATTGGCATAACGCACCACGCCCGTGCCCTGGCGCAAACCGTTGACCAGAAGCCCCTCGTAAACATCACCATTGGGCTGGGTCAGCACGCCAAGGCCGTTGATCTGGCCGTTTTTCCACGCCCCCTTGTATTTGAGGCCATTGGGCATGGTCAGCGTGCCCTGCCCTTCGCGCACGCCCTTGACGATATCGCCCTCATAGACGCCACCGTTGTTCGGGTAGGTGATCTTGGCGTGGCCGTCCTTTTCGCCATTGACCCAGGTGCCTTCGTAGCGATAGCCGTTCGGGCTGGTCATCACGCCATATCCGTGGTGAAGGGCGTTCTTGAACTCGCCCTCATAGACGACACCATTGGCATAACGCGCGACACCCTTCCCGGTGATCTTGCCGTTCTTCCAGTCGCCCTCGTAGGTGGATCCATCGGCAAATGTTATCTTGCCCTTGCCATCGGGCTTGCCCGCGACAAAGCTGCCCTCATAGACGGAACCATTCGGAAACTTGGCAACGCCCTGGCCACGGATCTCGCCCTCGAACCACTGGCCGGTATATTCATAGCCGTTGGGCATCTTGTATGTGCCCATGCCATGCTGCTTGCCGTCCTTGAAGGTGCCTTCATAAACGGCGCCGTTGTCATATTTCTTGACGACGACATTACCGGAATCCTGGGCCATCGCCGCCCCCCCCGGACCTGCCAGCGCTAGGGTCAGGGCGATCACGTGAACAAGGGTGCTGCGTTTTTTCAAATCCAGTTTCCGGGGCAGGCCCCGGCCTCCGCCTCAGGTTTCACAAGGGGAGCATCCCCACCGACCGCAAGTCTAGGGTGTTGCGAATTGACTGACAATGATTTTTCCTGGCGCACAGGGCGCTGGAAATGCGGCGGATCGCCAGAACCGAAGGGGGGTTTGGTGGAGCCAAGGGGAGTCGAACCCCTGACCTCTTGCATGCCATGCAAGCGCTCTCCCAACTGAGCTATGGCCCCTTACCGGCGGGCCATCTTGCAGCCCGCCCGCGCTATGTAGGGAAAGGTGAAAAGCAGATCAAGCGAAAAAATCAGCCGGGATCAGCTTTCATCCTTCTCGACCGGAACATCGGCGATTGCCTCGATGCTCACGGTATCGTCATCATCGTCGTCAAGAATGTCATCGGCCAGATCATCGGCGATGTCCTCGACCACATCTTCGACGTCATCCACCAGCACCACTGCATCCTCGACATCGTCGGCCACAGCGGGTGCTGCTGCCTTCTCGATCTTTTCGGGTTCGACTGTGCGAATCTTCTGTTGCGTCAGGCTGGCCACATCGAAACTTGTGCCGCAAGCCGGGCACGTCATCGGGTCACGTTGCAGGTCGTAGAAACGGACTGCACATTTCGGGCAAACGCGCTTAACGCCCCATTCTTCCTTGGGCATTCTGGAAACCTCATCAGGATCGGTTACGGACAGTTGGTGCCAACTGCCACGGAGCGTTGTGTTTGTCAAAGGCTTTGATCAAGGCAAATGGTGTCAAATATGCATATCCGACACGCGCATGCCGCAAGGGGCGCGGTTTACCCGAAAAAATCCTTCCTCTATGGTCCGCCCCATGAAACGGACCATCCAGATAGGACAGCCGGAATTGACGGTGGAACTGCGCCGCTCATCCAGGGCGCGGCGCTATTCGTTGCGGGTGTCTGCCGTGGACGGAAAGATCAGCCTGACAATGCCGGCAGGCGCACGCGAAAAGGCGGCGCTGGATTTTCTGCACCAGCACGAGCGCTGGCTGCGTGACAAGCTGGCTGGACAACCCGAGCCCGTGATCCCCGCCATCGGCGAAAGCCTGCCGCTGCGTGGAAAGCGGCATCTTCTGGTTGCTGGAACAAGTCGCGCGCCCGTGATTGTGGGCGACGAAATTCATGTTCCGCAGACCGGCAAGCCCCTGGGCCCGCCTCTGGCCGCCTTTCTCAAGCTGCAGGCGCGCAACGATATTGTCCCGCTGTGCGACATACTTGCCGCACGCGTCAATCGAAAGGTATCGCGTATCAGCTTGCGCGATACCAGATCACGCTGGGGTTCGTGCACCGAAAATGGCTGTCTGATGTTTTCGTGGCGCCTGGTCATGGCCCCGCCCGAGGTGCTGCACTATGTGGTGGCGCACGAGGTTGCGCATCTGGTCGAGATGAATCATTCCCCTGCCTTCTGGCGCGTGGTCGAGCAGCTGGATCCCGATTTCCAGACCTGGCGCGGATGGCTAAGGGCAAACGGCGCGCAGCTGCATCGCTATCGCCTTGCTGTGCCATCTTGACCCGCGCGGCGGTTGTGATCACAATCACACCATGTCAGCCGTATCAAAATCCACCGACACCGTCTCGGCCAATGAACGGGTCTATCGCAGCCTGCGCCAGCAGATCATGCATGGCGAGCTGCCCCCCGGCGAGGCCCTGACACTGCGAGGGGTTGCCGCCCAGTTCGGGGTCAGCATGACACCGGTGCGCGAATCGGTTCGCCGTCTGGTGGCCGAGGGCGCGCTTACACTGTCGGCCTCGGGGCGGGTAACGACACCGGAACTGGGAAACGAACGGATCGAAGAGCTGGCGGCCATCCGCGCCTTGCTGGAACCGGAACTGGCCGGCCGCGCACTGCCGCGGGCCTATCCGGCGCTCATCGACCGGCTGCGGTCCATGAATGCCAATACGGATCAGATGGTCGTCAAGATGGATGCCTCTGGCTATATCCGCTCGAATCTCGAATTCCACCGCACGCTGTATCTGCGCGCGCAGGCGCCGGCCATGCTGGCCATGGTCGAAACCGTCTGGCTGCAACTGGGCCCGACCATGCGGCAGCTTTACCGCCAGATGCGCCATTCACAAAGACCCGGCCATCACCGCGCTATCATTGCCGCACTGAAAGCCGGCGACAAGGCGGCGCTTCAGCAGGCCATACGCAACGATGTCACGCAGGGCCTGCGGATGCTGACCGTCTGATGCGGCGTCTGATGCGGCGGGGGCCGGTTACGACGCTCAGGCGTGAATCGCGCCGTCGCCGCAGGCCAGCGCCGCCTCGCGCATCGCCTCGGAGAATGTGGGGTGCGCATGGCAGGTGCGGGCAACATCCTCGGCCGCGGCGCCGAATTCCATGGCGACGGCGATTTCGTGGATCAGCTCGCCAGCCATCGGCCCCATCAGGTGACAGCCCAGAATACGATCGGTTTCGGCATCGGCAAGGATCTTGACGAATCCCTCGCCCGCGAACATCGATTTCGCGCGCCCGTTGCCCATGAAGTTGAACTTGCCCACCTTGTATGCGCGGCCTTCTTCCTTGAGCTGCTCTTCGGTCTTGCCGACGCTGGCGACCTCGGGGGTGGTATAGATGACGCCGGGGATCACGTCGTAATTCACATGGCCATGCTGGCCGGCGATGGATTCGGCAACGGCGATGCCCTCGTCCTCGGCCTTGTGGGCCAGCATCGGGCCTGTGATCACGTCACCGATCGCCCAGATGCCGGGCACCGAGGTTTTCCAGCCGTCGGTTTTCACCTGGCCACGCTCGGTCATGGCGACACCGACTTCCTCCAGGCCGAGGCCCTTGGTAAA
>JAUZRU010000079.1 GCA_030950185.1 Paracoccaceae bacterium | reverse complement strand
GGTGCGGGGCTGCGCCCCGCCTGCAACCGGCCCTCACGAGGCGCCCTTCATCTTGCGGGCATAGCCCCGCGGCGTGTACATCCTTGCGCCGTCGCCCCGCGCGACAAGGGTCGAGTTGCTTGACCCCACCAGAACCACCGTCAGCATGTCCACCTCGTCCACCTGCAACGCCTCCAGCCGCCGAATGCGCAGCACCTCGCCGTCGCGCCCCAGATTGGTGGCCAGCATCACCGGCGTATCCGCCGGGCGGTGCTGCAACAGCATGTCGCGCGCCACTGCCAGCAGATCGCGCCGGCTGCGCGAGACGGGGTTGTAAAAGGCAATCACGAAATCCCCCTCGGCCGCCGCCTTGATACGGCGCAGAATATCTTCGCGGGGGGTCAGCAGGTCCGACAGCGAAATCGCACAGAAATCATGGCCCAGCGGTGCGCCGGCCCGCGCAGCTGCCGCCTGAAGGGCCGAGATTCCGGGGGCCGAGATCACCTCAACCCGGCGCGCCGCATCCGACAGCCCCGCACCACGGTCGAGCAACTCGTAAACCAGCGCGCCCATGGCATAGATCCCGGCATCTCCCGAACAGATCAGCGCCACATTGCGCCCCTCGCCTGCGGCCTCGAGCGCATAACGGCATCGATCCTCTTCACCGCCCAGCGGGAAATCACGCCGCGCCTTGCCCGCCGCAAGCGGCCCCAGCAGATCGAGATACAGCCCATAGCCGACCAGCTCGTCCGCCTCGGCAATCAGGCGGCTGGCCTCGGGGGTGCGCCAGGCGGCCTGTCCGGGGCCGATGCCGACAATGGCCAGCCTGCCGCGTGCGCGGCCGCGCAACGCGGTGATCGGTGCCTCGGCACGGGCCAGCGCGCAGGTCGCGTTTGCGCTCTTGCGTTTGGTCACGGCCAGTTCGCCCCCCTCGCCCGCCAGCGCCAGCGCCGCGCCCTCGGCCACGCCGTGACAGCCGACCTCGGCAAAAACCACATCCGAAGGGCTCGCCAACCGCCCGGCCTGTTCCTCAAGCTGCCCTGCATTGAACAGGCGCAGCGGCAGGCCCAGCGCGCGGGCCAGATCCAGCACCGCCCCTTCATCGGCCTTGAGGTCCAGCGTGCCGACCGCCGCAAGCGCCCCTACAGCCACGTCGGCTTCGGCCAACGCGCCATGCACCAATCGGGCAAGCTCGTCAGCTGGGCAATTGCGGGCGCAGCCGACGCCAAGGGCGAATCTTTGCGGGTGATAAACCAGCGTCGTCGGCCGGGGCGCTGCAACCGGCGCGGTGGTGCAGATGATCTCGACCTCATCGCCGCCGGGCAGATCGGCCAGCCACCGGGCCTCGGCGGCCGCCTCGCCGGTGACCCGCGCGCCACCGCCCTGCAACAACGCCATCATTGCCGCCTTGGCATTTTCCGGGTTCGCCAGATGCCAGCCCGCGGGAGGTTCGTCCAGCGCGACGCCCAGCGCCACATCGCCGGCGGTGGTGACCGCGGCCTGTGCCGACAGGATTTCGGCAATCCGGCGCGCCAGCCGGTTCGCCCCATGATGCCCCCCCACCAGCGGGATGACCGTGCTGCCATCATCGGGCACCGCAATCACCGGCGGCTCGGCCCGCTTGTCGGCCAGATGCGGGCCGATCGCGCGCACCAGTATTCCGGCCGCGCAAACCCCGATGACCGGGATGCCCGCCAGAAACAGATCGCGCAGATGATCCAGCGCATCGGGAAAGAACGCATCCGCCTGCCCGACACGCCCCTTGCGCCCATGCAGCGCCACGCCCAGCGCGTCAGCGATGCGCCGGGCGACAGGCTCGCCTGCGCGGGAAAGACAGATGACGACAGGTTTCACAGCCACGGGTCATTCCCCCTTGTCAGCAGGATCATCGAAAAATACGGCGCCTCATCGACGTCGCTCAGCGGCATGACCCGCTGGTTGGGCAGGCTGGCGCGTTCGACATAAACGGCGCGCTCCATCAGGCCCAGCGCGTCGATCACCGCCTTGATGCGCCCCAGATGCCGCCCGACCTTCATGATCGCCGCCGCCTGCGCCGTCTCCAGCCGGCTGCGCAGCGCATCATCGGGCAAGGTGCCCGGCAGCACCGTCAGCACCTCGTTGCGTGCCGCCAGCGGCAGGCCGGCCAGCGCCGCACAGGCCGTGACCGAGGTCACACCCGGCACCACCTGCACGTCGAACATCCCCGACAGGCGGGCGTGAACATACATGAAAGAGCCGTAAAACAGCGGGTCGCCCTCGCACAGCATGACCACATCATCGCCCGCCCGCAGCGCGGCGGCGATTTCATCCGCCCCCCGATCATAGGCCGCCTGCGCCGGGCCGCGCCGGTCCAGCATCGGGATGCGCAAGACGATCTCGCGCGTGCCCGCGCAAATCAGATCGGCGGCGATCCCACGCGCCAGGCTGTCGCCATCCTCGAGCGCGGGATAGGCAATCACCGCGGCGTCACCGATCAGGCGCGCGGCCTTCAGCGTGATCAGCTCGGGGTCGCCCGGCCCCAGCCCGACGCCGTAAAGGGTGCCGCTCATCGCTTGACCAGGCTCCACTGGGTGACGCTGCGCAAGGGCTTCCAGCCCAGATGCCGCCCGCTGCCTGCGCCAAATTCCTCGGCCCGCTCCAGTCGCAAACGGCAAAGCTGCCCGCCATGTTCGCGGTGCAGCGCGGCCAGCAGGGTTTCGCTATCCACCGTCACCGCATTGGCCACCAGCCGGCCCAGCGGGCGCAGCGCCTGCCAGCAGGCATCGAATACCTCGCGCGACAGCCCGCCGCCGATGAATATCGCATCCGGCGGGGCCAATCCTGCCAGGGCCTCCGGGGCCTCGCCAGCCACGATTTCCAGACGCGGCACACCCAGCGCGCGGGCGTTTTCGGCGGCCATCACCCGGCGGTCGGCGCGTGGCTCGATCCCGATGGCGTGGGCATAGCGTGCGGCGCGCATCCACTCGACCGCGACCGAGCCACAGCCCGCCCCCACATCCCACAACAGCGCCCCGCGCATGGGCATCAGTTTGGCCAGCGTCACCGCCCGCACCTCTTGCTTGGTCATGGTGCCGTCATGCTGGAACAGATCATCCGCCAGCCCCGGTACGCGCGGCATGAGCGCCGCATTGCCCGAAGCCACACATTCCACCGCCAGCGTATTGAAATCAGGCACGACATGGTTCCAGCTTTCGGCAATCCCGTCAAAGCGCGTCTCGTCAGCGCCGCCCATATTGGCAAATACCGTCATCCGGCTTTTGCCAAAGCCGCGCTCGGTCAGGAAACGGGCAATTTGCGCGGGGGTTTCAGCGCCGGTCGTCAGGATCAGCAGCCGCTGGTCGGGCTGGATAAAGGCGATCATCTGCTCGACCGGGCGGCCATGCACCGTCAGCGTCTCCAGATCGGCCATCGACCAGCCCATGCGTGCGGCGGCCAGCTGGAATGCGCCGACCTGCGGGTGATAGGTGATCTCGGCCGGGTCGATCCTGCGCCCAATGCGCGCGCCCACCGAATACCACAGCGGATCACCCGTCGCCAGAACCACCACGCGCTTGCCGCGAAACTGCTGCAGCTGGTCGATCAGGTCGTCAAAGGGCGAGGGCCATGACAGGCGTTTTGCCGTCACCTTGTCCGACAGCTTGTGGTGGCGGTCGCCGCCGATGATGATCTCGGCCGCCTCGACCACCGCGCGGGTGGCCGGTGTCAGCCCGTCCATGCCGTCTTCGCCGATACCGACGATATGCAACCAGGGTTTCATTTCCCGTCCTCCAGATCCTCGCCCGGCAGGCCCGCCGCCAGCGCGTTCACCGCCGCCGCCGCCAGCGCCGAGCCCCCGCGCCGCCCCCGCAGCGCCACGAATTCGCAGCCGCGCGGATTGGCGGCCAGTTCGGCCTTGCTTTCGGCCGCCCCGACAAAGCCCACCGGAAAACCCAGTATCACGGCCGGGCGCGCCGCACCCGCGTCGATCAGTTCCAGCAGATGAAACAGCGCGGTGGGCGCATTGCCGATGGCCACCACAGCGCCGTCAAGCCGATCGCGCCACAGCTCGACCGCCGCGGCCGACCGCGTATTGCCGATCTCGACCGCCAGCGCAGGCACGCGCGCGTCATTCAGCGTCACCACGACATCATTGCCCGCAGGCAGCGCGCGGCGGATCACGCCGGCGGCCACCATTTCACAGTCGCACAACACCGGCGCGCCCGCCAGCAGGGCCGCGCGCCCCACATCAAAAGCGCGCGCCGAGGTGGCAAGCCGGTCGGCAATCTCGACCATGCCACAGGCATGGATCAGCCGGGTCGCCAACGCCGCCATGCCGGGGCCGAACCGTTCCAGCCTTGCCTCGCGCCGCACGGTGGCAAAGCTTTGCGCATAGATCGCGGCCGGGTCTTTTTCATAAGGGCGCATGACAGGCCTTCTTCTTTGAAAGAATACGCATCTCACCGCCGCCTGCGCGCGCTTTCCGGCCCAAGGGGATGCGCCGCATGGGGATATTCCGGGTGATGGTGGTGGTGATGTCCATGGTCATGCCCCTGATCGTGGTCATGCCCGTGGTCATGCCCGTGGTAATGTTCGTGATGATGATGGTGGTGATCGGCCATCTCAAGCCGGCACTCGCCGGTGCAGAAATCATCGCACAACGTGCAATCAGCCACGTTGGATCCGGGGGCGCTGGCGCCCTGCCCCTCGACATGGTGGTGATGGCTTTCCTGCACGGCCCCGACCTCGGCCTCGAACCCAAGGACCTGCGTGCGATACTTGCACAGCCCGCAGGTCGGCGGCGGGGTCTCGCCCAGCTGTTCGCGCACGCGTTCGGCGAATGTGGCCAGCACATCAGGGTGGTCGTTCAGATAGGGCGCCTTGACGAACTGGATGTCGGGATGCGCCGCCGCGACACGGTCGGTAAAGCCATAGATCCGGTCGATCAGGATGCCCGTGAACAGGAAATAAGGGAACACGATCACGCGCTTGTAGCCCAGACGGCTGACATGCTCGAGACAGGGTTCGACCAGCGGAAAGGTCACCCCCGAATAGCCGACCTCGCACCAGCCAAAGCCCATCCCCTCCCACAGCAGACGCGCAAGTTTCGAGACATTCGAATTGGCGTCCGGGTCCGAGGCCCCGCGCCCGATCACCACCAGCGCGGTTTCGTGCAGCGGCATTTCGCCAAGCGTGGCATTGGCGCGGTCCACCGCCTCGCGCACCCTGGCGCCGGCGGCGCTGATCATGCGGGCATCAAGCCCCAGCTCGCGCCCATAGGTCACCTTGATCCCATGCTCGGCGCCATAGGTTTTCAGCACGGTCGGGATGTCGTTCTTGGTGTGCATGGCGGCAAACAGCATCCCCGGCACCGCAATGATACGGGTGCATCCGGCCGCGCGCAGCTTGTCCAGCCCGACCCGGATCACCGGGTTGGCAAATTCCAGATAGCCATATTCGACCGGCCATTCTGGCGGCAGCAGTGCAGGCAGCTTTTCGGCCAGCACCTTGAATTCGTCCACCGCCGCCTGGCTGCGCGAGCCGTGTCCGCAAATCATCACACCGATCTTTTCATGGGTCTCCGCCATGTCATTCCCCCGCGGTTGGGCCGGGGCAGCCCCGGCACATTGCACATGACGCCAGGGCACATCACAAGAAACATGGCCACCGACGATGCCGCGCATTCCCCCCTGTTTGGGTCGGGCCTGCCGCGGCGCACCTTTCCGGCCCCCGAAGGGGCTTCGTCATGGATGATCTATAGAACTTGCGGACAGGATCATGCAATCGGGGAATGGCTATTGCAGGTCGGAAAACGCCTCTTGCAGACGTGAAACCGCCTCATTCACCCGCGCGCGCTGGGTGCCCAGGTTGAAGCGCAGGCAATTCTCGCCACCCGCGCCAAATGTCTCGCCCAGATTTGCGGCGATTCGGGCGGTTTTCTGCACGCGCTCCACCACCTCGGCCATCTCCATGCCGGTGCCGGAAAAATCGACCCAGGCCAGATAGGTCGACTCCAGCTCCATCGAGCGCAGCCCCGGAATGGCATTCACCCCCGAATCGAAAAGGCGCCTGTTGCCGTCAAGGTATTCCAGCAGCCCCGCCAGCCATTCAGCCCCCTCGGGCGAATAGGCCGCCGTGGTCATGAACAGGCCGAAAGAGTTTGGCGACAGGCCCAGCCCGGCCATTGTCGCGGCAAATTCGGCGCGCAGTTTCTCGTCATGGATGATGACATTGCCGCAATGGGCGCCCGCGATGTTGAAGGTCTTGGAGGGCGCCGTCATCATCACCAGGCGGTCGGCAATATCGGGCGCGGCATTGGCCATGACCGTATGCCGGTGGCCGGGAAAGACAAGATCGTGGTGAATTTCGTCGCTGACCAGCAGCAGATCATGTTCGACACAGAAATCTGCCAGCGCGCGCAGCTCGTCCCGCGTCCAGACGCGCCCGCCCGGATTGTGGGGCGAACACAGGATGACCATCCTTTCATTGCCCGTCAGGCGGCGGGCGGCATCGACAAGATCCATCTCATAACGCCCGTCGCGCAGCGCCAGCGGGCATTCGCGCAGCTCGCGCCCGGCGGCGCGGATCACGCGGCCAAAGGCGTGATAGACCGGGGTGAACAGCACCACCGCATCGCCCGGCTGCGTCCATGTCTGCACGCACAGCGCGGTGCCGTTGACCAGCCCGTGCGTGGTAAAGATGGCCTTTGGATCGACCTGCCAGCCATGGCGGTTTTCCATCCACCAGCATATGGCCGCGCGATAATCGCTGTCGTCGCCGAAATAGCCATGCACACCATGGTCGGCCAGCCGACGCAGCGTGTCGTTCACGCAATCGGGCGCGCGAAAATCCATGTCCGCGACCCACATGGAAATGCCGTCATCGGGCGATACGCCATAGATCTTTTCCATCATGTCCCATTTGGCGTTATGGGTGCCGCGGCGGTCGATCACGTCGTCGAAATTCATGGCTGCTCCTTTTTCTGCAGCGCGCAGCCTACGCCTTCAGCCGTCTTCTTCAAGCGCGAAAATGTCGTGGACCGAGACTTCCAGCACACGCGCCAGTTTCAGCGCCAGCAGGGTCGAGGGCACAAAGACCCGGTTTTCGATGGTGTTGATGGTCTTGCGCGACACCCCGACCTGCGCGGCCAGCTGCGCCTGGGTCAGGCCGCGCGCGTTGCGCAGCGCGCGCAGGCGGTTGGCGAGACCGGTCTTTTCACCCATCACACCCGCCCCCGCAGCCATTTCGACAGGAACAGCAGAAACGGCGCCGAGGCGGTCAGCGTGCCCATGGCAGCAAAGCTTTGGGGCAGATCGACCAGTGACAGGCCGATCAGAACCGCAAACAGCGGATACAGCCAGACCGCCACCCAATAGCCGAGGCGCAGGCAATCCTTCCATTCCTCCAGCGCAAGCTCGTCCCAGGTGATGGCGGCGGCACGCCTGCCTGCCAGCAGCGAGGCCGACGTAACAACAACCGCCGTGGCGATACCGGCAACCGCTGTCACCCACCAGGGGAAGGGCTCGGTCCGGCCGGTCACAAGCACGCCCAGCCCATAGGCCAGCAGGATCAGGCCCAGCAGGCTGAAGCTGGTATTACGGATCATGGTCAAGGTTCTGGCGTTCATGGCACCCTCCTGAATGTAACCCCTGCGTTACATATAGCCAGTCACGATGTAACGTCAAGGTTACATTGTCGATTTTCCCGACAGCGGTTGAAACTTGGCGCGGGCACGGCTAGATCACCGGCATGGCTCTGAGAACAATACTGATACACCCCGACCCCCGCCTGAAAAAGGTCTGCGCCCCCGTTGATGGGGTGGACAGATCCGTGCGCAAACTGGCCGACGACATGCTGGAAACCATGCATGACGCGCCGGGCATTGGCCTGGCCGCGCCGCAGGTCGGCATATTGCAGCGCCTGATCGTGATGGATTGCGCCAAGAAGGACGAAGAGCCCCAGCCCATGGCCCTGATCAACCCCGAGGTCACCTGGGTTTCCGAGGAACTCAACACCTATTCCGAGGGCTGCCTGTCGATCCCCGAGCAATACGAGGACGTGACCCGCCCGGCCGAGGTGCGCGTGCGCTGGCTGGATCTTGACGGCAAGCCGCAGGAACAGAAATTCGACGGCCTCTGGGCCACCTGCGTGCAGCATGAAATCGACCACCTGAACGGCAAGCTGTTCATCGATTACCTCAGCCGCATCAAGCGCAGCATGATCACCAAGAAGATGATCAAGCTGAAAAAGGAACGGGCCGCGGTGCTGTGACCATCCGCCCCTTCATCCCCTGGCCGGACAGGCGGCTGCGCAGCGTGGCCGCCCCGGTAAAAACCATCGACGACGACATCCGCGCCCTGTGGGACGACATGCTGCAAACCATGTATGCCATGCCCGGGGTCGGGCTCGCCGCCCCCCAGATCGGGGTGATGCGCCGTGTGGCCGTGCTCGACTGCTCCAGTGCCGCGGATGAGCCCGTGCGCATGGCCAACCCGGAAATCATGGCCTCCAGCGTGAAACTGCGCGACCATGACGAGGCCAGCCCCAACCTGCCCGGAGTCTCGGCCACCATCAGCCGGCCGCGTGCGGTGACGGTGACGTTTCTGGATGAAACCGGCAGGCAGGTCGTGCGCGATTTCGTGGGGCTGTGGGCGACATCCGTGCAACACCAGATCGACCATCTGAACGGCAGGATGTATTTCGACCACCTGTCGCCGGTCAAACGCCGGATGCTGTTGAAACGCGCAGCCAAGCTGGCGCGCCAGAGGGGGTAAGTGGTGTTGCATCTGGCCAAGGCCTGTCTCGGTTACCACGCAGGGCAAGCGCTCCGGGCGCGGCAGATACGATCGGGCAAAACACATTCCGGCGCGGGCGAGCCGGAATTTTCCATCCCATCCGCACTTCAGCCCGCCGTTACCCTATTCCCCAAACAAGGCTGACAGACATGCGCATCATCTTCATGGGCACGCCAGATTTCTCGGTCCCCGTCCTCGACGCGCTGGTGGAGACGGGCCATGACATCGCCGCCGTCTATACCCAGCCCCCGCGCCCCGCCGGGCGTGGCAAGAAGGAACGCCCCTCGCCCGTGCATGCGCGCGCCAGGGCACTTGGCCTGATGGTGCGCCACCCGCTGAATTTCCGCGACCCGGCCGAAATAGACGCCTTTTCTGCACTGAAGGCCGATGTCGCGGTGGTGGTCGCCTATGGCCTGATCCTGCCACAACCGGTGCTGGATGCCCCGCGCAAGGGGTGCCTGAACATTCACGCGTCACTGTTGCCGCGCTGGCGGGGGGCCGCGCCGATCCAGCGGGCGATCATGGAAGGCGACGCGCGTACCGGCATCTGCATCATGCAGATGGAGGCAGGCCTCGATACCGGCCCGGTGCTGTTGCGACGGGAAACCGAAATCCGCCCCGATGACACCGCCGGCAGCCTGCATGACCGCCTGTCGGAAATGGGCGCGACCGCCATTGTCGAGGCCCTTGCCCGGCTTGACAGCCTGACCCCGATACCCCAACCCGCCGGGGGCGTCACCTACGCCGCCAAGATCGACAAGGCCGAGGCCCGCATCGACTGGACCCGCCCGGCTATCGAGATAGACCGCCATATCAGGGGCCTGTCGCCCTTTCCCGGCGCGTGGTGCGAACAGGGCGGCACACGCCTCAAGCTGCTGCTCAGCCGCGTGAGCGCGGGCAATGGCGCGCCCGGCACTGTGCTTGACGATTCGCTGACGGTGGCCTGCGGCGAGGGCGCCGTGCAGCTGTTGCGCCTGCAAAGGGCGGGACGCGGAGCGATGGAAGCGGCGGAATTCCTGCGCGGCACGCCCCTGAAGGCGGGTGACCGGCTGACGTGAAACCCCCTTCGGCGAGGAACCGAAGGGGGCGGAGGAGGCACCTTTTCAACCGCAAACGTGGTGGTCTTGCTGCAAATCAGAGACTCGTTGAAGAAATTCAACATCCGGTTAACGCCGCCTCTTTTTCGCCGCCTCTTTTTCCACGCCGCCGGCCTACCCATATGAAAGGGTGACGCAATTGCCAGAGAGGCCATGATGAATATCCTTCTTCTGCTGATCATCGGCGCTGCCGCGGGATATATCGCCACCCGGGTTGCGGATCTTGACACAAGTGTTCCGGTCACCATCGCCATCGGCGTGGCGGGCGCGCTGATCGGTATTGTCCTGTTCAAGATGCTGCTGGTGCTGCTGGGGCTTGCCGCGGGCGTCATCGGAGCGGTTGTCGGGGCGCTGCTGCTGATCTGGCTGTATCAGGCATATATGAAACAGCGGGGCTGATCCGCTAACTGCCGCGCGGTTTGGCCCGGCGCGTGGGCGGCGCTTGCGTGGGATCCTCGGGCCAGGGATGGCGCGGATAGCGGCCGCGCATGTCCTTGCGCACATCCTTGTAGGACGTTTTCCAGAATCCCGGCAGGTCGGCCGTCTTCTGCACCGGGCGCTGCGCAGGCGACAGCAGCTCGATCATCAGCGGCACGCGATCCGGGCCAACGGTCGGGTGCCGCGTCACACCGAACATTTCCTGCAAACGGACCGACACGGATGGCTGTTCGCCCGCGTAATCCACCGCCAGCCGCGTGCCCGTGGGCGCGGTGATCGCGGCCGGGGCCAGATCATCCAGCAGGCGTTGTTGTTCCCAGCTCAGCCGGGCCCTGAGCGCGGCCAGCAGATCGACGCGCCCCAGATCGTCCTTGCTGCGGCAATTTCCCAGATGCGGGGTCAGCCAGCTTTCCAGATCGTCCATCAGCGCAGGGGCCGAGAAATCGGGCAGATCGGCCCCGCGCCCGCGCAGCCACTGGATGCGCGCAATCAGCAGGCGCGCGGGTTTGCCCAATGGCAGCGCCTCGAAACCGAGATCGCGCAGCCCTTCTGTCATGGCCTCGGCCACGCGTTCGGGCGGGCAGTCGCGCCAGCGCTGTTCCGACAGGACAAGCGCGCCGAAAACCTCTTGCAGCAGGGTTTCGACGCGGCGGTGTCGGCGCGACCAGCGGCAGATCTCTTGCTGCCGGATCTGGTCGCCATACAGCGCGCGCAACGCGGATTCGCTGAATTCGGCCGCCATGCGGATGCGCGATTCGCGCGGGTTTCCGTCAAGATCGGTGGCAACGATCATGCGGCTTGCGCCAAGGGGTTCGGCCTCGTCAAACAGCGCGCCCTTGCCGCCCGACAACACATAACGGGGTGCATCGCCCTTGCGGCGCAGGCCGATCCGGTCGGGATAGGCCAGCGCGGCCATCTCGCCCACGCTCAGCCGCGCATCGCCCACGGGTTTCAGGCGGCGCAGGGTTTCGCGCAGGCGGGCAAGTGCCGCGCGGTTGACCTTGTAAGGGTGATCGGCCTCGAACGCGCGGGGGTCACGCAGCGCAGCCAGGCGCAGCGACAGATCGGCGGGCGCGCGCTGCCCCGGCAGGGCCAGCAGGTCGCGTTCGTCCAGCAACGCCGCCAGCAGGGGCGCATCAACCCCGCCCTTCAGCAACATGTGCCCAAGGCGCGGATGCAGCGGCATGATGGCCAGGGCGCGGCCATATTCGGTGATCGCGCCCGCGCCATCCAGCGCGCCAAGGGCCTGCAACAGGGCGCGGGCCTCGGCAATGGCAGCCTCGGGCGGGGGTGTCAGAAAGGGCAGCGCGGCTGGCTCGTGCGCGCCCCACAAGGCCGTTTCCAGCACCAGCGGGGCGAGGTCGGCGGATTCGATCTCGGCCGTGGGAAAGCCAGCCAGCGCGCCCTCTTCGCCCCGCGTCCAGAGCCGATAACACAGGCCTTCGGCAACCCGCCCGGCGCGGCCCCGGCGCTGTTCGGCCTCGGCGCGGGTCACGCGCTCGGTCACCAGGCGCGACATGCCCGAGGCGGGATCGAACCGCGCGCGGCGCGCCAGCCCGCCATCGACCACCACGCGCACGCCTTGAATCGTCAACGAGGTTTCGGCAATCGCGGTTGCCAGCACCAGCTTGCGCCCCGTGCGCGCAGGGGCAATCGCCGCGCGCTGCGCCTTGAAATCCAGCGCCCCGAACAGCGGATGCACGGAAATATCTGCCGGCAATCGCCCATGCAACAGCCCCTGAACGCGGCGAATTTCGCCCTCGCCCGGCAGAAAGGCCAGAATGTCGCCGCTGCTTTCGCTCTCCGCCTTGACGATCAGATCGGCCATCGCCTGTTCGAACCGCGGGCCGCGGCGGCCCGGGCGCCTCCACGGACGGTCAAGCCAGCGGGTTTCCACCGGCCAGGCGCGCCCCTGCGCCGTGATCAGCGGCGCGTCGCCCAGCAGGCGCGCAACCGGCGCCGCATCAAGGGTTGCCGACATGACCAGCAGCAGCAGGTCATCGCGCAGCGCCTCGCGGATTTCCAGGCTCAACGCCAGGCCCAGATCGGCATGCAGGGATCGTTCGTGAAACTCGTCAAAGATCACCGCGCCCACGCCCCTCAGCTCGGGGTCGGACTGGATCATGCGGGTCAGGATGCCCTCGGTCACGACCTCGATTCGCGTGTTCGGCCCGGTGCGGTTTTCGCCCCGGATGCGATAGCCGACCGTCTGGCCGACAGTTTCGCCCAGGGTTTCAGCCATGCGTTCGGCCGCGGCGCGGGCGGCCAGGCGGCGGGGTTCCAGCATCACGATTCGCCCCGACGCGACCCCGGCGTCAAGCAGCGCCAGCGGCACCCGTGTCGTCTTGCCGGCACCGGGCGGGGCCTGCAACACCGCGCGCCCCGCCGTGGCAAGCGCGCGGGTGATTTCGGACAGGACCGGGTCGATGGGCAGGGCGGTGGTCAAAGGGGCGCTCCGGCAGGTGGCGGTGTCTGGCCGTGATAGCACTGACTGCGGGCAAGCGGAATTCCCGTTTCCCACGGGCAGCCACGGACCGCTGTCGGCACAGCCCAGGCACAGGCCCTAGACAACGCCGCGACCGCGCGGCAAAAGCATGGTAAGCCACAAAGGGGGCCACCTCTTGGAAGACATGACACAACTTGCCGAGGATATCATTGCCGGCAACCGCCGGGCGCTGGCGCGCGCGATCACACTGGTGGAAAGCACCCGCCCCGACCACCGCGAACAGGCCGTCGCATTACTGGAGGCCCTGCGCGTCCGCACCGACCGCGAGGCGCTGCGCATCGGCCTGTCGGGCACGCCCGGGGTGGGCAAGTCCACCTTTACCGAGGCCTTTGGCATGATGCTGATCGAAGGCGGGCTGCGGGTGGCGGTGCTGGCGGTCGATCCCAGCTCGACACGCTCGGGGGGGTCGATCCTGGGCGACAAGACCCGGATGGAGCGGCTTTCGCGCGAACGCAACGCCTTTATCCGCCCGTCGCCTTCGCAGACCACGCTGGGCGGGGTTGCACGGCGCACGCGCGAGGCCATCGCCCTGTGCGAGGCCGCCGGGTTTGACGTGATCCTTGTCGAAACGGTCGGCGTGGGGCAATCGGAAACCATGGTTGCGGACATGTGCGACATCTTCCTGCTGCTGCTGGCGCCTGCCGGCGGCGATGAATTGCAGGGCGTCAAGCGCGGCATCATGGAAATCGCCGACATCATCCTGATCAACAAGGCCGACGGCGATCTGAAACCCGCCGCCATGCGCACCGTGAACGACTATGCCGGGGCGCTGCGCCTGTTGCGCAAACGGCCGCAGGATGCGCCGGGCTTTCCCAAGGTGCTGCCGGTCTCGGCCCTGACCGGCGAGGGAATCGCGCAGGCCTGGCAGGAAATAGAGACATTGGCCGACTGGCGGCGTGAACACGGCCACTGGCAGGCCAACCGTGCCCGGCAGGATCAGAGCTGGTTCGAGGAAGAACTGAAGCGCGGCCTGCTGGCCCGGCTCGATGCCGACAGGGATGTCAGGAAACTGCGCGGACAGCTGGCCCGGGAAATCGCGGCAAGGCGCATCAGCCCCGAGGCAGCGGCACGGCGCGTTCTGGACCAGCTGGGCCAGGCGGGCCGGAATTCACGCCAGCTGCCGTAGGGGAACCGTGGCGATTCCGGCTTTTTGTGGTTGAAAGCATTTTGACTTGCGGGGCCAAAGCACCATATCACCTGCATACCGGGCATTCGCAAAGGGCATCTCATGATCAAACTCGCAATAGGGCTGGGCCTTTGGTGGGCGGGGCACATGTTCAAGCGTCTTGCACCATCGCTGCGCCGCGATATGTCCACCGCCCTTGGAAACATGCCCTCCAAAGGTATTTTCGGCGTTGTCCTGCTCATTTCCACCTGGCTGATGGTCAGCGGCTACCGGCAGGCCGGGATCACGCCGATCTACAGCCCGCTGCCGGGGATGGGGCATCTCAACAACCTGTTGATGCTGGGGGCGATCTTTGTCTTCGGCATCGGGCACGCGGGCGGGCCGCTATCGGCCAGAATACGCCATCCCATGCTGTGGGGCACGGTAATCTGGGCATTCGCGCATCTGCTGGTCAATGGAGATCTGGCCTCGATCGTGCTGTTCGGCGGGCTTGGCCTGTGGGCGCTGGCGGAAATGCGCCTGATCAACCAGCACGAAGGACCGTGGGAACCACATCGCCCCGGCGACGCCACCCGCGACATGAAACTGGCCATGGCATCACTGTTCATCTTCGTGGTCATTGCCGGCATACATTTGCTGACGGGCCATAATCCATTTCTGGGGACCTATCCATGAAAGCCTATCGCTTGCTTACCGAAGACGACACCTCGGCATTCTGCCACAAGGTGACCGAAGCCCTTTCCAATGGCTGGGAGCTGCATGGCAGCCCTTCCTATGCCTATGACGCCGGCCGCGGCGTGATGCGCTGCGCGCAGGCGGTGGTGAAGGAAGTATCGGAAAGATACAACCCGTCCATGAAACTGGGAAAACTGTAGAGGCAAAACATCATGGCGACCAAGACGAACCCCGGCCGTTTCTTCGAGGATTACCAGATCGGGCAAAAGCTGATCCATGCCGTGCCGCGCACCATTTCGGGGGGCGAGCGCGCGCTGTATCACGCGCTGTATCCGGCGCGCCATGCGATCCACTCATCCGACGAATTTGCCCGCAGCTGCGGCCTGCCCCGCAGCCCGCTGGATGATCTGGCGGCCTTTCATGTGGTGTTCGGCAAGTCGGTGCCCGATGTCTCGTTGAACGCGGTGGCCAATCTTGGCTATGCCGAGGCGCGCTTTCTTGTGCCCGTCCACACGGGCGACACGCTGCGTGCCGAATCCGAGGTGATCGGGCTCAAGCAGAATTCCAGCGGCAAGACCGGCATCGTCTGGGTCCACACGCGGGGTTTCAACCAGCGCGACGAGGTGGTCATCGATTTCAAGCGCTGGGTGATGGTGAAGAAACGCAACCTCGACGCCCCGGCGCCGGAAACCGTTACCCCCGATCTTGCCAGTGTCGTTCCTGCCGATGAGCTGCCCATTCCCGAGGGGCTGGATTTCACCGGTTACGATTTTGCGCTGGCGGGCGAGCCGCATCGCTGGGGCGACTACGAAATCGGTGAAAAGATCGACCATGTCGATGGCTCGACCGTCGAGGAAACCGAACACATGCTGGCGACACGGCTGTGGCAGAATACCTCGAAGGTGCATTTCGACGTGCTGGCCCGCACCGAATGGCAGCGCCTGATCTATGGTGGGCATGTGATTTCCATGGCGCGCGCGCTGTCGTTCAACGGGCTGGCCAATGCCCAGATGATCGCGGCCATCAATGCCGGCACGCATGCCAACCCCTGCGTGGCAGGCGACACCATCCGCGCCTGGTCCGAGGTGCTGGACAAGGCCGAAACCCCCGCCCCCGGCGTTGGCGCGATCCGGCTGCGGCTGGTTGCGACCAAGGGAGATTCGGCCAGCATGGCCCTGAAGGGCGAAAACGGGAAATATCACCCCGACGTGTTGCTTGATCTCGACTATTGGGCATTGATGCCCCTGTAAAACCCTTCGGCAGACCGTCACATTCCCGGGAACGGCCTTGACACGGGCTGCGTGATAAACGATTCGCAAAGCATGACCGGCCCTTGCCGAAACAGCAATTTGGTGGCAAGGTTCGAGTATGGATATGTGTCAGGGTTTTACGGGTTACGAGTTCAGAACGTTTCTGAGAGATCGATTTTTTTCGCGGTGCACAATTCGCATTTTTCGACGCACCGCAAGAAACAAGGCCGGTCTGGCGCCCAGTGACCCTCGTATATTTGACGGGCGGGGTGGGGTGTATGCGTGTGTTTCGATGTGACGACTGTGGTCACAAGATGAAATTTTTCGGCAAGTCCTGTGGCAAGTGCCACCTTGAAAAGAGGTCGCTTCAGCGGGGCTCGACCTGGGTCATGATCCTGCTGGCAGTTGTCGTGGTTGTCGGCATTGCCGCAAGGCTTCGGTTCTTCCAGGGCTGACCGGGCCCTTTTTTCCCCAAAACTTTCGCGACGGCCCCGGTCAGCCGTCTGTTGTGCGCAAATGCCACTGCATCCCTTGGGCGGATGATGCCTGCCCGAAGGGATTTTCGCCCCTTATCTGCCAAATTGCCGCATTTTTCGGTTTATCTTGGTATACAATCGTTTCATAAGAGGGCCAGCAGCATCCCACCTTGCAGCATTCTCAGAGGGGGCCAAAATGGCTGACAGCAATTCGACCAACCGACCCTTGTCACCGCATCTGCAAATCTACCGCCCGCAGATGAACTCGATCATGTCCATCCTTCATCGCATCACCGGCATCGGCATGGGGCTGACCGCGATCCTGCTGGTCTGGTGGTTCATCGCCGCCGCCACCTCGCCGGCCTATTTCGCCTTTGTCGATGGCCTGCTGACCTCGTGGTTGGGCAAGCTGGTGCTGGGCGTGTCTCTGCTGGCCTTCTGGTACCACTTCTTCAACGGTGTGCGCCACCTGCGCTGGGATTCGGGCCATGGCTTTGGCATCACCGCCTCGCGCAAGTCGGGCATCCGGGCGCTGATCCTGGCCGTGGTGCTGACCGCGCTGACAATCTATCTGACGATGTGAGGGCCACTGCCATGTCATACAAGACCGATTACAAACGCGTCCTTGGCCTCGGCTCGGCCCATTCGGGCACCGGGCACTGGGTTTCGCAACGCCTGACCGCCATTGCCCTGCTGTTTCTTGGGCCGGCGTTCCTCATCCCCTTCATCCGCGCGCTGGGCAGCGGCCTTGATGCTGTTCAGGCCACATATGCCAACCCTTTCAACGCGCTGGTCGCGATCGGGTTCTTCATCATCATGTTCCGCCACCTGCGCCTGGGTGTGCAGGTCGTGATCGAGGATTACGTTCACGGCGAACGCACCCGCCAGCTGTCGCTGATTGCCAACGCCCTTTTCTGGCGCGGCTTTGCCGTTGTCGGAGTCTTTGCTGTCGCCAAGCTCGCCCTTGGCGCCTGAACCGGAGTTCTCGCAGATGTCCGCATATGAAGTAATCGAACACAATTACGATGTCGTGGTCGTCGGCGCCGGCGGTGCCGGGCTGCGCGCGACGCTTGGCATGGCCGAACAGGGGTTGCGCACCGCCTGCGTGACCAAGGTGTTTCCGACCCGCAGCCACACAGTTGCCGCACAGGGCGGCGTTGCCGCCAGCCTTGGCAACATGGGCGAGGACCACTGGCAGTGGCACATGTATGACACCGTCAAGGGCAGTGACTGGCTGGGAGACAACGACACCATCGAATATGTCACCCGCGAGGCCCCCCGCGCGGTTTACGAGCTGGAACATTACGGCGTGCCCTTTTCGCGCACCGAAGACGGGCGCATCTACCAGCGCCCCTTTGGCGGCCACACCACCGAATATGGCGAGGGCGTGCCGGTATCGCGTGCCTGCGCCGCGGCTGACCGCACCGGCCACGCCATGCTGCACACGCTTTACGGGCAGTCGCTGAAACACAATGCGGAATTCTATATCGAATATTTCGCGCTTGACCTGATCATGGATGATGACGGCACCTGCACCGGGCTGATCGCCTGGAAGCTGGACGATGGCACCATCCACCGTTTCAATGCGAAACTGGTCGTGCTGGCCACCGGCGGCGCCGGGCGCACCTATTTCAGCTGCACCTCGGCACATACCTGCACCGGCGATGGCGCCGGCCTGGCCGTGCGTGCGGGCCTGCCGCTGCAGGACATGGAATTCGTACAGTTCCACCCCACAGGCATCTATGGCGTCGGCCCGCTGATCACCGAGGGCGTGCGCGGCGAAGGCGGCTATCTGACCAACAGCGAAGGCGAGCGTTTCATGGAACGCTATGCCCCGACCTTCAAGGATCTGGCCAGCCGCGACGTGGTTTCGCGCTGCATGATGCTGGAAATCCGCGAAGGTCGCGGTGTCGGCCCGCTCAAGGATCACATCAACCTGAACCTGATGCATCTGCCGCCCGAGGTCATCTATGAACGCCTGCCGGGCATCGCCGAGTCAGCCCGCATCTTTGCCGGTGTAGACGTGACCAAGGAGCCGATCCCGGTTCTGCCGACGGCGCATTACAACATGGGCGGCATCCCCACCAACTACTGGGGCGAAGTGCTGCGCCCGACCGAGGACGACCCCGATGCGGTTGTGCCGGGGCTGATGGCGGCCGGCGAATGTGCCAGCGCATCCCTGCATGGCGCCAACCGTCTTGGCACCAACTCGCTTTTGGATATCGTGGTGCTGGGACGCGCGACCTCGATCCGTGCGGCCGAGGTCATCGACAAGGACGCCGCAGTGCCCAATGCGGGCAAGGACAAGGTCGATGCCATACTCGATCGTTTTGACAAGGTCCGCCATGCCGATGGCGCCAACCCCACCGCCGATGTGCGCCTTGAAATGCAGCGCGCCATGCAAAAGGACGCCGCCGTCTTCCGCACCGCGGAATCGCTGGCCGATGGCGTCAAGGCGATTGCCGGCATCTGGGACCGTCTGGCAGACCTCAAGGTCACGGACCGTTCGTTGATCTGGAACAGCGACCTTATGGAAACGCTGGAGCTGCAGAACCTCGCAGCCAATGCCAGCGCCATCGTCACCGGGGCCGAAGCCCGCAAGGAAAGCCGCGGCGCACATGCCCGCGACGACTACCCCGATCGCGACGACAAGAACTGGCGCAAGCATTCTCTGGCCTGGGTCGGCGAGGACGGCAAAACCCGGATGACCTATCGCCCGGTGCATGAACAGCCCCTCACCCCCCTTGAAGAGGGCGGCGTGGACATGAAGAAATTCGCGCCCAAGAAGCGGGTCTATTGAGGAGTCAGCAAGATGGTTGAATTCACTCTTCCCAAGAACAGCCGCGTGACCGTGGGCAAGACCTGGCCCAAGCCGGAAGGCGCCAGGAACATCCGCAAGATCCGCATCTATCGCTATGACCCGGACAGCGGCGAAAACCCGCGCGTGGACACCTATTTCATCGACACCGACGATTGCGGCCCGATGGTTCTGGACGCGCTGCTCAAGATCAAGAACGAGATCGACCCGACCCTGACCTTCCGCCGCTCGTGCCGCGAGGGGATCTGCGGATCCTGCGCCATGAACATCGACGGCATCAACACGCTGGCCTGCATCTATGGCATGGACGAAATAAAGGGCGACATCAAGATCTACCCCCTGCCCCACATGCCGGTGGTCAAGGACCTTGTGCCCGATCTGACCAATTTCTACGCCCAGCATGCCAGCATCATGCCCTGGCTGGAAACGAAAACCGCACGTCCCGAAAAGGAATGGCGCCAGTCGATTGAGGACCGCAAGAAGCTGGACGGCCTGTATGAATGCGTGATGTGCGCAAGCTGCTCGACCTCTTGCCCCAGCTATTGGTGGAATTCCGACCGCTATCTCGGCCCGGCCGCGCTGCTGCATGCCTATCGCTGGATCATCGATTCGCGCGACGAGGCCACGGGCGAGCGCCTTGACGAGCTTGAAGATCCGTTCAAGCTGTATCGCTGCCACACGATCATGAACTGCACCCGGACCTGCCCCAAGGGGCTCAACCCGGCCAAGGCGATCGGCGAGATCAAGAAAATGCTGGTCGAACGCCAGGCGTAACCGGCCCCGCTCAACGACAACACAAGGACGGCGGGCATCACACCCGCCGTTTTTCATTTCGGCCGCACCTTGCCCCCCCTCTTTCCATTTTGGCGCAGATACCCCATGAAGGGGCCATGAAATTTGCCCTCGACAGCCTTGCCACACTTGACGATCTGCCTTTTGACGAGGTGATCGACGTGCGCTCGCCCTCGGAATACGCCGAAGACCACCTCCCCGGCGCCATCAACCTGCCCGTGCTGGATGACGAGGAACGCGCCCGCGTGGGCACGATCTATGTGCAGGAGGCCCCCTTCAAGGCGCGCAAGATCGGCGCCGCCATGGTTGCCCGCCACGCTGCCGAATATATCGACGGCCCGCTTGCCGACCGCGACGGTGGCTGGCAGCCCCTTGTCTATTGCTGGCGCGGGGGGCAGCGGTCGAATTCATTCGCCTCGATCCTGCATCAGATCGGCTGGCGGGTGCGGGTGCTGGACGGCGGCTATCGCAGCTATCGCCGGCTGGTCGTGCGCGCCCTGTATGACGAGGCAATCCCGCATCGGATCCTGCTGCTCGACGGCAATACCGGCACCGCCAAGACCGACCTGTTGATGCGGGTGCAGGCCCTTGGCGGGCAGATGCTCGACCTCGAGGGCCTTGCCGCACATCGTGGTTCCGTCTTCGGGCCGGTGGCAACCGCACAGCCCAGCCAGAAGATGTTTGAAACCCGGCTGGCGGCGGCGCTGCGTGCGCTTGACCCCGCCCGCCCCATGCTTGTCGAGGCCGAATCCAACCGTATCGGCAACCTGCTGGTACCGGCATCACTGTGGAAGGCCATGCGTACCGCCCCTCGTATCCGCCTGAAGGCCCCCCTTGCGTCGCGCGCGCAATATCTGACCCGCGCCTATGCCGATCTGGTCGAGGATCGCGACAAGCTGGAAACACGCATCAACGCGCTGCGCGGTTTTCATGCGCGCGAACAGATCGAGGAATGGCTGAAACAGGCCGCCGATGGCGATCATGTGGCGCTGGCCCGTACCCTGATGGAACGCCATTACGACCCACGCTACGCCAAATCGCAGGAACGCCTCGGCGTCGGCGTGTTGCAAGAGGTCGAGATGTCCGACATGTCCGACACCGACCTCGACCGCACGGCCGCCCGCCTGGCTGAGATCATGGACAGCTGGTCAGGCCCCCAGCCGAATTGAGGGCGCGCCTTCCTCAAGCCACCCTATGATCGCCGCGCGGTAACCTTTGGCCCGCAGCTTTTCGACGATACCGGCCGCCTGCCGCGCATCCACCGCTGCCAGCAGCCCCCCTGCCGTCTGCGGATCATACAGCAGATCGACGCGCGGGCTTTCCGGCAGATCCAGCGCCAGCGACGCCTGGTTGCCCTGATACAGTGACGACCGCACGCCAGCCGCGGCCAGTTCCTCGGCCCCCTGCATCAGCGGGACCGCCGCCAGATCCAGCCGCGCCGCCAGTTTCGAGGCCTCGAGCATCCCCATCAGATGCCCCGCCAGGCCGAAACCCGTCACATCGGTCATGGCGTGGGCCTGTGTCAGCAGTGCCGCCGCCGATCCCTTGTCGCGCCCCATCTCGCGCCAAACGGAAACCACGTCGCGGCCATCGGCCTGCCCCCGCATCTCGGCCGCCAGCACGACGCCGCTGCCGATGGGGCCGGTCAACACCAGCGCATCGCCCGCCTGTGCGCCTGCCAGCGTGATCGGGCGTTTGCACAGCCCCGTCACGGTAAAGCCGATCACCAACTCGGCCCCCAGCATGGTGTGGCCACCGATGATCGCGGCGCCTGCAGCCGAAAACACCTCGGTTGCCGCCGCCATGATTTCATCCAGCGTGGCGCGTTGCATGCTTGGGCGCATCTCGGGCAGGGTGATGCTGGCCAGCGCCGATTGCGGGCGCGCCCCCATCGCCCAGATATCGCCCAGCGCGTGATTGGCGGCAATGCGCGCCATCTGCCAGTGATCGGCGGTAAATGCGCGCAGGTGATCGGTGCTGATCACCTGAAACCCGTCGCCGCATTTCACTGCCGCCGCATCATCGCCCGGCAGCGGCAATATATCATCGCGTTGCAGAACCTTCAGCCCTGCAAGGCTTTCACGCAAGGGCCCTGCGGCCACCTTGGCCCCGCAGCCGCCACATAGCGGCGGGTGACCCTCGACCATCTCGCGCACGCCATCGGCAACAACCGCCGGCAGGGCTGGCGGTTTCATTTCGGGCAGTTCGTGAAACTTGCGCATGAATTTCCGGTCGATCCGGTCCTTGAGCCGCCACAGACCTGCCCCCTCGCCGCGCATGGTAAACTTGTCGGCCAGCGCCTCGCGCCCGCCCAGCGAGATCAGCTTGAGGTAATCCTTTTGCGGGCGGTATTTCCGTGGCTTTCCACCCGTCAGCGCGGCAAGGATATTGTCATACAGAAACGGCGCCTCGCGCACCGCATAGACCCCGGCCTTGGGCCGTGGCGCATGGGTCAGATGGGCGATATCGCCGGCGGCAAATATGCGCGCATCCGTCAGCGTGTGCAGGGTCGGGCCAACCTTGACGAACCCCTCTTGCAGATCCAGCCCCGTGTCGCGCAGCCATTCCTGCGGCCGCGCCCCGGCAACCCCCAGGGTAAAGGCCGAAGGCACCTCGGCGCCATCCGCCAACATAACCCGATCGGCGCAGACCTCGACCACGCCAACCCCTTCGATCAGCCCGATACCCACCTTTTTCAGACGCCGTAGCAGCGCACGCCGGGTCTTGTCGCCCAGATCGGGCAGCGCGCGGCGGGCTTCGATCACCATGACACGCGGCTGCGCGCCCTGTGTTTCCAGCGCATGGTGCATCGCCAGCGCCAGCTCGACCCCTGCAACGCCGCCACCGATCACGGCTATTTCCGGCGCAACCCGCCCGGCCGCCACATCGTCGAGAAATATCCGCCAGCGCCGCGTATAGTCGCCCAGCGGCTTGGCCCCCACCGCATGATCGGCAAAACCGGGCAGCGATGGCAGATCCGAAGTGATGCCGATGTCGATCGAGGCAATGTCATAAAAAATATCCGGCCGCCCCTCTACCCGCACGCGCCTTGCCGCGCGGTCGATCCCGATGGCCCGCGCCGCCACCAGGCGCGCGCCCGCAAAACGGCACAGCTTGACAAGATCGATTTCCAGATCGGCCTGCCGGTAATGCCCGGCGATATATCCCGGCAGCATTCCCGAATAGGGCGCGGTCGGGTTCGGGTCGATCACCGTCAGGCGCACCCCCGGAAGCGGCTTCATCCCCCAGCGGCGCAAAACCAGCGCATGCGCATGTCCCCCACCGATAAAAACGACATCTCGGGTCAGGGGAATCGGGCGCTGCATGAAAACCTCCGGCGGAACTGGCCCCTGTTATAGTTGCCCCTGCCGGAATGAAAAGGCACCCGCGCGCAGCTGCCTTCTTCTTTGCCCAAATACTCCGGGGGTGCGGGGGCTGGCCCCCGCATATTGCCCCTCAGCCGCCCAGGAACAACCGCCCCACATCGGGGTTCTCCAGCAGCGCGTCGCCCCTGTCGGCAATGGCCACCTCGCCGGCCACCAGAACATAGCCGAGATCGGCAAATTCCAGCCCCTTGCGGGCATTCTGTTCGACCATGATGATGGTCTTGCCATCGCGATGCTGCAGATCGGTCAGGATGTCAAAGACCATGTCGATGAAGCGCGGCTCCAGCCCGATCGAGGGCTCGTCCACCAGCAGAACCTCGGGGTCCATCACCAGCGCGCGCGAAATCTCAAGCAAGCGCCGCTCGCCCCCCGACAGAACCCGCGCCGGCTGATGCGCGCGTGCCGCAAGGCGACTGTACTTGTCCAGGATGGCATCGGCCTTTTCGGCGGCTTCCTTCGGAGTATCCAGAAGATAGCCGCCCATCAGCAGGTTTTCCCGCACGGTCATGTCGGGAAACACCGAATTGTCCTGCAGGATATAGGCAATCCCGGATTCGGCCAGCTTGCGGTTGGGTTTTTCGCGGGTCACGTCACGCCCGTCCATCTTGATGCTGCCCTTCCAGATACGGGTAAACCCATAGATCGAATGCAGCACGGTCGATTTTCCCGCACCATTGGGCCCGATCAGACACAGCGACTGGCCCTTGCCGATGGCCAGATCGACCCCGTGCAGGATTTCCATCTGACCATAACCTGCAACCAGCCCCTCGATGGTCAGTTGCGGCTTGTCGCCTGCCAGTTTCCACAGACCGGCCTTGTCAGGGCGCTTGGTGGCCATCTGCTCGGCCTCTTTGGCCACTGCATCCACCGACAGCACGGTACTGACATCACCCTGGTGATAGCCCGAGATCCGGCGCTTCTTTTCTGCGCCCGTTTCGGCCTTTTTTTCGGGGTTCTTTTCTTCGGTCGTCATGGTCAGCTTCCCCCCAGATAGGCTTCGATGACCCGCGGGTCGTTCTGGATGTCCTTGGGCTTGCCGCTGGCGATCAGCTTGCCGCCGGCCAGCACGTGGATTTCCTGCGCGAGGTTCATCATCACCCGCATGTTGTGCTCGATCACGAACAGGGTGACGCCAAAACGCTCGTTCGCCTGGCGCAGCCGGTCGATCAGCCCGTTGATCAGCGTCGGATTGATGCCGGCGGTAGGTTCGTCCAGCAGCAGCAGGTCGGGCTCGTTCATAAGCGCCATGGCGAATTCCAGCAGCTTCTGCTGCCCGAACGACAGCGAGCCCGCCAAAAGGTGCCGCTTCGAGGCCAGCCCGACGAATTCAAGCAGATCCTCGGCGCGGTCGCGATCCTCGGCCGAAGGTTCGTGCAGAAGGGTGCGGATGTCCCCGCCGCGCATGGGGCGCGAGATCAGCATGTTTCGCACGCAGTCCATCTCGTCATAGACATGGGTCTGCTGAAATGTACGGATCAGGCCAAGGCGCGCGATTTCGGCTGTGCGCAACCTCTTGAGTTCCTGCCCCTCATATTTGATGGATCCCTCGTCTATCGGGTGATAGCCGGTAATTGACCCGAACAATGTCGATTTACCCGAACCGTTGGGCCCGATCAGACCGATGATTGCGCCCTTGGGGATATCCAGCGAAATATCCTGGTTGGCATAGATGCCGCCGAAATGCTTGGACACGCCGCGAATTTCAAGAATCGTCTCGCTCATCACGCGGCCTCCCCTTTTCCGGATTTGCGGGACAGGCGTTCTTTGACCGCCCTCAACCCGCCCATCAGGCCATCGGGGAAGAACACCACGATGATGACGATCAGCAGGCCCAGCGCCACGCGCTGCCAGCCGAACAGGTAGGTCCAGAAGAATTCCTTGAACAGCTGGAACATCACGGCGCCCAGGATCGGCCCCCACAATGTGCCCTTGCCCCCCATCAGCGGCATCAACAGCATCCACACGCCCACGGTCGGCAGGGAAAAGGCCACTTCGGTCGGGTCGATAAAGTTCTTGCCGGCCCCGTAAAGCCCGCCTGCGATGGCGGCAAATGCCGCAGCGATGGCCCAGGCAAAGGTCTTGACCCTGCCGGTGGGCAGGCCCATCGCTTCGGCCTTGTCCTCATTGTCGCGGATCGCGTTCATGACAAAGCCGAACCGGGTGCGATGCAGCCAGGTGAGGAACACAAAGAAGATCGCAACAACCCCAAGCCCCAGAAAATACAGCAGCTGTGTAAGATTTACCCCATCGGGCGGCTGGATGAAGTTCATTCCCGAACCGCCCCCCAGAAAATCCATTGTGCCGGCAAATTCACCTGCCGCCACGCCAAGGCCCAACGTGCCCACCGCAAAATAATGCCCGCGGGTCTGCAACAGCTGCGAGCCGACAATCAGGCCTATAACGAAATTCAGGATCGCCGCGGCAAGCAGCCCGATGATCAGCGATTGCACGAAAATCGGCGCGGTGATGGCCGCGTCGTACTGGATGACCTCGGCGAGGTCCGCCGCCTTGACCGACGGGTCGTCCAGCATCGCCAACACTCGATGGGCCACCTTGGGAAAGGGCGGTACCGCCTTTGCCATCAACAGGATTTCTTCCGCGCGGCTCATAGTTCGAACTCTCCTCTTCCTGACACCTTCAACATCGTTCGGCCCGTTCCCACCTCCAGGCTCACGGTCCGGTTGACGTTGCCACCGATGTCCTCTTTGGTGATGGCAATGTTGTTCTTGCTGAACATACGGATCAGGATCTCATAGTTCCGTTTGCCGATGTTGAAGATCCCGGCCGTGTCCATCACCTGGGATCCTCCAACGACCTTGATCACCAGCCGGCTCTTGTCGGCCCCCAACGCATACGCCGCCTTGAACAGGGCCGGCACCCCGGTGACGGCGAACATGAACGGCTTCGCCTGGGCCTTGGCCTTGTCCGGCCCGGGATCGGGCAGCATGTAGTGGAGCAGGCCGCCGACCTTGGCCTTCGGATCCCAGATCACCACCCCGATACAGGATCCCAGGGAATACGTGACCAGCACGTCGGCCGGCTTGTTACTGACCTTCATGTCGGCGATGCCAACAACGATTTTCATGACACCCCCTTGCGGTTATTTCCGGAATATCGTGGCCTCCACGAGTCGGAACCGATGATCGAGGCTGGAAATACTCTCCGAATGACCGATGACCAGGTAACCGCCCGCCACCAAGCAATCGTAG
>JAUZRU010000078.1 GCA_030950185.1 Paracoccaceae bacterium | reverse complement strand
GACGCTCTTCCGATCTGATTCCCGTTACCCGCTCCAACCCGATCCCCCTGACAGTTGATCAAGCCGGCATCACATCTGCGTGCAGCCTGCAAGGAGGGCTGCAAGACACGCACAAATCTGTTTTACTGCCCGGAATCAGGCCCAGGATATTGCAGGAAAAATGAACGATCTGGCAAACAGCCCAACTAGAGCCCCCCGGGAAACCGAAAAATTCAAGGACCCCCACATAACCGCCGATGGTGCCAAGCGGGCCTCGGTTCCGTTGGTGGGCGCGCGGACGCTGTGGTTCAATACCGGCACGCTGTGCAATATCGAATGCGTCAACTGCTATATCGAAAGTTCGCCGGAAAACGACCGCCTGGTCTATATGACCGTGGACGAGATCACGGATTATCTGAACCAGATCACCGAACGCAAATGGCCTGTTACGGAAATCGGCTTTACCGGTGGCGAGCCCTTCATGAACCCGCAGATCATCGACATGCTTGACCGGGCATTGTCGCGCGGCTTTGACGTGCTTGTGCTCACCAACGCCATGCGCCCGATGATGCGCCCGCGCGTGCAGGCCGGGCTGCGCGATCTGGTCGGGCGTTTTGGCCAGCGGCTGACGCTGCGGGTGTCGCTTGATCACTATCAGCGCGAACATCATGACCAGATGCGTGGCGGTGGGGCCTATGACAAGACCATCGAGGGCATGAAATGGCTGCGTGACACCGGCATCCGCATGGATGTTGCCGGCCGCAGCCTATGGGGCGAAACCGAGGCTGAATCGCGCGCGGGCTTTGCCGCGCTGTTTGCCCGGCACGGGTTTGATATCGACGCCGACGATCCGGGCCGCCTGGTGTTGTTCCCCGAGATGGACGAAAACGCCGATGTGCCCGAGATCACCACCGCCTGCTGGGGCATTCTGGGAAAATCGCCCGAATCGGTCATGTGCGCCAGCTCGCGCATGGTGGTCAAGCGGCGCGGCGCAGATCGGCCGGTGGTTCTGGCCTGCACATTGCTGGCTTATGATCCCCGGTTCGAGCTTGGCGAAACCCTGGCCGAGGCCGAGCGCGATGTATTTCTGAACCACCGCCATTGCGCGAAATTCTGTGTGCTTGGCGGGGCCTCCTGCAGCGTCTGAGGGGCCGCGCCGTTTCAGCCCTCTGCGGCCAGATGATCCACCAGCCTTTCCATGAAACGCTGGCCGGCCTGAAACTGCTCGATCATGATGAATTCATCCGGCTGGTGGGCCTGTGCGATGTCGCCGGGCCCGCAGACCACAACCGAATGACCGCGCTCCTGAAACTGCCCCGCCTCGGTGCCGTATGACACCACATGCCGGCCATTGTCGCCGGTCAGCCGGCGCGCAAGGCGTTCGGCCGCGCCGTCCTGTTCGGGCCTCAGCGCCGGGTTGGCCATGCGCGGGGTGACGGTGATGGACGCCTCGGGGCGAATGGCGCGAATCTCGGCCTCGACGCGGGCAACCTCTTCCATATAGCGCGCCAGCCAGTGCTGCGGATCCTGCGAGGGCGGACAGCGGATATCGGCCACGAATTCACAGTCGCGGGCGGTGATGTTGCTGGCGGTGCCGCCGTGGATGACCCCCACATGCAGCGTGGTAAAGGGCGGCTGGAAAAGCGCGTCATCGGGGTTCGGGGGTGCGGCGATGTTTTCTTCAAGACGCTGGCGCAACCATTCGACCAGGCGGGCGGCGGTCATTACCGCCGACACCCCCGTATGCACCAGGCTGGAATGCACCTCGAATCCCCGCACATGGGTCTTGAACCCGACCGAGCCCTTGTGGGCGGTCACTACCTTCATCATCGAGGGCTCGCCCACGATCACCGCCTCGGCCTGGGGCAATGTCTCACGCATCGCGTCGATCATGCGTGGCGCACCAAGGCAGCCGACCTCTTCGTCATAGGACAAGGCGATCATCAAGGGCCTTTTCAGACCGCGCCGCACCGCAGCCTGCACCGCCCACAGGGCCAGGGCATCGAAACCCTTCATGTCGGCGGTGCCGCGCCCGAACAGCCGGCCGTCACGTTCCACCACGGTAAAAGGGTCCGCACCCCATTCCTGCCCCTCGACGGGCACGACATCGGTATGGCCGGACAGCACGACACCGCCTTCCGTAGAGGGGCCGACCAGTGCATACAGATCGGCCTTTTCGCCGGTGTCATCAAAGACCAGATGGCTTTCGACACCCCATGATTTCAGGTAATCCGCAACCCAGTTCACCAGTTCAAGGTTGCTCTGATCCGACACGGTCGGGAAAGAAACCAGTTTTTCAAGCAGTTCCCTGGCCGTCAATTCCATACCCATCTTGCCCTCCATCGCGCAGTTGACGGACAGTGTTCCGTGCCGGCGCGCAGGTCAAGCCTCTCGCAAGGGAAACTGACCGAATGGAAAAAACTGTATTGCCGCAGGGGGATTTTCCTGTTTACTCTGCACGTTATGATAAAAACGACCGCGACGCCCGAATACACGGGGAAAGGACGCGGGGACCGACAACTGGGGGGTCTGCCATGCCCGAAGGGGCTGCACCGATATTGGACGTATCGGGCTTGAAAACCGTATTCACGACCCGAAGTGGCGAAGTCCACGCGGTCAATTCGGTCAGTTTCAACCTTGCACCCGGCGAATTGCTTGGCGTCGTGGGCGAAAGCGGCTCGGGCAAATCGGTCACCATGATGTCGCTGATCGGCCTGCTGCCCAGCCCGCCGGCCGAGATTCGCGGCGGCACGGCCATGTTCGACGGCCACGACATGCTGGCCATGAGCCAGGACGAGCTGCGCCAGATCAGGGGCAGCCGCATCGGATTCGTCTTTCAGGACCCGATGACATCGCTCAACCCGGTGTTCAGCGTCGGCTTTCAGCTGATGGAACCGCTGCGGGTGCATATGAACATGAACAAGGCACAGGCCCGCGCCCGCGCCATCGAGCTGCTTGAACTTGTCGGCATCCCCGATGCCGAATCGCGGCTGGACAATTTCCCGCACCAGTTTTCAGGCGGCATGCGCCAGCGCGTGATGATCGCGATTGCGCTGGCCTGCGATCCACAGATCCTGATTGCGGACGAACCCACAACCGCGCTGGACGTGACAATCCAGGCCCAGATCCTGGAACTGGTCAAGGAACTGCGGCAAAAGCTGGGTATGGCGATCATCTGGATCACCCATGACCTTGGCGTGATCGCCGGCATCGCCGACCGGGTGAGGGTGATGTATGGCGGCCAGGTCGTCGAACAGGCCCCCGTGCGCGAGCTGTTTTCCAACCCGCTGCACCCCTATACACGCGCCCTGCTTGAAACGCTGCCGGGTTTTGTGGGCGCGCGCTCGAAAAGGCTGCGCACGATAGAAGGCCAGCCGCCCTCGCTGGACCGGCAGCCGACATCCTGCCCGTTCCGCACCCGTTGTCGTCACGCCAACGATCAATGCGCCCGCGAGAACCCGCCCATCCGCACCATCGCCAACGGCCATGACGTGGCCTGCTTCTGGAGGCCGGACGCATGAACGCGCAACACCCCCTTGTGCAGGTCAGGAACCTGAAGATGTATTTCCCGATCTATCGCGGCGTGCTGCGCCGCCAGGTGGGCGAGGTCAAGGCGGTTGATGATATCTCGTTCGACATCTTCAAGGGCGAAACCCTTGGTCTGGTGGGCGAATCCGGCTGTGGAAAATCTTCGGCCGGGCGCGCGATCTTGCGGCTTTATGATGTAACCGATGGGCAGATCATCCTTGAAGGCACCGACATCGCCGCCATGCACGGAAAGGAGCTTCGCCGCCTGCGCCCCGAAATGCAGATGATCTTTCAGGATCCGCAGGCCAGTCTGAACCCCCGCATGACGGTTGCCTCGATCATTGCCGAACCGCTGGACGAACACCGCAAGCTGGACAAGCGCGCGCGCATGGAGCGCGTGTTCGAACTGATGGATGCGGTCGGACTGAACCGCGATTTTGCCAACCGTTTCCCGCATGAATTTTCCGGCGGCCAGCGCCAGCGTATCGGCATTGCCCGCGCACTTGCCCTGAACCCCAAATTCATCGTCTGCGACGAGCCCATCGCGGCGCTTGATGTCTCGATCCAGGCGCAGGTGGTGAACCTGCTTGAGGATCTGCAGGAGAGGATGGGCCTGACCTATCTGTTCATCAGCCACGACCTGTCGATGGTGCGCCATCTGGCGACCAGGGTTGCCGTCATGTATCTGGGCCGCATCGTCGAGCTTGCGACGCGCGACCAGTTGTATGAAAACCCGCGCCACCCCTATACCGAAGCCCTGCTTTCCGCCGTCCCCGAACCGGACCCGTCGCTGGAAAGCACCCGCCAGCGGATCATTCTGCAAGGCGATGTCCCATCACCGGCAAACCCGCCCAAGGGCTGCAACTTCTGCACGCGCTGCCCCAAGGTGATGGATATCTGCACACAGGAAACACCGCCGTTCAAGAAACTGGAGGATGGCCGATACGCTGCCTGCCACCTTTTGTAGACAAACCAGACAAGGGGGGATCAACCCCCCGAGCCAGAGGAAGAGCAAACCAACAAGGAGAAAGACATGAAAATGAAATCCATTTTACTTGGCGCTGCCGCCGCACTTGCCCTGGCCCCGGCGGCCTGGGCGGGCCGCGGCGATTCCGGCCATCTGAACATCATCTATTGGCAGGCCGCCTCGATCATGAACCCGTATCTTTCGGGCGGCACCAAGGATATCGACGCATCGTCAATGGTGCTCGAGCCACTCGCACATTACGATGAAAACGGCAACATGGTGCCGACCCTTGCCGCCAAGATCCCGACCGTCGCCAATGGCGGCGTCAGCAAGGATCTGACCTCGATCACATGGCATCTGAAGCCCGGCCTCAAATGGGCAGACGGCACGCCCGTGACGGCAAAGGATGTCGAATTCACCGCAAATTACTGCATGGATCCGGCTGGTGGCTGCCAGCAGCTTGCGAAATTTGCCGATGTCACCAAGGTCAAGGCAGTGGATGACCTGACCGTCAAGATCACCTTTGGCAAGCCCAAGCCCTTTCCTTACGGGCCGTTTGTCGGGGCGACAACGCCGATCATCCAGGCCAGCCAGTTCGCAGACTGCATGGGCACCAAGGCCCCGACCTGCACCGACGCCAACTTCAAGCCCATCGGCACCGGCCCCTTCAAGGTAAAGGAATTCCGGGCCAATGACACCATCACGCTTGTCGCCAACGACAATTATCGCGACCCCGACAAGCCGGCCTTTGCGACCGTCACCTTCAAGGGCGGTGGCGATGCAACCTCGGCCGCGCGTTCGGTTCTGGAAACAGGCGAGTTCGATTACGCCTGGAACCTTCAGATCGCCCCCGAAGTGCTGGCCCAGATGGAAGCCAAGGGCAAGGGCACGATCCTTTCCGGTTTCGGCCCGCTGGTCGAGCGCCTGATGGTCAACCTGACCGACCCCAACCCGAAATGGGGGGACGAACGTTCCACCGTCAAGCACCCGCACCCCTTCCTGACCGACAAGGCTGTGCGCCAGGCGCTATCCATGGCGATCGACCGCAAACTGCTGGTCGAGGTCGGCTATGGCAAGGCGGGCAAGGTCACCTGCAACGTGGTTCCCGCACCGGCGATCTACAACTCGCCCAACAACGAGAGCTGCAAGACCCAGGACATCGCCGGTGCCAACGCACTGCTTGATGCGGCCGGCTGGAAGAAGGGCGCCGATGGCATCCGTTCCAAGAATGGCGTGCGCCTGTCGATCCTGTACCAGACTTCGACCAACGCCGTGCGTCAGGACTTTCAGGAGCTGATCAAGAGCTGGTGGAAGCAGATCGGTGTCGAAACCGAGCTCAAGAATATCGACGCAGCCGTGTTCTTTGGCGGCGACCAGTCCAGCCCGGATACCTTCCAGAAGTTCTTTGCCGATATCGAGATGTACGCCAACAACTTCGATGGCACCGATCCCGAGGCCTATATGGGCAGCTGGAAATGCTCGGAAATTCCCTCGCCGGAAAATGCATGGCTTGGCTCGAACATGCCGCGCTATTGCAACCCCGAATATGACAAGCTGGTGGCCGAGATGGCCGGCACCGCCGACATCAAGAAGCGGGCCGAGCTGGTCATCCGCATGAATGACATGCTGATGCAGAACTACATCATGATCCCGCTGGTTCACCGCGGCAACGTCGCGGCGGCAGCCAACACGCTGGCCGGCGTCAAGCTGAACGTGTGGGATTCGGATCTGTGGAACGTGGCCGACTGGGCACGCAAGTAATCCGAAACCGAAACCATGCCGGCCGGGGGTGCGCCTCCGGCCGGAACCCCAGACTGCTGAACCGAGGTGTCAAATGTTCAACTTCACCGTCAGGCGATTGCTGTTCACGATCCCGACGCTTCTGTTCATCAGTTTCGTGATCTTCTTCATCCTCGACGCCGCCCCCAGCGATCCGACCGGCAACCTGCCGCTGACGATCCCGCCGGATGTGCGCGAAAAGATCCGCGCAAGCCTTGGCCTCGATCAGCCGATGATCGTGCGCTATCTGCTGTGGTGCAAACAGTTCTTCATCAACGAGCCCCTGAACCTGCTTGACCAGTGGGGCCTGCATCTGGGCGACCCGGACCGGCTGCGGGTGATTTCCTTTCAGACGCGCTCGCCCGTTGTGGACATGATCGCCGAGCGCATGCCGCAAACACTGTGGGTTGTCGGCATGTCCTATGTCGTGGGGGTGATGATCGCCCTGCCCATCGGCATCATTTCGGCCGTCAGGCAATACAGCTGGTTCGACCAGCTTGGCACTTTCATTTCGATGATCGGCTTTTCGGTGCCCACGTTTTTTACCGGCGTGCTGATGATCGTCGTATTTTCGACCATCGTACCGCGCGACAGTTTCTTCTGGTTCCCGTCGATCTATGACACGACGCTGAAGGTCACCGACTGGGCCAGTTTCGGTGCGCAGGTCAGGCAGATGGCCATGCCGGTCTTTGTGCTGGCGCTGTATAACGCGGCCCAGATCAGCCGTTTCATGCGGGCCAGCATGCTGGACAACCTCAACCAGGATTATGTGCGCACCGCCCGCGCCAAGGGCCTGCGCGAACGCACGGTTCTGCTGGTGCATGTGCTGCGCAACTCGCTGATCCCCGTGATCACCGTGATCGCGCTTGGCGTGCCGCAGGTGTTTGGCGGCGCGATCATTACCGAGCAGGTATTCAAGGTGAACGGGCTGGGCCAGCTGCTGATCATCGCGATTCAGGGCGGCGACATTCCGACGGTGCAGACGCTGACCTTCATCTTTGCCGTCCTGATCGTGCTGTTCAACCTGATCGCCGACATCCTTTATGGCATACTCGACCCGAGGATCCGCTATGACTGACATCGCTATCGACATCAAGCCGCAGCGCTCGCAATGGGCGGATGTCTGGGACCAGTTCAAGACCCATCCGGGCGCCGTTCTGGGCATGGTCTTTTTCGTGACAATCTGCCTGCTGATCCTGTTCGGCCCGCTGCTGTGGCATTTTTCGCCCCATGACATGATGATCCGCGACCGCAACCAGGGGCCAAGCTGGGTGCATCCGCTGGGCACCGACCAGCTGGGCCACGACGCCTTTGCCCAGATCCTGGCGGGTGGGCGGGTGTCACTGCTGGTCGGGGTGACCGCGATGGGCATTTCCATCTTTCTGGGCACCTTCATCGGGGTGCTGGCGGGCTATTTCAAACGTCTCGACGGGCTCTTGATGCGACTGACCGATCTGTTCCTGGCGCTGCCCCTGCTGCCGCTGCTGCTGGTCATCATCATGCTGTTTCGCGACACGCTGCGCATGGCCTTCGGCCCCGAAACCGGCATCTTCATCCTGATCGTCTTTGTCATCGGCATCACCAGCTGGATGCAGACGGCACGCATCGTGCGCGGCGATGTTCTGGCGCTCAAGGAACAGGAATTCGTGCTGGCCGCCCGCAGCATCGGCACGCCGCCACACCGGATGATCCTGCGTCATATCCTGCCCAACGTGATGAGCCCGATCATGGTTTCGGCAACGTTGGGTATCGCCAACGCCATCATCACCGAAAGCGCGCTTTCCTTTCTGGGGCTTGGATTTCCCTCGGATTTCCCGACCTGGGGCAAGCTGTTGCAGATCGCGACCGAGCGCATGACGCTGAACCCCGCCCAGGTCATGTGGCCGGGGCTGGCGATTTCGCTGACGGTTCTCAGCGTCAACTATATGGGCGACGGTCTGCGTGATGCGCTGGATCCGCGGATTCGGGGCCGCTGAACAAGCCCTCTTCTTCTTTGCAAAAATACTCTCGGGGGTGCGGGGGCAGACAGCCCCCGCGCTGCCATTTCCGACAATGCCGAGGGTATCGGCCAGACATGTCTGTCGCCGTTCGCACAGAACAGGAAAGGGGGGGAAAGTGGCGCGGTTGACGGGGCTCGAACCCGCGACCTCCGGCGTGACAGGCCGGCACTCTAACCAGCTGAGCTACAACCGCGCAGTCTTTTCCCGATCAGTGGCGCGGTTGACGGGGCTCGAACCCGCGACCTCCGGCGTGACAGGCCGGCACTCTAACCAGCTGAGCTACAACCGCCGACTGACCGTGAACA
>JAUZRU010000077.1 GCA_030950185.1 Paracoccaceae bacterium | reverse complement strand
GGTGCGTGCGGTGAGGTCGTCGCATTTTCACGCTGAATTCCGCCTCGGCGATATCGCGGCATGGCAGGCGGCCCACCCCGGTGTCGAACTGGTGCTGACAGCGGCCGACATTCCCGGCGAAAACCGCTTTGGCACCATTCCCGCCTTTGCCGACCAGCCAGCACTCGCCGAAGGGCATGTGCGTTTCAGAGGCGAAGCCCTAGCCCTGATCGTGGGGCGACCTGACGTGGTTGTCTCTTTGGACATGACGGATTTTCCCGTTGCCTGGCGGGAACTGCCGCATGTTCTGGACATGGATGCGGCAACAGCCCCCGACGCACCGCAACTGCACCAGGGGCGCGCGGGCAATGTCATGACCACGGGCCAGCTGAGCTGCGGAAATGTCGATGCGGCGTTGCTATCCGCGGCCCATGTGGCCGAGGCGGAAATCGAAACATCCTTCGTCGAACACGCCTATATCGAGCCCGAGGCCGGCATCGCCTGGCTCGAGGGCGATGTGCTGGTGATCCGGGCCTGCACCCAGGCCCCGGTGATGGATCAGGAGGAAACCGCCCGCCTGCTGGCCCTGCCGCCTGAACGTGTGCGTATCATTCCTGCCGCCACGGGGGGCGGGTTCGGATCAAAGCTTGATCTGTCGGTGCAACCCTTGATCGGGCTTGCAACCCTGCGCACGGGCCGACCCTGCCGGATGGTCTATGGGCGAGCCGAGTCGATGCAGGCCACCACCAAACGCCACCCGTCGCGGGCACGTGCCAGCGCCGCATGCGACGCCGAAGGCCGGATAACAGCCTATCGCTATCGCGGCGATTTCAACACTGGTGCCTATGCCAGCTGGGGGCCGACAGTTGCCGGACGGGTGCCGGTGCATGCCTCGGGGCCTTACCTCACCCCGAACTACGCGGCCGAGGCGCGGGCCATTCACACCAACGGCCCCGTCTCGGGCGCGTTCCGTGGCTTTGGCGTGCCACAGGCGGCCATCGTGCAGGAAACCCTGTATGAAGACCTGGCGCTGGCGACCGGCATCGACCGGCTGGAATTCCGCATCCTCAACGCCTTGCGCGATGGCGACCGGACGCCATTCGGCCAGGGCATGCGCGCGGTGGGCATTGCCGACTGCCTGCAATCCCTGCACCCCCGCTGGCAGGATGCGCTGGCCGAGGTGGCCGACTGGAACGCCGGGCATGACAGGGTGAAACGCGGCATCGGCGTGGCATCTTGCTGGTACGGTTGCGGCAATACCGGCCTGCCGAACCCGGCAACCATTCGTGCTGGCATCACCCGCGACGGCCGTCTTGTGCTGCACCAGGGGGCGGTGGATATCGGTCAGGGGTCGAACACGGTGATCCCGCAGATCTTTGCCGATGCTCTGGGGGTGGCAGTCGATCAGGTCGAACTGGTCGGCGCCGACACCGCGCTGACCCCCGATTGCGGCACGACGTCGGCCTCGCGCCAGACCTTCATCACCGGGCGCGCGGCGCTGGCTGCCGGGCACGCCCTGCGCGCCGCCCTGCAAAGGTTGACCAATGCTGGGCAGATCAGCGGCATCCGGTTCGAAAGTGGCGCGGTTATCGTTGCGGGCGATGCCGGCGAACACCGCCTTGACCTGACCACAATGGAAACCGACGCGCTGGGCTATGCCCTGTCGGTCGAGGAAACCTATGACCCGCCCACGACCCCGCTGGACGAAAACGGCCAGGGTAGCCCCTATGCGGTTTACGGCTATGGCGCCCATCTGGCCGAGGTCGAGGTCGATACGGATCTGGGCACCGTCAGGGTGCATCGCCTGACTGCCGCCCATGACCTTGGCCGTGTCATAAACCCGCTGCTGGCACGCGGACAGGTCGAGGGAGGCGTTGCCCAGGGGCTGGGGCTCGCGCTGATGGAGGAATATGTTCCGGGGCGCAGCGAAAACCTGCATGACTATCTGATCCCCACCATCGGGGACGTGCCGGAAATCGGCACGATATTCATCGAAAAGCCCGACCCCGAGGGGCCATATGGCGCGCGCGGCCTTGGCGAACACGCCCTGATCCCGACCGCGCCCGCCGTGCTGAACGCGATCCGCCACGCGACGGGTGCGCGCATGACCCGTGTTCCGGCAACGCCGCCGCGCGTGCTGGCCGCAATCCGCGAGGCCCGAGGCAATGGCTGAGCGACGCGACGGGCCGGACAAGATACGTTGCGAGGCCTGCCCGGTCATGTGCTATATCGCCGAGGGGCGCGCTGGCGCCTGCGATCGCTATGCCAACCGGGACGGCAAGATCATTCGCGTCGATCCCCTGACCCTGCTGGACCGGCGCATCAAGGCAGGGGATGAGGTCAAACCCTTTCTTGCCGCCGACTGGGACGGCAACGACGTCAGCGGCGACACACCCTTTGTGTCTGCCGTCGGTGCGGGTACCACTTACCCCGACTACAAGCCCGCCCCCTTTGTTGTCAGCCGCCAGATCGAAGGCGTTGACATGGTAACGGTCGTGACCGAGGCGATCTTTTCCTATTGCGGCACCAAGGTAAAGATCGACACCGACCGCCATCTCGGCCCCGAGGCCGCCACCGTCCGCGCCCAAGGCGAGGCCGTGGGCCATGTGATGACCGGCGAATATGGCAGCCAGATGCTGTCGCTTGGCGGGGTCGATCACCTGACCGGCGGCAGCAAATCCGAAGGCCGCGTCACCTGCGACACCTTGCTGAGGCTGTGCAACCGCCAAGCCGTCGAACTGACCATCGACGGGGGTTCCAGCGTTGTCGTGCAGGCAGGTGCGCCCCCGATCGTCGATGGCAGGGTCGAGGAACGGATGCGCGTCGGCTGTGGCTCGGCCACCATCGGCATGTTTGCCGCCCAGTGGAAGGGGCTCGTGGACGAGGTGGTGGTGGTGGACGACCACATCACCGGGGTGGTCAGTGAACATCAGGCCGGCAAGGTGCTGGGCTGGCAGCCGACCGGCATCAGGATCAAGGGGCGGCGTTCGACTCCGGGGCGGTATTTTCGTGTCGCAAATCCGGGGCTGGGATGGGGCGGCACCGATATTACCGACCCGCTGACCATACTCGGCCCCTGGAACCCGAAAAAGGGCGCGCGGCCGGGGTTGCGCCTGCTGATGGTGTCCACAACTGGCGAGCAATATGCCTATTACGAGCTTGACGCGGATCTGCGCCCCATCGCCCGGCCCCTGCCCGATGATCTGCGCCCCTCGGTCGATCTGATCGCCGAGAACTGCGAACCGGCCCTGTGCACCGTGCTGTTCATGGGCGGGGCCGGCGGCAGCTTGCGGGCTGGTGTGACCCGCAACCCGGTTCGCCTGACCCGTTCGGTCAGGGCAGGAGTTACCCGCGTCACCTGCGGCGGGGCACCGGCCTATATCTGGCCGGGCGGGGGGATCACACTGATGGTTGACGTTCTGGACATGCCTTTGAATTCGTTCGGACATGTTCCCACGCCCGCGCTGGTGGCACCGCTGGAATTCACCCTTCCACGGGCCGAATACGAGGCACTGGGCGGGCATGTGGCCGCGATCCGCGACCTGCCCGATATTCTGGAACATGGCGGGGAATACGGGCACGACATCAGGGCGATCGGGCCGCCCGGAAAGCGCTGAGATGGAACGCCCCTCGGCCGCCATCCTGCCCGGCAATCGCCTGCACCTGCATCACGGGCCGATCGACCTGGTGATCGGGGCGGACGGCCCTGATCGGGCAAGGGCGTATCGACGGGCCGAAGCCCGGTTCCAGACGGTGCTGACAGAACTGGTGGCCGAGCTTGACCTGCTGCGCGCGCCAATCGGTTGCAACCGCCCCACAAGCCCCATCGCCCGCCGCATGGTTGCCGCGATCACCCCCTTTACCTATACCTTCATCACGCCAATGGCCGCCGTCGCCGGGGCTGTCGCCGACGAGATCTGCGCAGCCCTCAGCGACGGCAGTGATCTGAAACGTGCCTATGTCAACAATGGCGGCGATATCGCCGTCTTTCTGGCACCCGGTCACAGCCTGCGCGCGGCAATTGCCAATGCGGGCGCGGCGGGCACCGTCACCCTGGAGGCCAATCAGCCGTCGCGCGGGCTGGCAACCTCGGGCTGGCGGGGACGCAGCCATTCGCTTGGCATCGCCGACGCGGTGAGCGTGGTTGCCATGAACGCCGCCGCCGCTGATGCCGCCGCCACGCTGATTGCCAATGCCGTCGATCTGCCGGGGCACCCTGCCGTGAGGCGCCAGCCCGCCTGCGACCTGTCACCGGATTCCGACCTTGGCTGCCACCTTGTGACCATCGCCGTTGGCGCGCTGACCGATGCCGAAATCAGCACCGCCCTTGACCGCGGGCAGGCACGCGGTCAACAAATGCTGCAAGACGGGCTGATAGCCGGGGCCGTATTGATGCTGGCCGGGCAGGTCAGGCTTGTGGGACAAGGCCTTGCCCTTGGGAACACACAGATCGAAAGGAACGGGAATGCCGGAATTCAGGTTGCGCAAGCTGGTCGTGTCGGTTGAGGAAATCTTTCACGATGGCGGCCCCGATGCCGAGGTACCACGTCAAAGGGCCTCGATCGTGGCGGTGGTGTCAAACCCCTTTGCCGGGCGGTATGAGGCCGATCTTCAGGGCGCCATGGACGATCTCAAGCCGCTGGGCCTGATGATGACCGACCGTCTGATCTATGCGCTGGGCGGCATCAAGGGCATCGACGGCTATGGCAAGGCCGCGATCTGCGGCGAAAATGGCGAGCTTGAACACACCGCCCTGTGGCATGTGCCTGGCGGTTATGCCATGCGCGAACGCCTGGGCGAAGCGCGCGCCATCGTGCCCTCATCCATGAAGATGGGCCATGTGGGGGCGCGGATCGACGTGCCCATCGGCCATATCAACGCCGCCTATGTGCGCAGCCACTTCGATTCGATGGAGGTCGGCATCCCCGACGGCCCGCGCGCCGACGAGATCCTTTTCGCGCTGGTCATGGCCAAGGGCCCGCGCATCCATGCCCGTATGGGCGGGCTGGCAGCCGCCGATGTGGTGGGCGAGGACGGGTTGCGATAGGCCACCAGACCTGCATGGGTTTGTGATGACAACTCATCGATCACGGCCGACACCAGGGCTATGGACCACTCCGCTGTCGTCCGGATATTGGTGTCAATTCAAAGGCGCCCTCAGCCTGCCAGCGCTCGGCGACTTCACCAAGACTGTCGAGGACCGAACGCAGTTCCTTGCCGCGATCAGTCAAGCCATAGGTCACGGCTGGCGGTATTGTCTGAGCCTGTTCCCGCCAGACGACCCCGGCCTGCTGCAACATTCGCAACCGCTCGGTCAGCATTCGGGTAGAGATCCCCGGCACGGCCCGTTTCAGTTCGCCAAACCGCTGGGGTCCCTGCTCGGACAACACCCACAGGATATAGATGGTCCAGGGACCGGTGATCAGCCTGAGCAACGCCTCCATCGGGCAGGAAGGGGGGGTGGCGCGTTTCAATACGTTTTTCTCCCTGAGAATTACTGGTTACTTTTTTGTGCCTACTTTCAAAAACAATCCTCATATCTTAACTAAATCTAGTATGAATACGGTACAAAGGCAAGATTCTCCAGCAGGCTGAGATCTGACACCATCCGATGACACGAAATGACAACAAGGATCACGCCATGACACGGCAACCGGCGATATTCATCCCCCACGGCGGGGGGCCCTGCTTTTTCATGGACTGGAACCCGCCCGACACATGGAATCGGCAACGCAAACACCTTGAAAATCTGCCAGCATCCCTGCCCGCCAGACCAAAGGCGCTTGTGGTCATCTCGGGACACTGGGAAGAACCTGTCTTTACCGTGCAGGCCAACCCCTCGCCGTCACTTTACTTTGACTATTACGGGTTTCCACCCGAAACCTATGAATTGACATGGCCCGCCCCGGGGGATCCCGAACTGGCCTCGCAGGTCCGGCAATTGCTGGAAGGGGCGGGGTTCGACACGGCGGAAGATCCCGAACGCGGCTTTGACCATGGAACATTCGTGCCGTTGAAGGTTGCATTCCCCAAGGCCGATATCCCGACGCTGCAACTCAGCCTCAGATCAGACCTGGACCCGCAGGCGCATCTGGCGGCCGGGCGCGCCCTGGCTCCGCTGCGGGATCAGGGCGTATTGATCATCGGTTCAGGCAACACCTACCACAACATGCAGGTGATGATGCAGGCAATGCGCGGGCGCTCGGCAGGGCATGTACACGGTATCGAATTCGATCGCTGGCTGACCGATGCGATAACCCGCAAGGACCCACAAGAACGCAACGCCCTGCTGGCCGAATGGGAACAGGCCCCGGGCGCCCGAGAAGCCAACCCGCGCGAAGAGCATCTTGTCCCATTGCATGTGGTTGCCGGAGCGGCCACCAATGACCGCGGTGTGAAAACGCTGGAAGATCACGTCATGGGCGCTATCGAAAGCGCCTTCCGCTTTGGCTGAAGAACAGCCAATCAAAAAAACCCAACCAAAGGAGAGAACAGAACATGACCAAAGGACAAGTGGCCGGCAAGGAACCGATCGCCATCGAGGTGGAAGAGGGAAAAAGTTATTTCTGGTGCACTTGCGGCATGTCCCAAAATCAGCCTTTCTGCGACGGCAGCCACAAGGATACCGATTTCAAACCATTGAAGTGGACTGCCGAAGCCACAGAAACCAAGTATTTCTGCGTTTGCAAACAGACCGAAAACCAACCCTTCTGCGACGGCAGCCATAACAAGCTGCCTGCATAATGACGTAATCAGCCCCACGGCACCCGCTCCGCGTCATCATCGTTGACGTGGGGCGGGATCAAACAACATATGAAGACCTAACCGTTATCGCGCTGATATATCCAGTCATGGTCAGGGTGGTTCTGAAAACGCCATTTGCGAAGCGGCCCGGCCATGACATTCAGGTAATAGCTTTCATAGCCATAGGCCACGCCAAAGGGGTGATGCCCGCGTGGCACCAGCACCACATCGCCATCGCGCACGGCCATGCTTTCGTCAAGCGCGCCGTCCTCGGTGAATACCCGCTGAAACCCAAAGCCCTGCGGCGGGTTGATCCGGTGATAATAGGTTTCCTCCAGATAGGTGATGCGGGGAAAATCATCCTCGTCATGGCGATGTGGCGGGTAGGACGACCAGTTGCCATCGGGGGTGAAAACCTCGGTCACCAGCAGATGATCGGCGACATCGCGATCCTCCATGGCAATATTGTGGATATGGCGCGTATTGGCGCCCTTGCCGCGCTCGACCATGGAAATCCCCGCAGGCCCGATCACGGCCGCCTCATGCCCGCCGGTGCCAGGCGCCGAGCACACCGCCAGCACGCAATCACTTGTCGCCTCGGCCCGCCAGTCGCTGCCCGGCGGCAGATAGACGGCCGCAGGTGGCAGGCGTTCGAACACGCTCATGCGGGTGCCCATCTCGCCGAAATCCTGCCCGGCGCCGACAATCCGCGCCTTGCCTTCGACCAGCACAAGGATCACCTCGCGTCCGCCGCATTCCTGCGCCGCCTTTTGCCCAGCCTTCAGACGCCACAGCTCGAAACCCACATATTTCCACCCTGCGCTTTCGGGCGGAATGTCATGCGTCTTGCCCCACGCGCCCCGGGGCCTGCGCAACAGCTCAACCATCACCCGCTCCTTCTTCTTTGTCCAAATACTCCGGGGGTGCGGGGGCTGGCCCCCGCGAAAATCGCCGTCACAACCCCGCCTCTGCCGCCATTTTTTTCAGCGCCGCCAACCCCATCGCCTGATACGTCCGCGGGTTGCGCAGCGCCGGGTCCTGCTCGGCCTCGATCACCAGCCAACCCTCATAGCCCGCGCTTGCCGCAGCCCGCAGAACCGGTAGAAAATCGACACAGCCCTCGGGGTCGCCCGGCACGGTGAACACGCCGCGGCGCACCCCTTCCAGAAAGGACAGGCCCTGCGCGCGCACCTCCTCCATCACGTCGGGGCGCAGGTTCTTGGCGTGGATATGGGCAACGCGCCCGATGTGACGCGCGGCCACCACTGCGGGGTCGCCACCGCCAAACAGGCAGTGACCGGTGTCAAACAGCAGGCGCGTGGCCGGGCCGGTTGTCTGCATGAAGCGGTCGATCTCGTCCGGGGTCTCGACGATTGTGCCCATGTGGTGGTGGTAAACCAGCGTCAGCCCCCGGTCCGCGCAAAAGCGCGCGATTTCCTCGACTTTCGCGCCGAAATCGGGCCAGTCGGCGGCATCCAGAGTTGGCTTGTCATTGACCGCGACGTCATCGCGCCCGTGAATGGCATTCGAGGTTTCGCAGACAATCACCACCTTGCAGCCCATCGCCCGCAACAGGTCAAGATGCCCCTGGATTGCGCGTTTCTCGGCCTCGACGCTGCGTTCCAGCAGCTCCAGCGAATACCAGCCCGAGATGAATTCCAGCCCATGCGCCCCCAGAACCGTGCGCAGGGCGTCGGCGTCATCAGGCATCTTGTGACCCTTTTCGATGCCATCGAAACCGATCTCGGCTGCCTCGCGCAGGCATTGTTCCAGCGTGATGTTCGCACCGAGGCGTGGGTCGTCGTCATTCGACCAGGCGATGGGGTTGGTGCCGAATCTGATCATGTCCGTTTCCTGCTCAGCCCGCCTGATCGCGGGTCTTGATCTGTTGTTCATAGGCCTGCCGGGCCTCTTGCACCTCGGCGCGCCCGGAAACCTCGGGCACGGCGACATCCCACCAGTGGCCTCCGGCCTCGGTGCTGGGGATCGGGTCGGTGTCGATGACGATCACATATGTCCTGTCGGCTGCCCGCGCGCGAGCCATGGCCTGTTCAAGTTCGGCGATATTGCCCACCTTTTCGGCCATTGCGCCCATCGCCGCCGCGTGCGCGGCAAAATCGATCTGGCTGGGCACCGCGTGACGCGCGCTGTCCAGCAGGTTGTTGAAACTTTCCCCGCCGCAGCCGACCTGCAACCGGTTGATGCAGCCAAACCCGCGATTGTCCAGCACCACGACGATGATCTTGTGACCCAGCATGACACTGGTCGCCAATTCGGAATTGGCCATCATGTAGGATCCATCCCCGACCATGACGACCACCTCGCGCGCAGGCTCGGCCATCTTGACGCCCAGACCGCCCGCGATTTCATACCCCATGCAGGAATAGCCGTATTCGACGTGATAGCCGCCCACACGCCCCGGTTTCCACAGCTTGTGCAACTCGCCCGGCAGGCCGCCTGCGGCGCAGACCACGACCGCGTTTTCGTCAAGGCTGCGCTGGACGGCGCCGATCACCTGTGCGTCGCTTGGCAGGGCATTGCCCGCAGGAGCGGCGGTGGCAGCATCGACCGCGGCCAGCCAGTCGCGTTTCAGCGCGGGGTCGGGGGCGGGGACCTTGTGGTCGCCCAGTGCCGTGCCCAGCTCTTCCAGCGCGATGCGCGCGTCACACAGCAGCGGCTGCGCATGATGCTTGACCGCATCAAACGGCGTGACATTGATCGCCAGGATTCGGCGCGCGGGGTTGCGGAACAAGGCCCAGCTGCCAGTGGTGAAATCCTGAAAACGGGTGCCGATGCCCATGATCAGGTCGGCCTTTTCCGCCACCGCATTGGCAGCGGTCGAGCCCGTCACCCCGATTGCCCCCAGATTCAGCGGGTGATCCCAGGGCAAGGCCGATTTGCCGGCCTGCGTCTCGGCCACCGGAATGTCATGGGCCTCGGCAAATGCTTTCAGCGCTGCGCATGCATCCGAATAATGCACTCCCCCGCCCGCGATGATCAGGGGGCGTTCGGCGTGGCGGATCAGATCTACCGCCTCGGCCAGTTCGCGCACATCGGGGCGCAGCCGACGCTGGTGCCACTGGCGGGGCGCGAAAAAGGTTTCGGGCCAGTCGAATGCCTGGGCCTGCACGTCCTGACACAGCGCCAGCGTGACCGGGCCGCATTCGGCCGGATCGGTCAGCACCGACATGGCCCGCGGCAGCGCGCTCAGCAATTGTTCCGGCCGGGTGATGCGGTCGAAATAGCGGCTGACCGGGCGAAAACAGTCATTGGCCGAGATCGTGCCGTCGGCGAAATCCTCGACCTGCTGCAACACCGGGTCGGGGCGGCGGTTGGCGAACACGTCGCCGGGCAGAAACAGCACCGGCAGGCGATTGACATGGGCAAGGGCGGCGGCGGTCACCATGTTTGTGGCACCGGGGCCGATGGACGACGTGACCGCCATCGCATGCTGTCGCCGGCTTGCCTTGGCATATGCAATCGCGGCATGCGCCATGGTCTGTTCGTTATGGCCGCGCCAGGTGGGCAACTCGTCGCCGGCGGCAAACAGCGCCTCGCCCAGGGCGGCGACATTGCCGTGGCCGAAGATCGCCCAGACACCCGCCAGAAAGCGCGTGCCGTCGGGCCCCTTTTGCGCCGCCAGATAGCGTACGAGCGCCTGTGCCATGGTCAGACGGATGGTTTTCATGCCTTTTCCCCTGTTATACGCGCCCGATCCCGCGCCCGATCCCAGACATCGCAAAGCGCGCGGTACTTTTCTACCATGTCCCGCACCGCGCTGTCGTCGTCGATCTCGCCCGCGAACCACCGGCGCGCCGCATCCGCAAATATCGTGCGCCCGACGGCAAAGCCGCGCACCAGCGGGCAACGGGCGGCCTTGCGCAGGCTGGCGGCCAGGGCCTCGTGATCGGCTTCGAGCCCCAGCACCACGACACCCCGGCAATGGGGATCGCGCCGCTTGATTGCGGCGCAGGCGTTTTCCCATGCCGCGTGCGAGGCCAAGGGCTCCAGCTTCCACCAGTCGGGCCACAGGCCCAGATCATAGAAATGTTCGATCAAATGCGCTGTCGTGTCGTCATCGACGGGGCCGTGTTTTGACGGGATGATTTCCAGCAGAAATTCCAGATCGTTGCGCCGCGCCGCCTGGAACAGCCGCATCAGGGTTTCGCCCTGCTCGCGCATCAAGGCGGGGTCGTCATCGGGATGGGCAAAGCACAGCACCTTGACCACATGGCCCCGCGGCCACTCGCTCAGACCGCCCAGATCGGGGCCGAGTTCGGCCTCCAGCGTCAGCGGGCGCGAGCCGGGCAGCTCGGCCGGTCGGCCGATCCACAGCCCGGTGCCGGCAGCGGCAAACAGCGCATCAGCGCCCAGCCGGCTGTCGCATAATATTCCGTACCCACCGCGCCCGTCGGCAACCTCGAGCGCGGCCTTGAGGCAAAGCTTCTTGAACGCCCCGATACGCGCAGCGGTGGCGCCCGGCATCTGTTCGAACTGCATCCGGTGATCAAAGGCAAAGACCCGCATCACCGGCCAGTCGCCATGGCGCGTGGTGGCCCAATGGATCTGTTCCAGCGCCACATCATGGCGCAGCGCGGGCGTGGTGACGCCGCGATCCAGAAAGTATTGCAATTCCTCCCAGCTGGGATAGGCGGGGGTGCAGCCGTGGCGGCTGACGGCAAAGGCGCCGCAGGCATTGGCCCAGGTCAGCGCGGTCGGCCAGTCCTCGCCTTTCAGCCAGCCGCGCAACAGGCCAGCCATGAAACCGTCACCGGCCCCCAGCACGTTGAAAACCTCGACCTTGAAGGCGGGCCCTGAAATGCCGTCGTCCAGGCTGTCGGGGATGTCGCCTGCAAAGGCGCTGGCCCCCATCGGGCCGCGCTTGCACACCAGGGTCGCATCGGTAAGGTTGCGCACTGCGCGCAGTGCTGCAACCGTGTCGGTACTGCCGCCGGCGATGTGGAATTCCTCTTCGGTGCCGACGATCAGGTCAAACAGCCCCAGGGTTTCCTGCAGGCGCGCGGTGACGGCCGGGCTGTCGATGAAACGCTCTTCGCCCGCGCCGTGGCCGGCCAGCCCCCACAGGTTGGGACGATAGTCGATATCAAGCGCCGTCCTGATGCCGGCCGCTCGTGCAATTCGCAACGCCTTGAGGACGGCGGCTGTGGTGCGGGGATGGCTCAGATGCGTGCCTGTTGCCACTACACAGCCCGCGCGCCTGATGAATTCAGGGTCGATATCGTCCTCGCACAGCGCCATGTCGGCGCAATTTTCGCGGTAGAAGATCAGCGGAAAATGCTGGCGGTCGCGAATCCCCAGCAGGACCAGCGCGGTCAGGCGTTCGGGGTCGGTGATTACCCCGTCTGTCTCGACACCCTCGGCCGCCAGTTCCTCGCGGATGAAGCGGCCCATATGTTCATCGCCAACGCGCGTGATGAGCGCCGATTTCAGACCCAGACGCGCAGCCCCCGTGGCAATATTTGCGGGCGAGCCGCCGATATACTTGTCGAAACTGCGCATGTCCTCAAGCCGCCCGCCGACCTGAGCGCCGTAAAGATCGACCGAGGCGCGCCCGATCGTGATGACGTCAAGGCTCATACGGTTCCCCCGAGCGAGCTTTCCAGCTGTGCCAGCTCCTGCCCGCCGGCCATCAGATCCTGGAGTTCCTCGGGGGTGATCTCGCCCCGCCTGGCTGTGCCCAATGTCTTGCCCCGGTTCAGCACGGTGAAGCGGTCGCCCACCGCCAGCGCGTGGCGCACATTATGGGTGATGAACACCACCGCAATGCCGCCCTTGCGCACCTTGTCGATGGTGGCCAGCACGTTCGAGGTCTGGCGCACGCCAAGGGCCGATGTGGGTTCATCCAGGATCAGCACCTTGGCGCCGAAATAGACGGCGCGCGCAATTGCAACCGTCTGACGTTCGCCACCTGAAAGCGTGCCCACAGCCTGGTTCGGCTCGCGCAGATTGATGCCCATCTTGGCCATTTCCTCCATCGTCACGCGGTTGGCGCGGGCGAAATCCATCATGCGGAAGGGGCCGATCTTGCGCACCGGCTCGTTGCCCATCCAGAAGTTTCGCGTCACCGACATCAAGGGGATCATCGCAAGATCCTGATACACGGTGGCGATGCCGGCTGCCATCGCGTCGCGCGGGCTGTCGAAATGCATTTCGCGCCCCTCGAACAGGATCGTGCCGCTGGTGGGCTTGTGAACCCCCGACATCGTCTTGATGAAGGTCGATTTGCCGGCGCCATTGTCGCCCAGCAAGCAATGCACCTCGCCCGGGCAGACGTCGAAACTGACACCGCCAAGTGCGATCACGGGGCCGAAATGCTTTTCTATATCCTTCATTTCTATGATTGGCTGGGTCATCTCAACGCTCCCCCGTGATGATGCGGCGGATATAGGTGTTCAGGATCACGGCCAGAATCAGGATGGTGCCCAGAAACACCCGGAACAGCGAACTTTCGGCGCCTGAAAAGAACAGCCCCTGCTGCACGACGCCAAAGATCAGCGCCCCAAGGGCCGCGCCCACAACCGAACCGTATCCGCCAGTCAACAGCGCGCCACCGATGACGACCGAGATGATCGCCTCGAATTCCTTGAGCAGCCCGCGGTCGGCGGCGGCGGACCCGAACTCCATCACCTGCGAGGTGGCAAAGACGCAGGCGCAAAACGCGGTAAACATGAACATCAGGATCTTGACCCGGTTGACCGGCACCCCGACATAGGATGCCGCCTGCGCATCGCCGCCCGAGGCAAAGATCCAGTTGCCAAAACGGGTGCGCGTCAGCAGCCACTGGCCAAAGATGATCAGCCCCAGCGCCCAGATGATGAGCATGGGAATCCCTTCGACAACGGGCTGGCCGGCCCGCGTGCCACGGGAAAATGTCTCGATCCAGCCATGATCACCCATCCACTGGAACAGCCCGGTCAGGATCTTGCCGCCAAAGACGGGCGCCAGCCAGTCGCCCTCGGCAGCCTTGCGCACGCCCCCGATCACGGTTTTTTGCGTGGTCAGGATCGACAGCCAGATCGTCAGCCCCCGCAGGATGTAAAGAAAGGCAAGCGTCACGATAAAGCTGGGCAGTCCGGTCTTGATGACAAGAAATCCGTTCAGCGCCCCGATCGAGACACAAATCGCAAAGGCGACCAGTATCGAAATCCAGGTTGGCCAGCCCCATTGCACCGAAAGAATGGCGATCAGGATGCCAGCAAAGCCGATCATCGAGCCGACCGAAAGGTCGAACTCACCCGCGATCATCAGCAGACATGCGCCGACCGCGATGATGGCGAATTGGGCCGAAACGACAGACCAGTTCTGAATGCCTTGCGGCGCGAACATGCCGCTGTCGCCGGCGATCATCAGGAAAAAGACAAATACAAGGATGGTCCCCGAAATCGCGCCCAGCTCTGGCCGGATCATGATGCGTCTCAGGGTCGAGACCTGTTTCATGCGTTCGTCGGACATGCTTCCCCCCTGCGATGACCTGTCGCCGCGTCCTGCGGCAGATATGGGGGCGGCGGTTCGCGCCGCCCCTCATGGTAGTGCTTAGCGGTAGACGCCGGCATACTTCTCGACCAGGGCGATATTGTCCTTGGTGATGAAGCCGGGCCCCGAGTTGATGTTGCCCGAGGGCAGCACGCCATAACGGGCATAGTTCGTCAGGATCACGACCGGCAGATAGCCCTGCAAGAACGGCTGCTGGTCGATGGCAAAGGCGATGGTGCCATCCTTGATTGCCGCAGCGATCTGCTGGGACAGGTCAAAGGTGCCGAAATAGATCTGGCCCTTCAGACCGGCCTGATCCAGTGCCGACAGGGTCGGGTGGGCCGAGGTCGGACCCAGTGTCAGGATGGCGCCGGTGTCAGGATGTGCAGTCAGATAGGCCAGCACCTTGTTCTTGATCTCGGCCGGGTCCTGGCCGCTGTCGATCATGCTTGATTTCACATCAGCACCGATCGCATCGGCAAAGCCCTTGCAGCGTTCGACCGAGGCCGGGTTGGTAATGTAGTGGTTCACGCACAGGAACGACTTGACACCCGCCTTTTTCGCCCGCTTGCCGGCCTCGAAACCGGCGGTGTATTCAGGCTGGCCGACATGCATCAATGCGCCCAGCTTTTCCGATTGCTCGGCAGTGCCCGAGTTGATGGTGATGACCGGAATGCCCTGATCCACGGCCGAGGTGATCGGACCTTTCAGCACATCATAATCGGCAATCGTCACAATGATGCCATCCGGGCCACTGGCGGCGGCCTGTTCCACGATACGGGCCATGTCAGCCAGATCGCCAGTGGGCGGATTGCGATACTCGACAGTCACATCCATCTGCTTGCTGGCGATCTTGATCGCATTCTTGATGGTATTCCACCAGCTATCGCTGTCGGGCGCGTGGCTGATCAGCACAAAACGCTCGCCGTCAGCTGCGGCGGTTCCGGTCAGGGCACCCAGGCCCATCGCCGCCGCTACCAATATTGTTAACAGTTTTTTCATCTTGATCTCTCCCTTGGTTCACATTCCCCGACCTGGCGCGGGAACAACCCCCCCCGAAAATCGGGAACACGGCAAACAGGCAGAATCACCTGCCCGTCCAGAACCGCATGATGGAATATTTATTCCAAATTGAAATAAATCAATACAAAACTTCTATTCCATCGCAGCATTGCGGCGGGTGCCAACCGCAACCGCCAGCGCGACGGCCAGTGAAAAGGTGGCCGAAAGCGCCCGGAATGCACCGACATCGACCTCGGACACCATCAAGGCTGTAGCCCCGACTCGGTGCAGGGGGCTGTTCATGGCATCGGTCAGGGCAACAACCTCGCAGCCCTTGTCACGGGCAAAAGAGGCCAGCTCCAGCGTTTCATGGCTGTAGGGGGCAAAGGTGATCGCAACCAGCACATCCCCAGGCAGGATCGCATGGCGGTGGTCAAGATTGCCGACCCTGTCATGCAGCAAGGACGGAATATCCATGTTGTCGAACGCGTATGAAAGGTAACAAGCCACGGGAAAGGCCCGCTTCATGCCGACAAGGTGAATCATGCGCGCCTGCGAAAGCGCCTCGACGGCCTTTTCAAGCGTCGCAGCCTCGACCGTGCGGGCGAGGTTTTCCAGCGACAACCGCCCCGCCTCGACAAATTCCGCCAGCAGGGCCGAGGGGCTGCCGCTGCCCGCAGCGCGCAGATTTTCCAGCCGGGTGCGATAATCGGGCCAGCGCTGGGCATAGCTTTCGCGAAACAGCTTTTGCATCTGCGAAAACCCGGAAAATCCCATGATCTGACAGAACCGCATGAAGGCCGACGGCTGCACCCCTGCCGCCTGCGACAACTCGGCAACGGTGGAAACGGCGATCCGTTCCGGGTGGCGGGCAACGAAATCTGCGCATTGGCGCATGCGCTTGGGCAGCCCTTCCGAGATCTGGGTCAGGCGCGTGCGAAACTCGTCCAGAGAGGCGGGTGCGGCGCGGTCGTTCATGCGGATTCCTTTGTACTTGACAAGTGGTTGTTCCAACTTCATCCATACGATGGAATAAATATTCTATTGGTGCTTTCGCCAGGAGTCCACATCATGCAGTCACTCGGCATCGGTCTTATCGGAACCGGCTTCATGGGCAAGGCCCACGCGCTGGCCTGGGGTGCCGTGCGGGCCACTTTCGGTGATGTGCCCGCGCCAAGGCTGGAAATCCTGTGCGACACACCCGCCGACAAGGCGTGCAATATGGCCGACCAGTTCGGATTTGCCCGTGCCACCGACAACTGGCACGAGGTGGTCAGCGATCCGGCGGTCGATATCGTCTCGATCACCACCCCCAACAACATGCACCACGAAATGGCACTGGCGGCACTTGCCGCGGGCAAGCATGTCTGGTGCGAAAAACCGATGGCGCTGACGCTGGCACAGGCCATCGAAATGGCCGATGCGGCCCGCGATGCGGGTGTGAAAACCATCGTCGGCTATAACTATATCCGCAATCCGGCCTTCACCCATGCGCTGCGCCTGATCCGCAACGGCGCGATCGGCGAAATCGTGCATTTCCGCGGCTGGGTGGATGAGGATTACCAGGCCGATCCCGATCTGCCCTGGACATGGCGCGCGCGCATTGCGCAGGCCGGGCTTGGCGCGCTGGGCGACATGGGCTGTCATCTGGTATCGATGGCCGACGCTTTGTGCGGCCCGATCGACAGCCTGATTGCCGACATGCGCACGATCCACGAAACCCGCCCGCTGGCCGACGGATCCGGCCGCGCGCCAGTGGAAAACGAGGATATCGCCACGGCGCTTGTACGCTTTGCCAATGGCGCGCATGGCTCGCTGTCCACGTCGCGCAGCGCCTGGGGGCGCAAGAACCGTCTGGCATGGGAGGTTCACGGCACCCGTGGCATGATCTGTTTCGATCAGGAACGCATGAACGAGCTGCGCCTTTTCATCCAGGAAGGCCCCGAGGCCGAGCAGGGTTTTCGCACCATCCTGACCGGGCCGGCACATCAACCCTTTGGCGCCTTTTGCCCTGCACCCGGCCACCAGTTGGGTTTTAATGACCTCAAAGTGATCGAGGCGGCGGAATTTCTGCGCGCGATTGCGTCGGACCGGCCAGCGCATCCGGATTTCGCCAAGGCGCTGGAATACGAGCGCGTGATCCATGCCGTGGCCGAGGCCGCGCGCAACGGGCAGCGCGTCCATCTGCAAACCGACCGGAGAGCCGCAAAATGACCATCAACCTTGCCCTTCTTGGCGCCGGGCGCATCGGCCGCGTGCATGCCGAAGCTGTCAGTCACAACCGCAATGCCCGCCTTGTTGCAGTCGCCGACGCCAACGAGCAGGCCGCGCGCGCACTGGCCACGGAACATGGCGCAAGCCTGCGCCGCATCGACGACATCGCGGGCGCCGACGATATCGACGCGGTACTGATCTGCACCCCCACCAGCACGCACGCCGATCTGATCGAGCTGTTCGCCCGTGCCGGCAAGGCGATCTTTTGCGAAAAGCCCATCGACCTTGACGTGGGGCGCGTGCGCGCCTGCCTTGATGTGGTTGCACAAACCGGCGCGCAGCTGATGGTCGGCTTCAATCGCCGGTTCGATCCGCATTTCGCGGCACTGAAACGCACCATTGCCGAAGGCCGCATCGGGGATGTGGAAATGCTGACCATCACCTCGCGCGACCCCGGACTGCCGCCGGCCGATTATGTCCGGGTTTCGGGCGGTATCTTTCGCGACATGACGATCCACGATTTCGACATGGCGCGCTTTCTGCTGGGCGAGGAAATTACCTCGGTCATGGCGACGGCCTCGGTTCTGGTCGATGCGCAGATGGCCGATCTGGGCGACTATGACAGCGCCAATGTCCTGCTGACAACGGCATCGGGCCGGCAATGCGTGATCACCAATTCCCGCCGCGCCGCCTATGGCTATGACCAGCGCATCGAGGTGCTTGGCAGCAAGGGCATGGTGCAGGCCGAAAACCAGCGCCCCCAGGATATCGAGATCGCCACCGCGCAGGGCTTTCTTCGCCCGCCGCTGCATGATTTCTTCATGACCCGCTACCGCGCCGCCTATGCGGCCGAGATTGCCGCCTTTGTCGCCATGGCAGCCGGGCAGGATGCGGATGTGCCCGATGGCAGGGATGGGCTGGCGGCGCTGCTGCTGGCCGAGGCGGCGCTGGAATCGACGCAGACCGGCAGCGCAACAGCCCCACCCGACTGGTCAATCAGCTGATATCCAGGCACAGATATTTCATTTCCAGATATTCATCGATCCCGTGATGCGAGCCCTCGCGCCCGAGGCCAGACTGCTTGACCCCGCCAAAAGGCGCAACCTCGGTTGAAATCAGGCCGGTGTTGATGCCGACCATGCCATATTCCAGCGCCTCGGCGACCCGGTGGATACGCCCCACGTCACGGGCATAGAAATAGGATGCCAGCCCGAAAATCGTGTCATTGGCCTGGCGGATCACGTCCTCTTCGTCCTTGAATCTGAACAGCGGCGCAACGGGACCAAAGGTTTCGTCATTGGTCACCATCATGTTGGGGGTCACGTCGGTCAGGATGGTAGGTTCAAAGAACGTGCCGCCCAGCGCGTGGCGATTGCCGCCGGCCGCGATATGCGCGCCCTTGGCCACGGCGTCGGCGATATGTTCCTCGACCTTTTTCACCGCGTCCTCGGTGATCAGGGGGCCGGTGGTCACGCCCTCGTCAAAGCCATCGCCAACCTTGATGCGGGCAACCGCAGCGGCCAGTTTTTCGGCAAATGCGTCATAGACACCTTCCTGCACATAGATGCGGTTGGCGCAGACGCAGGTCTGCCCGTTGTTGCGGTATTTCGAGATCATGGCGCCCTCGACCGCGGCATCCAGATCGGCGTCGTCGAACACGATGAAAGGCGCGTTTCCGCCCAGCTCCATCGAGGTTTTCATCACCTGATCCGCCGCCTGACGCAGCAGGATGCGCCCGACCTCGGTGGATCCGGTGAATGTCAGCTTGCGCACGATGGGGTTTTCGCAGAATTCCTTGCCGATGGCCGAGGCTTTCGTCGAGGTAACGATGCTCAGCACCCCCTTGGGCAGACCGGCGCGCTCGGCCAGCAGGCCCATGGCCAGCGCCGAAAGCGGTGTTTCCGATGCGGGCCGCGCGACAAAGCCACAGCCCACCGCCAGCGCCGGGGCCACCTTGCGCGCGATCATGGCGTTGGGAAAGTTCCATGGCGTGATCGAGGCGGCAACCCCGATGGGTTGCTTGATGACGGTGATGCGCTTGTCGCGCTGGTGGCCGGGGATGGTTTCGCCATAGACGCGCTTGGCCTCTTCGGAAAACCATTCGACAAACGAGGCCCCATACAGAACCTCACCCTTGGCCTCGGGCAGGGGCTTGCCCATTTCGGCGGTCAGGATGGCGCCCAGATCATCGGCATTTTCAACCATCAGATCATACCACCGGCGCAGGATGGCCGCGCGTTCCTTGCCGGTGCGGGCTGCCCATTCGCGACGCGCCGCATCGGCCGCCTCGATCGCGCGGCGGGTTTCCGCAATGCCCAGATCAGGCACCCGGCAGATGACCTGCCCGTTGGCGGGATTGGTTACATCAAAGGTTGCACCATCGTCGGCATCTATCCATTCGCCCGCGACAAATGCCTTGGTGCAAAGCAGCGAAGGGTCTTTCAGGCGGTTTGAAAGGGGGGTCATTGGCGTGCCTTTCCCATATGTGATCAATTTGAGAAAGATGTTTCACAAATGACTTTCCTTCGCAAGGCAGACCGGGCGATACTTGTGTCAGGGGAGGAACATACATGACGGCATTCGATCTGGATGACGCCTATGCCAATGGCAAATATATTGCGGGGGCCGAGGACTACCCGCCGCGCTGGGCTGACATGGCCCGGAAATTCCGCGAAAGACAGACAGGCAGCGGGCGGGCCGAGCTTGACATCGAATATGGCAATCACCCGCGCGAGCGGCTTGACCTGTTCCTGCCGGAGGCGGCGCCCAAGGGGTTGGTGGTCTTTGTTCACGGCGGATATTGGCGTGCGTTTGACAAGTCGTACTGGTCGCACCTTGCGGCTGGCGCCCTTGCCCGCGAGCATGCGGTTGCCATGCCCGGCTATGTCCTGGCGCCAGAGGCGCGGATTTCGGAAATTTCAAGGCAGATCGCCAAGGCGATCGACATGGCCGCCAGCCGCATCGCCGGGCCGATATATCTGACGGGTCATTCGGCTGGTGGGCATCTGGTCACACGGATGCTGTGCGCGGATATGGATTTTGCCTGCTGTTTCCCGGCGCGGGTCAGCCGGGTGGTTTCGATTTCCGGCCTGCACGATCTGCGCCCCTTGCTGCGGACATCCATGAATCAGGATCTACACCTTGATACGGTCGAGGCAGCATCCGAAAGCCCGCTGTTGCATGATGACGTGCTACCGGTTCCCGTTGTCGCCTGGGTTGGCGGCGACGAGCGCCCCGCCTTTGTCGATCAGGCCCGCAAACTTGCCGCGCACTGGCCCCATGCCGAGGCAGTCATCGAGCAGGGGCGTCATCATTTCAACGTGATAGACGGTCTGGCTGATCCCGACAGCGCCTTGATAACTGCCTTGTTGAAGCCTTCGCCCCGCTGATCGCCTTGTCCGGGCCGGTTCGTTTCTGTCTTGATCGCTTCGGCAACTTCCCGACCAGCTCGACCTCGTTGCCACAGTGGATCAAGGGTCAAAAATTGAATCGACAGGTTCCGCGCCTAACCGCCCAGCAATGCCATTGCCTCATATGCCTTCAATGTCGGGCAACAGGTCTGGCCATATGATGCGCTTCCTTCTGACAGCTGCGGGAACAGACGAAGAAGTTCCCTCTTGGCGGCCTCGTCCACCCCGGCAAGGGCCGTGCCGCCCGGAAAGAAGCTTTCGCTCTGAATGCCATTTGATATCACCGTGTGATGGCGGTCAAACATGAAATGATAGTAAACCACGCCATCCGTCCCGTGGTCGCGAACGATATCGCGATCATTCAGCAGATGAACCGCAGGGACCAGCACCTTTTCCACCCCGAACATCAAGCTTGCCCGCCAGTCATTGATCAGGATGCGATGTTGAGGTGAAACCAGCAGATCCCGGTAGGGCAGGTTATCGCCGAACGCGCCCTTGCGGATACGGATGGGGCGAAATTCCGGATGTTCCCGCATCTCCTCCGGGGTCACCTGGCGACCGGAAAACCACAATATCTTGCGGGCGACGCCGTCGCCACACAGAACCATCTTGCCAACACCCAGATCCTCGACCCTGACCGGGCCAGAAGGTGTGTCAATCAACGTGCCGGCAGCAAAACAGACAATATGATCATCCGAATCGTCGTCGTGACCATGCTCATCATCGTGATCGTGCTCGTCGTCGTGACCATGATCGTGGTCGTCGTGCCCATGGTCATCGTCATGCCCGTGTTGGCCGTCATCCCCGTGGCCGCTATCCGAATGATGTTCCGCGCTGCCCGAGCCTTCATCATTCTCGGCGTGATGGGAACCCTGCGTTTCGACCCGCGCGCGCCGATCGTCTGACCAGGGTTCGCCCGAATGCTGATCATCATTGTCGGCGTCGGCTGAATCAGCTTCGCCATGACTGAAAGCATCAAGATCGGACGCCCTGTCCCCCGCGCTGCCTTGACCCGCTTGTGCCGCTGGCGCATCGCCGGAACCGCCACCTATTTCATCGCTGTGGGTCATCCCCGAAACATGGGCCTGGGTATCTTCAGGAATGCCTTCCTCGTGGGTTTCATATGTTTGCGTCGAATCAATTGTATCTGTGGGATCCGCATGGTGGCCTGCCCCTTCGGCCGAACCGGTTTTTAGCGGAATCGTGATTTTTTCCTTTGACATGAACCTGCTCTCCAATACACACCTGCCGCCCGCAGCGGGACGATTATGGAAACGGTAGCATCCAATTCTGAGAAAAATCCGAACAAGGCAGGGCAATACTGTGCCGGAATTGTGGCACATTCCCGCATCTTGACAGCATCTCCACAAGCCCGAACAATCCGCCCCGGCAAGCGCGTGCAAAGCTCAGATCATCTTGATGACATCTTTGTCGATCGCCAGCATATAGCCCTTGCGGCTGATCGTCTTGATCAGCAGCTCGGAAACGATCTGGTTGCCCAGATGGTCGCGAAGGCGCTTGATTCGGGTCGCGCCCGCAGCCTCTTCACATTCGGTGCGGTCCTTGCCGGTAATCAGGGATTCAAGTTCGACCCCGCTGACCACCTCGTCATCCATCCGCGCCTCGGCCAGAACGGCCAGGGCCTCGAACGCGGCTTCGGTCAGGGTGAATTCCATGTTGTTCAGATAGACGACCCTTTCATCCCGGCTGATGATCAGGCTGTTGATCTGGATCCCCGCGCGCTCGATTTCCGACATGCGGCGGTTCATGGCCGCGATATTGACCAGAAAGACCAGCGCCGCGATCAGGATGGCCGTCGAAAAGACAAGCAGCACGAAAATGACAAAGCGGTAAGACGCCAGAACATCGGAAAACGCTGTTCCGGACTGGGCAAGGATTTCAAGAAGCTTGATCTCGGCATTCGAGGTCAGGTTGTCGTTTTCGACAAATATCCGTTCAACCCGGTCGTTGAATGCATTGGCATCGGGCAGGTTGTAGAACAAAACGGCCGACGCGATGGCCAGGATGCCGACAATGGCCGCAATCCCCAGTGTCAGGGTTGCATTACCCTTGTTGAACAACCTGTTCCTAATACCTGAGGAAGTATTTTCCTGCACTTGCGCGTCTCTTGTTCAGCCCGTCCGGTCCGAACACAGACATAACATTAAGTAGGCGCCAACCGCCAACAGAAATCCTGTGCTGGATGGTCTGGCTGATCTTGCCCGGCTTGCCGCACACATTGTCGGGCAGCTGTATGACCCCATAATGCAATTGCAGGGGCTGATTCTTCTTGGCCTTGTAATCGGCATAGCATGCGGCGCTTGCCTGGCTGGAAACGCCCAGCGCAAGCATGAACGCCATCGTGGTCAGAAGTGTTTTCATCATCTTCACCTGTGTATCGGTTGCGCCAAACATAG
>JAUZRU010000076.1 GCA_030950185.1 Paracoccaceae bacterium | reverse complement strand
GAAACCAGCCCCATCGTGATCATCAGTGGCCCCGGTGCCAGCGTGTCGGGATTAGCCGTCATCAGCATCTTGAATCGCAGCACCGCATAAAGCGCCACATTCAGCAACAACCCCGACAGCACCGCCGAAATGGGTGTCGGGCCCTCGGCATGGGCGTCGGGCAGCCAGGCATGGAGCGGCGCAAGCCCGACCTTGGTACCATATCCCAGAATCAGAAAGACAAAGGCCAGGTTCAGGATCATCGGGTCGAATTCGGCCGCGCGCGGCAGCAGGTTGGTAAACACCATGGCCGCCGCCCCCTCGCCCAGAACGGGCTGGGCAGCCAGATAGACAAGGATCGTGCCGAACAGCGCCAACGCGATTCCGACCGAGCCGAGGATGAAATATTTCCACGCCGCCTCGAGCGCCTCGGGCGTGCGATAGATCCCCACCATCAGCACCGTCGAAAGGGTCGCCAGCTCGATCGCGACCCACATCAGGCCGATATTGTTGGTGACCAGAACCAGGTTCATGCCAAACATCATCACCTGATACATGGCGTGATAGAAACGCAGATAGACAGGCGTCAGGCGCCCGGTTTCCAGCTCGTGCGCGATGTAGGCCGCGCTGAAACAGGCCGCTGTGAACCCGACAAAGGTGTTCAGGACGACAAAGATGATATTCAGCTCGTCAATCAGGAAAAATTCGCTCGGCGCGGGCCGCCCCACGACAAGCAACGCGGCCGCGGCCAGAAAACTGGCAAGGCTGGCCCCGACATTCAGCCACGAGGTCAGACGATACCCCGGCAATACCGCCAGCAGAACCGCCGCGACCGCCGGGATGCCAAGGATCAGTTCGACCGGCCCGAAGGGAAGGCTCATCGCTTTTCCCCCCGGAAATCATCCATGACCGTAACATCGACGGAATCGAAGCGTTCGCGAATGCGAAACAGGAACACGCCAATCACGATGAAGGCGACCAGCACCGAAAAGGCGACGCTGATTTCCACCACCAGCGGCATGCCCTGCGCCCCTGCCGCGGCCAGGATCAACCCGTTTTCCAGCGACATGAAGCCGACAACCTGAGACACCGCATTGCGCCGCGTGATCATCATCAGAAAACCCAGCAGCACGATCGACAGGGCAAAGGCCAGGTCTTCGCGGGCCAGCGCGTCCGATCCGCTGGTGAGTTTCAGCATCAATACGGTGGACAGGGCAACCAGCCCCATGCCCAGCAACATGGTTGCGCCGGTTCCGACGACCTGTT
>JAUZRU010000075.1 GCA_030950185.1 Paracoccaceae bacterium | reverse complement strand
GCAGGCGTTCATGGCTTGCCGGCGCACGGTGCCGTCAGCGGCAAGGCTTGTCACCATCACCGTGCAGGCGCCGCAGTCGCCCTCGTTGCATCCTTCCTTGGTTCCCGTAAGGTTTGCCGATTCCCTAAGCCAATCGAGCAGGCTGGTTGTCGCCGGCTGATCTCGAAGTCGAATGGTCTCTCCATTCAGAAGAAACTCGATCTCCATATCTGCAATGTCCGCCGCCTTCTTTTGCGTCTGGCCTTTTGCGCGCTACCCGATGCGACGTAAAGCAGCTGCGCGGCCCTCCCTGTCTTTCAGACCGATGCTCAGCGTAAGCCGACAATCCCCCTTGTGACAAGTTTTTTGTCAGCTTCCCCTGTAGGTTGAATACCCGAAAGGCGAAAGAAGCAGCGGCACATGATAGTGGCCGTCCTCGGCAATGCCAAAGCGCAGGGGGATCAGATCCAGGAACTTGGGCGACGGTAAATCCTGCCCTGTCTGGTCGAGATAGGCCCCCGCGTGAAACAGCAGCTCGTATTCTCCGGGCGCGAAGGCATCGCCTTCCAGCAGGGGCGCGTCAACCCTGCCATCGGCATTGGTGGTCACGTCCGCCAGGCGGTTACGCCCGCCCGACAGGCGAAACACCTCGATCCTCAAGCCCGCGGCAGGCTTGCCCAGCGCCGTATCCAGAACATGTGTCGTCAGTTTTCCCATTCGAGATTTCCCTGTGAATTTTCCCTGCAGCAGACCCTAGCCGCATGGCAGGAAAGAGCAATCTGTTTTCTGGAAATCGGGCCAATGGGCACTTTCACGCGGTGCCGCTTGTCCCTATTCTGCCCGGCATGAGTGACAGTCCCCGATTCATACATCTGCGCCTGCATACCGAATATTCCCTTCTGGAAGGGGCGGTGCGGGTCAAGAAGCTGCCCGGCATGTGCACCGACGCAGGCATGCCTGCCGTTGCCGTCACCGACACCAACAACATGTTCTGCGCGCTGGAATTTTCGACACTCGCCGCAGGCGCCGGCATTCAGCCGATCATTGGATGCCAGATGGATGTCGAATATGCGCCCGCCGCCCATCCCGGCGACCGCCCGCCACCGCCCCGGCCGATGGTATTTCTGGCCCAGAACGAGGTCGGCTATGGCCATCTGATGAAGCTGAACTCGGTTGCCTATCTCGAAAACCCCGATGGCGTGCCAAGGGTGCCGCTGGCCGCGCTTGCCTGCCATTGCGAGGGCGTGATCTGCCTGACCGGCGGGCCCGATGGCCCGGTTGGCGCGCTGTTGCAAGAGGGCCATCGCGACCGGGCGCAGGCGCTGCTGCGCGATCTGTCTGGCTGGTTCGGCGATCGCCTTTATGTCGAGCTTCAGCGTCACCCCGGCGAAGATGGCCACCTGCCCGAGGCCGAGCGCCTGACCGAGCGCGGGCTTGTCGAAATGGCCTATGACATGGATCTGCCGCTGGTCGCCACCAACGACGTGCATTTCCCGAAATCCGAAATGTACGAAGCCCACGACGCCCTTTTGTGCATTGCCGATGGGGCCTATGTCGATCAGCAGGAAGCGCGCCGCCAGCTGACGCCCCAGCATTATTTCAAGACGCCCGAGGAAATGGCGGTGCTGTTTGCCGACCTGCCCGAGGCGGTGGAAAACACGGTCGAGATCGCGCGGCGCTGTGCCTTCAAGGTGGAAAGGCGCAAGCCGATCCTGCCGCGCTTTGCCGATGACGAGGTTCAGGAACTGCGCCGACAGGCCCGCGAGGGGCTGAAGGCGCGTCTTGCCGTCATACCCCATGCCGCGCCCGTGGAAGAATACGAAAAACGGCTGGAATTCGAGCTGGGCATCATCGAAAGCATGGGCTTTCCCGGCTACTTCCTGATCGTTGCCGATTTCATCAAATGGGCCAAGGATCACGATATTCCGGTGGGGCCGGGGCGGGGGTCTGGCGCTGGCTCGCTGGTCGCCTATTCGTTGACGATCACCGACCTCGATCCGCTGCGCTACAAGCTGCTGTTCGAACGCTTCCTCAACCCCGAACGGGTGTCGATGCCCGACTTTGATATCGATTTTTGTATGGATCGCCGCGAAGAGGTGATCGAATATGTGCAACAGAAATACGGCCGTGAAAAGGTGGCGCAGATCATCACCTTTGGCGCGCTTCTGTCCAAGGCGGCGGTGCGCGATGTGGGGCGCGTGTTGCAGATGCCTTATGGCCAGGTGGACCGCCTGTCCAAGCTGATCCCGGTCGAGGGGGTCAAGCCGGTGTCCATCGAAAAGGCGCTGGCCGAGGAACCCCGCCTGCGCGAAGAGGCCGCCGCCGAAGAGGTGGTCGAACGCATGTTGACCTATGCCCGGCAGGTCGAGGGGCTGCTGCGCAATGCCTCGACCCATGCGGCCGGCGTGGTGATCGGCGACCGGCCGCTGGACCAGCTGGTGCCGCTGTACAAGGATCCGCGATCCGACATGCCGGCGACCCAGTTCAACATGAAATGGGTCGAACAGGCGGGGCTGGTGAAATTCGACTTTCTTGGCCTGAAAACCCTGACCGTCATCAAGAACGCGCTGGATCTGCTGAAGCTGCGCGGAATCGATGTGGATATCGGCCATATCCCGCTGGACGACGAAAAGACCTATCAGCTGTACGCCAGCGCGAAAACCGTCGCCGTGTTCCAGGTTGAAAGCAGCGGCATGATGGACGCGCTGCGCCAGATGAAGCCCACCTGCATCGAGGATATCGTCGCACTGGTTGCGCTGTACCGCCCCGGCCCGATGGAAAACATCCCCAAGTTCTGCAAGGTCAAGAACGGGGTCGAGGAACGCGATCGCCTGCACCCGTCGATCGACCATATCCTTGACGAAACCCAGGGTATCATCGTCTATCAGGAACAGGTAATGCAGATTGCCCAGGAAATGGCGGGCTACACGCTGGGCGGTGCCGATCTGCTGCGTCGCGCCATGGGCAAGAAGATCAAGGAGGCGATGGACGCCGAGCGCCCGAAATTCATCAAAGGTGCCCGCAAGAACGGCGTGGACGAGAAAAAGGCGATCGAAGTGTTCGATCTGCTGGAAAAATTCGCCAATTACGGTTTCAACAAGTCGCACGCTGCCGCCTATGCCGTGGTCAGCTATCAGACGGCCTGGCTCAAGGCCAACTATCCGGTCGAATTCATGGCTGCCGTGATGAATTGCGACATTCACCTGACCGACAAGCTGGGCATCTATATCGAAGAGGTCAAGCGGCTTGAAATCCCGCTGGTGCCGCCCTGCGTGAACCGCTCGGAGGCGCTGTTCAGCGTGCATGACGGGCAGATCCATTATGCGCTGGGCGCGCTGAAAAATGTCGGGGTCGAGGCCATGCGCCTGATCGAAAAAGAAAAAGTTACCTCGCTGACCGGGGTGCCGACCATGACGGCGGATCTGCGGCATTGTCCAACCCTGATTCCGCCGCCGCGTTGGACAGAATATCCCGCTCGTTCAATTCAAATATGTCCGCAACTCCTTCGAAGGCGCCGGTTAATCAGGCATATACAATTACAT
>JAUZRU010000074.1 GCA_030950185.1 Paracoccaceae bacterium | reverse complement strand
CATGGCACGACGGGCGGCCTCGATCTGGCGGGCAGTGATCCGCTCGGGCTGGGTGGATTTCAGGCCATACTGCCCGAAAGTCAGCTCGGTTCCGCCCTTGGCAAGACCGTGGATGCGGCCCTTGAACTGCTTGCGGAATTTCGTACGCTTCGGTGAAAGCATTGGTTTTCTCCTGTAAGGGGCGCGGCGCTATCAACGACGATGCGAACGCGGCCCACCCCCTTCTTGAAGTTCCTGGGCCCGGCGGTCACGCGCCTGGGGATCATGCTCCATGATCTCGCCCTTGAAGATCCACACCTTGATGCCAATGATGCCATAGGGCGTCAGGGCTTCGGCGGTGGCGTAATCGATGTCGGCGCGCAGGGTATGAAGCGGCACGCGACCTTCGCGATACCATTCGGTCCTTGCGATCTCGGCGCCACCCAGACGGCCGGCGACGTTGACACGAATACCTAGCGCACCCATGCGCATGGCGTTCTGGACCGAACGCTTCATGGCACGGCGGAACGACACACGACGCTCAAGCTGCTGCGCCACACTTTCGGCAACAAGCTGGGCATCAAGTTCGGGCTTGCGCACTTCAACGATGTTCAGGTGCAGCTCGCTGTCGGTGAACTCGGACAGCTTGCGGCGCAGTTTTTCAATATCGGCGCCCTTCTTGCCGATGATGACACCCGGACGGGCCGAGTGGATCGTGACGCGGCATTTCTTGTGCGGACGTTCGATGATCACGCGCGACACACCAGCCTGAACACAGTTCTTCTTGATGTATTCACGGATCCTGACGTCTTCCAGCAGAAGATCGCCAAAGTCATTGTTGTTGGCGTACCAACGGCTGTCCCAGGTGCGGTTGACCTGCAGGCGAAAGCCGATCGGATTGATTTTCTGACCCATTACGCTTGCTCCTCTACCTGGCGCACTTTGATGGTGACCTGAGCAAAGGGCTTCAGGATCTTCCCGTAACGACCGCGCGCACGCGGACGACCGCGTTTCATGGTCAGGTTCTTGCCGACCCAGGCTTCGGCGACGATCAGTTCGTCAACGTCAAGCCCGTGGTTGTTTTCCGCGTTCGCAATGGCCGATTGCAGCGTTTTCAGCACATCTTCGGCGATGCGTTTCTTGCTGAAGGTGAGGTCTGCGATGGCCTTTTCGACCGACTTGCCGCGGATCATCTGAGCCACGAGGTTCAGCTTCTGAGGGCTGGTACGCAGCATGCGCGACACGGCGATCGCTTCGTTATCCGCCACGCGGCGAGGATTTTTCTCTTTGCCCATGACTTATTTCCGTTTCGCTTTCTTGTCGGCAGCATGCCCGTAATAGGTGCGGGTCGGCGAGTATTCGCCGAACTTCTGTCCGATCATTTCCTCGGTCACCAGCACCGGAATGTGCTTGCGGCCGTTATAGACACCAAATGTCAGCCCCACGAACTGGGGCAAGATGGTGGAACGGCGGGACCATATCTTGATAACGTCTTTGCGGCCCGATTCCCGTGCTGCCTCGGCTTTCTTGAGGACATAGGAATCGACGAAAGGGCCTTTCCAGGTAGAACGTGCCATGTGTTAACGACCCTTCTTCTTCGCGTGGCGCGAGCGGATGATGTATTTATCCGTCGTCTTGTTGTTACGGGTGCGCGCACCCTTGGTCGGCTTGCCCCAGGGGGTCACCGGATGACGGCCACCCGAGGTCCGGCCCTCACCACCACCATGGGGGTGATCGACCGGGTTCATCACGACACCGCGCACGCTGGGACGAATGCCCTTGTGACGGTTGCGACCGGCCTTGCCGAAATTCTGGTTGCTGTTGTCGGGGTTCGACACGGCACCGACGGTAGCCATGCATTCCTGACGTACCATGCGCAACTCGCCGCTTGACAGGCGGATCTGGGCATAGCCGCCATCGCGGCCGACAAACTGGGCATAGGTGCCCGCGGCGCGTGCGATCTGGCCGCCCTTGCCGGGCTTCAGTTCGATGTTGTGAACGATCGTGCCGATCGGCATGCCGCTGAACGGCATCGCATTGCCCGGCTTCACGTCGGCCTTGGCCGAGGAAATCACGGTATCGCCAATGCCAAGACGCTGCGGCGCCAGGATATAGTTTTGCGTGCCGTCTTCATATTTGATCAGCGCAATAAAGGCGGTCCGGTTCGGGTCATATTCGATCCGTTCCACGGTCGCCGGCATATCCATCTTGCGACGCTTGAAATCGACGATGCGGTAAAGGCGCTTTGCCCCACCGCCCTTGCGACGCATTGTAATCCGCCCGGTATTGTTCCGACCGCCCTTTTTGGTCAAACCCTCTGTCAGGGATTTGACCGGACGCCCTTTCCAAAGCTCCGAACGGTCGATCAGTACCAGCCCGCGCTGGCCTGGCGTTGTCGGTTTATACGACTTGAGTGCCATGCTTTCTGTCTTCCGTTTGCTTGCGACCGCCGGGCTTGCCCGAGGTCTGGTGGTGAACGGCCCCGAAGGTCCGCGAATTGAAAAGTCAAACACGGCCCCGGTGGTTTTATCCGTCAGGGGCCGTGATTCGAGCGCTGTTTATCAGAGCCCGGTAGTCACGTCGATGGTGTTCCCCTCTTCGAGGGTCACATAGGCCTTTTTCACATCCTTGCGCTTGCCCGGACGGCCCTTGAAACGCTTGGTCTTGCCCTTGGTGATGGTGGTGTTGACCGCCTTCACCTTGACACCGAACAGGTTTTCAACCGCTTCCTTGATCTGCGGCTTGTTGGCCGACATGGAAACCTCGAAAACAACCGCGTTGTTTTCCGAGGCCATGGTGGCCTTTTCGGTGACGATCGGCTTGCGAATCACGTCATAGAATTCGGGTTTCACACTCATTTCAGTCGGGCCTCCAGAGCTTCGACACCGGCCTTGGTCAGCACCAGCGTATCGCGGCGCAGGATGTCATAGACATTGGCGCCTACGCTGGGCAGAACGTCGATCGCGTCGATGTTGCGCGCGGCCAGGGCGAAATTGTCGTCCACCTCGGGGCCGTCGATGATCAGAACACGCTTCCAGCCCAGATCCTTGACGGCCTTGGCCAGCGTTGCGGTCTTGGCCTCTTTCAGCTTGGCCTCGTCCAGAACCACCAACTCGCCAGCCGACGCCTTGGCAGAAAGCGCATGCTTGAGGCCAAGCTTGCGGAACTTCTTGGTCAGCTCATGGGCATGGCTGCGCGGGGTCGGGCCCTTGTAGACACCACCCTTACGGAAGATCGGCGCATTGCGGTCACCGTGGCGTGCGCCGCCGGTGCCCTTCTGGCGATAGATCTTCTTGGTCGAATAGCTGGTTTCCGACCGGGTCTTGACCTTGTGCGTGCCCTGCTGGCGCTTGGCCAGCTGGTAACGCACGACGCGTTGCAGGATGTCGGCACGCGGAGTCAGGCCGAAAACCTCGTCCGACAACTCGATCGAACCCGCCTTCTTGGCGTCCAGTTTGATTACATCAGCCTTCATTCTTCAGCGCCTCCTTCGGGGGCCTCAGAGGGTGCTTCCGATTCGGGCGCAGCCGAAGCAGCGCGGATAGCGGCAGGAAGCGGCAGACCCTCGGGTGCCTTTTTCTTGACGGCATCCTTGATCGTGACCCAGCCGCCCTTGGAACCGGGGACCGCGCCCTTGATCATGATAAGGCCGCGTTCGGGATCGGTGCGCACGACTTCCAGGTTCTGGGTCGTGACGCGAACGGCGCCCATATGGCCGGCCATCTTCTTGCCCTTGAACACACGACCCGGCTCCTGACACTGGCCGGTTGAACCGTGCGAACGGTGGCTGATCGAAACGCCGTGCGATGCACGCAGGCCCGAAAAGTTGTGCCGCTTCATCGCGCCGGCAAAACCCTTGCCGATCGATGTGCCCGCAACGTCAACCTTCTGCCCTTCCAGGAAGTGGTCGGCCGTGATCTCGGCGCCAACCTCGATCAGGTTTTCGGGGCTGACACGGAATTCCGCAAGCTTTCGCTTGGGTTCAACCTTGGCGGCCGCGAAATGGCCTCGCATCGCTGCCGATACGCGTTTGGCCTTGGCGGTGCCGCAGCCGAGCTGAACGGCGGTGTAGCCGTCCTTTTCAACGGTGCGCTGCGCGACGACCTGCAGGTTCTCCATCTGCAGAACGGTAACCGGCACCTGCCGTCCGTCCTCGAGGAAAAGCCGGGTCATGCCCAGTTTCTTTGCGATTACTCCAGAGCGCATAATGTCCATGCCCTCCCTTACAGCTTGATCTCGACATCCACGCCAGCCGCGAGGTCGAGCTTCATCAGCGCGTCCACGGTTTGCGGGGTCGGATCAACAATGTCCAACAGACGCTTGTGCGTCCGGATTTCGAATTGCTCACGCGATTTCTTGTTCACGTGGGGGCCACGCAGAACGGTGAACTTTTCGATCTTGCGCGGCAGCGGAATCGGCCCGCGCACGGTTGCGCCGGTTCTCTTGGCCGTATTCACGATTTCCGCGGTGCTGGCATCCAGTACGCGATAATCGAAGGCCTTGAGCCGGATTCGAATGGTTTGACCTTGCATGTGTCTGCCTCTTTCAGGCTGCAGGTTTCAATATTCACGGCGGGGAAGCATTCCCCCGCCGCGGGGCGTTGCAAGACCGAAGCCTTACTCGATGACCTTTGAGACGACGCCCGAACCGACGGTGCGGCCGCCTTCGCGGATGGCAAAGCGCAGGCCCTCTTCCATCGCGATCGGGGCGATCAGCTCGACTGCGAATTTCAGGTTGTCGCCAGGCATCACCATCTCGGTGCCCTCGGGAAGCTGAACCGTGCCCGTCACATCCGTCGTACGGAAGTAGAACTGCGGACGGTAGTTCGCAAAGAACGGCGTGTGACGGCCGCCTTCATCCTTGGTCAGGATATAGACCTCGGCTTCGAACTTGGTGTGCGGGGTGATCGAACCCGGCTTGCACAGAACCTGGCCACGCTCGACCTGGGTGCGGTCGATGCCGCGCAGCAGCGCGCCGATGTTGTCGCCGGCTTCGCCACGGTCCAGCAGCTTGCGGAACATCTCCACACCCGTGCAGACCGTCTTTTGCGTGTCACGGATGCCCACGATTTCAACTTCGTCGCCAACATTGATCACGCCACGCTCGACCCGGCCGGTCACAACCGTGCCGCGGCCCGAAATCGAGAAAACGTCCTCGATCGGCATCAGGAACGGCTGGTCAACAGCGCGCTCGGGCGTCGGGATGTAGTCGTCAACCGCAGCCATCAGCTCGGCAATCTTCTGCTCGCCGATCTCCGGGTCACGACCCTCAAGCGCAGCAAGAGCCGAGCCCGCAACGATCGGAATGTCGTCGCCCGGGTAGTCATACTCGGTCAGAAGCTCGCGCACTTCCATCTCGACAAGTTCCAGAAGCTCTTCGTCGTCAACCTGGTCAACCTTGTTCAGGAAAACAACCATCGCAGGAATGCCAACCTGACGGCCCAGAAGAATGTGCTCGCGCGTCTGCGGCATCGGGCCGTCAGCGGCCGAAACAACAAGAATCGCGCCGTCCATCTGCGCCGCGCCCGTGATCATGTTCTTCACATAGTCCGCGTGGCCGGGGCAGTCCACATGCGCGTAGTGACGCTTGTCCGTCTCGTATTCAACATGCGCCGTCGAGATCGTGATCCCGCGTGCCTTCTCTTCAGGCGCGCCGTCAATCTCGTCATACGCCTTGAAGTCGCCAAACTGCTTCGTGATCGCCGCCGTCAGCGTCGTCTTCCCGTGGTCAACATGGCCAATCGTGCC
>JAUZRU010000073.1 GCA_030950185.1 Paracoccaceae bacterium | reverse complement strand
TTTGCCAGCGCCAGAATACGCGACACCTCATCGGTGTTGCCCGGCTTCACCACCGCCAGCGACTGCCCCTTGTATTGCCCGATGATGTCATTGTCATATTTCGTGCGGTTGTCATCGCCGGCAAGACAGTTGTCCGCCCCGACGATGTCGCCGAGTTGTGCAATCAGATTACCCATTTTCGGCCCCGCTCCTTCTTCTTTGCCCAAATACTCCGGGGGAGTCGCGCCAGCGACGGGGGCAGCGCCCCCTTTTCACGGATCAACCCCGAAATCTCGCCTGATCTGGTCCCTGGTATAGCGCCCCAGGCGCAGATCCTCGTCAATCAGGTCATGCGCACGCTTCTCGGGCTTACCATATCCGCCGCCGCCCGGTGTTTGCACCCTCACGCGATCACCCGGACGCAACGGAATATCCTGTTCCTTCGACAGATGCTCAGGCACGTGCCGCTGCCCGTCCTGCCAGACCTCGACGACATTGGGCGCCCCATCCTTGCCTCCCAGAACACCCTGCGGGCCAAACCGCCCGTGATCCATGACGAAACTGGCCCGCGCCTCGCCGCGCAGCAGCTCGACTTCGTAATCCAGGCCAAAGCCGCCGCGATGCGTCCCGGCCCCGCCCGACCCCTCGCGCAGCGCATAGTGCCGATACAGCACCGGAAAATGCTGCTCCATGATCTCGACCGGCGGTGCCTTGGAAATGCCGATGGTGGAACAGCCATTGCTCAGCCCGTCGTGATCGGCATTGCCGCCATATCCCCCGCCCGAGATCTGATACATGACGTAATTGCGCCCCCGATCAGGATCGAACCCGCCCAGCGCGAAATTGCCGCTGGTTCCGGCAGGTGCGGCGGTGACGCGATCGGGCAGGGCCTCGACAAGGGCCGCGAATACCGCCTCTGCGATGCGCTGGCTGACCTCGGCCGCGCAGCCCGACACGGGGCGCGGATAATGGGCATCCAGAAACGTGCCCTCGGGACGGATCACATGCAGCGGTTCGAACGCGCCGGCGCTGATGGGGACCTCGGGGAAGATGTGGCGCATCGCCAGATAGACCGACGATAGCGTTGTCGCCAGAACCGAATTCATCGGCCCCTGGCAGGGCGGGCTGGAGCGGCTGAAATCGAAACTCAGGCGCTCGCCGCTGCATGTGATCGTCAGGTCGATCACTAGCGGTTCATTCACAACGCCGTCGCTGTCCACATGGGCCACGCCGCGATATTCGCCCTCGGGGATCTGCCGGATAAAGGCGCGCATCTGTCGGGCGGCGCGCTGGCGCAGCTCGGCAATGGCTTGCACGACGGTCCCGTCGCCATAACGATCAAGCAGCGCGTTCAGCCGCGCCTCGCCCACCTTGAGCGCGGCGGCCTGGGCCTGCACATCCCCGATGCGCTGATCGGCCACACGGATGTTGGAACAGATGATCGCATAGATCTCGCGGTCCAGTTTTCCCTGCTTGAACAGGCGCACAGGCGGCAGGCGCAGCCCCTCCTGTTCGGCGGCGGTGGCGGATGCGGAAAAGCCCCCCGGCACCGCGCCGCCCGTGTCGGGCCAGTGGCCGGTGTTGGACAGCCAGCACCAGATCTTGCCATTACGGTAAAAAGGGCGGGCAAAGCGCACATCCATCAGATGCGTACCGCCTAGATAGGGATCGTTGACGATATAGATGTCGTCGGGCTGAGGTGCGGCCACCTCGCCCGCGCGGATCATCTCGATCAGGGTGCGGGTCGAATACTGCATGGTGCCGACAAAGACCGGCAGGCCACGTGCGCCCTGGGCAATCAGGCTGCCGTCGTCGGCGGCATAGATGCCGTCCGAGCGATCGTCAGCCTCGGCAATTACCGGCGAAAAGGCGGCGCGGGAAAAGGCCAGATCCATTTCGTCGCAGACCTGCTGCAACCCCGCCTGGATGACCGAAAGGGTGATCGGATCGATCATGGTTGCGCCCCTTCGATTTCGATCAGGATGTTGCCCTCGTCATCGCTGCGCGCCAGATCGCCCGGCTCGATCAGGATCGTCGTGTCCATCTGCTCGATGATCGCGGGACCACGAATTTCCGCGCTCGGCGGCAGGTGGTCGCGCCAATAGACCGGGGTGTCATGCCACGCGCCATCGAACCGCACGGGCCGTGTCTCGCGCAGCGCCTCGCTGACCGTGCTGCGCCGGCCCAGCGGGTCGATCAGGGTCGAAAGGTCCAGCAGAGGGCGCAGGCCGATGACCGAGGTATTGATATTCACCAGATTTGCCCTGATCTCGGGCAGCTCGACATGGAATCGTTGCCAATAGGCGCGCTCGAACAACTGTTGCAGCTGCGCGCGGCTGGGGCTGGCGGTATCCAGATCGACCCGCAGCAGATGGGTCTGCCCGATGAACTGCATGTCCACGCTGTGGACGTGGCGGATGCCTTCAAGCGGGATCGATTCCTTGCCGATCTCGGCCTCGCCCGCGCGGATCTGTTCGGCAAAAACTGCGTGAATCTCGGCATCATTCAGCCCGTCGAGCGGGCGGTTGAGGGTGCGCACATAGTCGTGCCGCAGATCGGCCACGACACAGCCAAGCGCATTGGTGATGCCGGGACGCGCCGGCACCAGCACCCGGGGCACCCCCAGCTCGCGCGCCAGTGCCGAGGCATGTAGCGGCCCGGCGCCACCGAACGCGAACAGCGCGAAATCGCGGGGATCCGCGCCCAGAGACAGGGAAACCATGCGGATGGCACCTGCCATTTTGGTGTTGGCAATGCGGATCACCGCCTCGGCCGCGCTGATGGGATCAAGGCCCAGCGGCCTGCCCAGCTTGTCGGCAAAGGCCGCCTCGACATGGGCGCGCATGGCCTTGTTGTCGCTGTTGCCCACCGGTGGTTTCAGGCGCCCCAGCAACAGGTTGGCATCCGAAATCGTCGGGGCCGTGCCCCCCTTGCCATAGCAGATCGGCCCGGGATCGGCCCCGGCGCTTTGCGGGCCGACCTCAAGCAAGCCCGCATCATTGATGCGCGCGATCGACCCGCCGCCCGCGCCGATCGTGCGTACATCGACCATCGGCACATGGATCGGCATGGCATATTCCAGCTCGATTTCGTTACTGACGGCGGGTTGCGCGCCCCGGATCAGGGCAACATCGGTCGAGGTGCCGCCCATGTCATAGGTCAGCAGATCGTGAACGCCTGCCCGCCGCCCAGTATAGGCCGCCGCCATCACGCCCGAGGCCGGGCCGGACATCACGGTTTTTGCCGCCTCGCGCGAGACCCGGCATGCGCTGACCATGCCGCCATTTCCGTTCATCACCAGCACGTCGCCGCCATAGCCGCGCGCGGCCAGCTCGTGCGTCAACCGGGTAATATAGCGTTCCAGCAGGGGTTGAACGCTGGCATTGACGGCCGCTGTCACCCCGCGCTCGAATTCGCGGCTTTCCGACAGCAGCGCATGGCCCAGGGTGATGTGGTCATTGGGCCAGAAGCGGCGCAGGATTTCGCCTGCCCGCCGCTCGTGCGCGGGGTTGGCATAGGCGTGCAGGAAATGCACGACAACAGCCTCGCAACCCTTGTCCAGCAGGGCACGTCCCGCGGTTTCGACCGCCTGCTCGTCCAGCGGGGTGCGAACGCTGCCATCGGCCAACAGACGCTCGGGCACCTCAAGGCGCAGATCGCGCGGGATGATCGGGGTAAAGCGGCCATACATGCCATAGGCCTGCGGTCGGGTGCGCCGGCCCAGCTCCAGCACGTCGCGGAATCCCTGCGTGGTGATCAGCCCCGTGCGGGCCAGCTTGCGTTCAAGCACGGCGTTGGTGGTGGTGGTTGTGCCGTGAACGATCAGATCCACACGCGACAGATCGGCGCCCGCCGCACCCAGCGCGTCCAGCACGCCAAAGGCCTGATTGTCCATCGTCGAGGGCACCTTGGCCAGTTGCACGCGGCCATCCGGTGACAGCAGGACAAGATCGGTGAACGTGCCGCCCACATCGACCCCGACGATCGCGCCCTTGCCCCTTGATGCCATGCCTGCCCCGCGCGTTGTGCAATTTCACCACAACTCATTTGTATACAAACCAAATGCCCAGGGTCCACAGTTTTTCAACCTGCGGGCAGGGCGGGCTGTGCGGGCCGGTCGGGAAAGGTATCAGTCGAAGAAATAGGGGCCGGCATCCGCCAGCAGCACGCGTGCCAGTTCCGCCCCAAGTTCGGCGGCGTCGTCGCGCGATCCACTGACCTCATGCGCCAGACATTCCGAGCCATCGGGGCGCAGGATCTCGCCCCGGATATGCAGGGTTTCGTCATCCAGCACGGCCAGCCCGGCAATCGGCATCTGGCAGGAACCATCCAGCCCCCGCAGATAGGCGCGCTCGGCCTCAAGGCGGTAACCGGTCGGAAAATCATGTATCGGGATCAGCAGCTCGCGCACCTTTTCGTCGCCGTCGCGCCGCTCGATTCCGATGGCGCCCTGGGCTACGGCAGGAAGCATCTCGTTCAGCGAAATCGGTGCGTTGGCGACCTCTTCCATGCCCAGGCGGTTCAGCCCGGCCATGGCCAGGAAGGTGCAGTCGGCAACCCCTTCTTCCAGCTTTTTCAGACGGGTCTGGACGTTGCCGCGAAATTCGACGACTTGCAGGTCGGGCCGCTTGTACAGGATTTGCGCCTTGCGCCGCAGGCTGCTGGTGCCGACGCGTGCGCCGGCGGGCAGGTCTGAAAGGCGTTCGTAAGAGGGTGAAAGAAACGCGTCCCGCACGTCTTCGCGCGGCAGGTAGGTATCAAGTACCAGGCCCTTGGGCTGATCGACCGGCATGTCCTTCATGGAATGCACGGCAATGTCGATGCGCCCGCCCAGAAGGGCCTCTTCGATTTCCTTGGTGAAAAGCCCCTTGCCGCCAACCTCGCGCAGCGGCTTGTTCTGAATCCGGTCGCCGGTGGTCTTGATCACGACGATTTCGAACATGTCGTCCGTAAATCCGTGCATTTCCATAAGCCGGCGGCGGGTTTCATAGGCCTGCGCCAGCGCCAATGGCGAGCCACGGGTGCCGATGCGCAGCGGGGTGTCGGGATTTGGCCAAAGAGGTTGCATGAAGCCCGATGTAACGCCACATGCGCGTGGTGACAATGCCAAAGCCCGCCTGAAGCGCGGTGACACATTGACATCCCGCCTCCAAGAGGCAAGGACAGGGGCTGGACAACCGAAGGAAAGGGCGGGACATGGGCGAGAAACTGTTGCTGCGGGCGCTTAAGGGCGAAACTCTGCCGGTGCCGCCTGTCTGGATGATGCGCCAGGCCGGCCGCTATCTGCCCGAATACCGCGCAACCCGCGCCGAAGCGGGCGATTTTCTGTCGCTGTGCTACAACCCGGAACTGGCCGCCGAAGTCACGTTGCAACCCATCCGTCGCTATGGTTTTGACGCTGCCATCCTGTTTGCCGACATCCTGCTGGTGCCCCAGGCGCTGGGTGCCGAGCTGTGGTTCGAAACCGGCGAGGGGCCGCGCCTTTCCACGATCACCACGTCCGCCGAGATGGATCGCCTCAAGCCCGCGGATGCCATTCACGACCATCTGGCGCCGATTTATGAAACCATGCGCATCCTTGCGCGCGAGTTGCCGGCCGAAACCGCGCTGATCGGCTTTGCCGGCGCGCCATGGACGGTTGCGACCTACATGATCGCCGGGCGCGGTACGCCTGACCAGGGCCCGGCTCACCGCCTGATGGCCGAAGATCGCGCGACCTTCGATGCGCTGATAGGGCGCATTACCGATGCGACGATCGAATATCTGTCAGCCCAGATCGAGGCCGGCGCCGAGGTCATCAAGCTGTTTGACAGCTGGGCCGGTTCGTTGAAGGGCGAGGCCTTTGACGCCTATGCGCTGGAACCTGCGCGCAAGATCATCTCGGCCCTCAAGGCCCGGCATCCCGGCATCCCGGTCATAGCCTTCCCGCGCGAGGCTGGCGACAGATATATCGGTTTTGCCAGGGCGACAGGCGCCGATTGCGTGGCGCTGGACAATTCCGTCGATGCACAATGGGCGGCCCGCAACGTGCAGGTGGATGGATGCGTTCAGGGCAATCTGGCGCCGGGCCACATGATTACCGGCGGGCAGGATCTGGTTGACGAGACCCGCCGCATTGTCAGGGCATTTGCCAACGGGCCACATATCTTCAATCTAGGCCACGGGATCACGCCTGACGCAGACCCGGCGAATGTCGAACTGATGCTTCAGACCATCCGCGAGGGTTGATCCGCGTGCAGTCGCCGGTTTAACCCCCTGCCTGCAGCAGCAGCTTTTCCATTTCGGCATTCACGAAATCCGGCTCTTCGATGGACGAGGAATGCCCTGCCCTTGGAATGTGGACGAGCCGTGATCCCTTGATCCGCTCATGTATGCGCGCGGCCTTTTCGGGCACGGTGGCGACATCTTCTTCACCGACCATCACCAGCGTCGGGGTGGCAATGCTGCCGATTTCGTCGATCACCCCGTTTCGCGTGATGACGCCTGTCACCGCGCGGGTGATGCCAATGCGGTGGTTGTGAATGATCTCGTTGCGCCAGCGTGATTTCTGGTCTGTGCGCATGGGGTCGTTCAGAAAGGTCTGGCCGAACAGGATCGGCATGATCTTGTCGATCACCATGCGCAACCCGAACCAGCGCGCGACGAAATTCATCTTGCGATAGCTGCCCCGGTTCTCGACCGGCTCGGGATCGGCCGAGGTATCCAGCAATGTCAGCGACCGCAGCAGATGCGGTTGCCGGGCAGCCAGCCGCATACCGACAAAGCCCCCCATGGACAGGCCCGCGAAATGAACGGGGCCGATGTCCAGCGCCTTGATCAGCGCGGCGGCGTCGCTTGCCAATGTGTCCATGTCATAACCGTCTTTCGCAACCTCGGTCTTTCCCTGCCCACGGTGGTCATAGGTGATGACACGATACCGGTCGCGGAAATGCGCAACCTGGGCTTCGAACATCTTGCCGGAAAAAAGCAGCCCGTGCGAAAAGACGATGGTCTCGTCCCCTTGACCTTCGTCAGTATAGTGGAGCTTGACGTCATTGACGGTAATGAAAGGCATGATTTTCCCCCTGAGCCACGGATCGACACCAGGCCGACCATGGCCAAGTTACGGGATTTCCCGGTATGAACAAGATATGATTGGATCTGGTGGCAGGTGGAAGCACAGGCAACGAGCCGCCGTCGCACACGTTTTGTGTTGACTTCGCCAACCTTTCATTGGGGATTCAAGCCCTGCTTCAGCCCCGAGATGGCAGGCTTTTCGGCCAGTAATCAGCCAAGCCATCGACCGTTCCCATGGATGTAGGGGAAAGAAGGTGCTAAACACGCGGGGCCCAGGTCATTGCGCGGTTGGCAAGATCCGAAACAACCGCCCAGATTGCCGGCGCTCTGGGCATATCGCCCAAGACGGCCGACAAGGTCTGGTCGATGTTGCGAAACTTCAACGACATGTCCTGGGCTGAAGCTATCATGGAAAGCGTTGAATCGCTCAATGGCAAGGGTGCGACCCGGTAGACGTCAACAGGCCCGAATGAGCCGACCGATGATGCCAGTTGATCACCGGTCGGTTCTAGCCGAACAACCCTGCCAGCGCCGATCTGACGATCGCGGTGACCTTGGGGCGTTTCACAGCATCAAAGGGCAGGGGGCGGCACAATTCCATTGCGGTAATTCCCACGCGCGCGGTTAATGCCCCGTTGACGATGCCCTCGCCGAAACGGCGCGACAGCTTGCCGACCATTCCGCCGCCCATGACCGAGCCGATCATGTCGTCACCGACCGAAACCGCCCCCGTGGCGGCCAGGTGCAGCATGACCGCCTTGAGCAGCCGCCAGGATCCCAGCCCCCCGGTGCGCCCGCCATAGATGGTGGCGATACGGCGCACCATCCGCAGGTTGGCCACCAGCGCAACCACCACATCGGCCAGCGCCAGCGGCACGATGGCCGTGACCGTTGCAACCTGCCGGGCCGCGGCCTCGATCTCGCGCCGGACGGCGGCGTCAAGCGGTGGCATCAGGCTGCGCTCGGCATGATGCAGCAGCGCGTCGGCGTCCAGCATGTCATCGCCATGGCCCGCAAAATCGGCCATTGCCCAGCGCATTTCCGGCCGTCTGTCATACAGCCTCACCAGCTGTGCCGTCAGCGTTCGGGCCCCGGCCAGATCGGATTGCGCCAATGCGGATATTGCTTCGTTTCTCAGGCGATCAATCCGCTTCAATCGCGCGAGCGCCACCCATTCACGAAGAACAAGGCCCAGCGCCGCCAGCAGAAACAGCCCGACCAGCAGCAGCACGCCACGCCCCAGCCAGATATTGCGCGCCATCAGTGAAAAAACGAAATCCCACAGCGCGACCGAAACGCCAGCCATGACCAGAGCCAGCAACGAGCCAAGGAACAACCGCCCCAGCACGCCCGGTCTGCCCGATGCCATGACAGCCATCGTCTGCATGGCGCGCCCATCGACGCCCGGTTCTTCCATGTCCGGCACGGGCGGCGCGTGGGCTGGTGTCGGTGCCTTGGTATCCCCTTCCAGTTCGATCACCACCGGCTTGGTCTTTTTGGTCATCGCAACCTGTCTCCGAACAGAAATTCCGCGGCCTTGTCCAGCCGGATATGTGGCGGCCCGTCGCCCGGCCGCAGTTCCAGGCGCGCGGGCGCAAACTGCATCACCGCGTAATCGGCGCCCAGCCAATCCTGCCGCCCCTCGCGTGCCGGCGTCAGCAACTGCGCAGGATCTTGCGGCAATTCACCCGCATACATCGCGACGCTCTTGCCTGTGCTCAGCAGTCTTCCGCGAACACAATCCAGCTTGCGCCCCTCATGTGAAATTGTTTCCTCGACGGTCGCGCGCAGTGCGGCAATCGACATGGCGGCGGTGGTGGCGCCGGCAAAATCGGCCCGGTCGCGGGCGTCGCGCAACAGCGCCTCGGTGATGGCGCTCAGGCGCGGATGTTGCGTGTGATGCAGATGATCGGCCTTGGTGGCCGCGAAAAGAATTCGCTCGACCCGTTTGCCGGTGATGCGCGACAGCCAGCTGTTGCGCCCCGGTCGAAAGGCGCGCAGAACATCGGCCATGGCGAGACGCAGATCCTCGACCGCACGGGGGCCCGCATGGATGGCGCCAAGAACGTCAACCAGAACGATCTGCCGGTCGATCCGTGCAAAGTGATTGCGAAAGAAAGGCTTGGCCACATGCGCCTTGTAGGCATTGAAACGACGCTCGAACTCGCGCCACAGCCCCTTGCGCGACGGGTTATCCGGCCTTGGCAGGGGCGCGAATGTCAGGGCGGGCGAACCTTCCAGCTCGCCAGGCATCAGGAACCGACCCGGCGCGCAATCGGAAAACCCCGCCTCGCGTGCAGCGCGCAGATAGTCGGTATAGATCGCGGCCAGGTGCTGCGCCTCCGGCTCGTCAACACTGTCGCGGTCATGCAGCTCTTGTGCGGCGGCCAGAAAGTCGGCGGCGATCCGGCGCGGGCCAATCCTTTCCAGTACAGCCTGCGACCAGCTGGCGAAATCGCGATCCAGCAGACCCAGATCCAGCAGCCATTCGCCTGGGTAGTCAACGATATCCAGATGCACCGTACGCGGCCCGTGCCAAGCGCCCAGAAAACCGGCCGGCTGAACCTTCAGCGACAGGCGCAGCTGGCTGATCGAACGGGTGGATGTCGGCCAGTGCGGATCGGGCCCGGTCAGTGCGGCCAGATGTGTTTCGTAGTCAAATCGCGCCACCGTATCGTCGGGCTGCGGCTGCAACCACGCCGCCCGTATCGCGCCCGAACTGGCCGCCAGCAGCTGCGGCATTCGCCCCCGGTTCAGCATGTTGGCGACCAGCGATGTGATGAACACCGTCTTGCCCGCGCGGCTCAGCCCGGTGACACCCAGGCGCACCACCGGCTCGAACAACGCCTCATGGGTACGCGCGGCGGCGTCCTCGACCCCGCGGATCAGATCGTCTGCAATATCGGCAATGCCCAAGAATGCGGCCTTTCACGTTTCACTGCCATGAAAGATAAGCCAGACAGGGCGAAAAGAAACCATGCCGGGCCTTCTTCTTTGCAAAAATACTCATTTCCCGCAGGTTCCACGGCCGTAACGGGTATTGGCAGCCCCCTGATTACCGGCTAATCCCCCGCCATGCCCAGATTTGCGCTGAAAATCGAATATGACGGCACCCCCTTTCGCGGCTGGCAGCGGCAAAAGGGCCTGCCCAGCGTGCAGCAGGCAGTCGAAGAGGCCCTGCGCAAGCTGGAACCCGACATGCCGCCGATCGTGGCGGCCGGGCGTACCGATGCCGGGGTGCACGCCACAGCGCAGGTGGCCCATTGCGACCTGCGGCGCGACTGGGATCCGTTTCGCCTGTCCGAGGCGCTGAATTATCACCTGCGCCCGAATCCGGTTGCCATCTTGCAGGTGGTGCGCGTCCCGGATGATTTCAGCGCGCGTTTCTCGGCAATCGAACGGCGCTACCTGTTCCGCCTGCTCTGCCGTCGCGCGCCGGCCAGCCTTGATCGAAACCGCGTGTGGCAGGTGCAGCACCAGCTTGACGTCCCCGCGATGCAGCAGGCTGCCACGCATCTGCTGGGCCGGCATGATTTCACAACCTTCCGCGCCGCCCAATGTCAGGCGAAATCCCCGGTCAAGACGCTGGACGAGCTGAGAATCACGTCGCAGCCGGTGCCGCATGGATGCGAGATCCGCTTTTACCTGCGGGCGCGTTCCTTTCTGCACAACCAGGTGCGCAGCATCGTCGGCACCCTGGAACGTGTCGGCACCAGCGCCTGGTCGCCCGGTGACGTGAAACAGGCGCTGGAGGCGGCTGACCGCGCCGCCTGCGGGCCGGTCGCACCACCGCAAGGCCTGTATCTGAGCGGGGTCGGATATGATCCCGACCCCTTTGATCAGGCCCCTTGAAGCACCGCGTTACAGCGCCCGCAAACGCCCGGATGTTCATGCGTGCCCACATCCGGCAGGATCTTCCAGCAGCGCTGGCATTTTTCGCC
>JAUZRU010000072.1 GCA_030950185.1 Paracoccaceae bacterium | reverse complement strand
CCAGCCGCACGACATCACTTGCGCTCACCGCCCCGTCCTCGGCGAAATCGAATTCATCCAGCCGGCGCGCACGATTGCCGGCCTTGGTTGCCGAAATCTTGATCTCGGCAATATCCTTGGCGGCCTGCCCGAAATGCCGGTCCAGGTTTTCGACCCGATCCCCCAGCCGCACCACATCCTTGTACAGCAGCCCCAGTTCGCGCCGGATGGCGCCCGCCTGTTCGCGCATGCGTGCGTCCTTCATCACCGCGCGCATGGTGTTCAGCGTCGCCATGCAGGTGGTCGGCGACACGATCCAGACCCTTGCCGCGAACCCCTCGCGCACGACCTCGCCGAAATTTGCGTGCAGTTCGGCATAGACGGCCTCGGAGGGCAGGAACATCAGCGCGCCATCGGCGGTTTCACCCTCGATGATGTATTTGTCGGAAATCGCCTTGATATGCAGCCGCACGGCGGCCTTCATCAGACGCTCGGCCTCGATCTTCTGCGCGCGGGTCTGCGCCCCGCGCAGCGCCTCATAGGCCTCGAGGGGGAATTTCGAATCGATCACGATCGGCCCCGGCGGGTTGGGCAGGTGGACCAGGCAGTCTGCCCGCTTGCCATTGGAAAGCGTCACCTGAAAGCTGTAGGCATCGGGCGGCAGCGCCTTGCTGACGATATCGTTCAGCTGGATTTCGCCGAATGCGCCGCGGGTCTGCTTGTTCGACAGGATGTCCTGCAGGCTGAGCACATTGTTCGACAGCGCCTCGATCTTGCTTTGCGCCTTGTCGATGGTGGCCAGACGTTCCTGCAGTTCCGACAGCGAGCGCGTGGTCTTGATGGCCGAGCCATGCAGGCTTTCGGTCATGTTTCGCTGCACCTCGCTCAGGCGCGCCTCGATCAGCTGGATCATCTTGTTCTGTGCCGCGGCCTGCGATTCCGACACGGTTTTCAACCCGCCGTAAAGCTGCTGCTGCCCCTCGGCCAGGGCGCGAACGGTATCGCCCAGCTGCTGCATCTGCCCGGCCAGGGGGTCGGCCGCGTGGCGCGTGCGCGACGACAGGCGCATGACCGCAACGATCAGCACCAGCAGCAGAACCCCCAGCGCCCCGATGCCCAGCACCACCGGGTCGGTCAGGTCGATTTCAGTGCCGTTGATTCGTATCATCTGCGCCCGAACAGTTTTTCGATATCTGCAAGTTTCAGTTCCACATAGGTCGGCCGGCCGTGGTTGCACTGGCCCGAATGGGGCGTTGCCTCCATCTCGCGCAGCAATGCGTTCATCTCGTCCGCACTCATCCTGCGCCCGGACCGGACCGAACCATGACAGGCCACACGCGACAATATGGCGTCGATACGTTCGCCCAGCGCATGGCTTTCGCCCATGTCCGACAGCTCGTCCAGAATGTCGCGGATCAAGGCAGATGCATTCACCTGCCCCAGAATGGCGGGGATTTCACGCACGCAGACCGCGCTACCGCCGAAGGGTTCTATCGTCAGGCCAAGACGCGCAAGGTCGTCGGCAACCGCCAGCAGGCGGCCGGCATCATCAGCAGACAATTCGACAATCTCGGGGATCAACAGTGCTTGTGCCCTTACACCGTTTTCAGCCATCTGTTTTTTCAGCCGCTCATAGACCAGCCGTTCATGGGCGGCGTGCTGATCGACGATCACCATGCCGTCACGGGTTTGCGCGATGATATAGTTTTCATGCAGCTGCGCGCGTGCGGCCCCCAGCGGGTGATCTTGCGCCGTTTCAACCTGATCGGGCGGGATTTCCTCGACCCGCGCGAAAACCGGGGCGGTTTCGGCAAATCCGGCCGTCCCCTCGGGGGCCTGCGCCTGCCAGCCCGCCCGCAGCGCACCCTGCGAGGGGCGGTCCATCTGATAGACAGGCGCGCGGCCCGAGCCGCCCTCGGGGCGAAAGGCACCCAGCGCGGCACCTGCAACCGTGGTCGAGGCCCGATGCCCCGCCTCGGCCAGCGCGTGCCGCAGGGCCGAGACAATCAACCCTCGGACGATGCCGGGTTCACGAAAGCGCACCTCGGCCTTGGCGGGGTGCACGTTCACATCGACAAGTTCGGGATCGCATTCGACAAACAGCGCCGCCGCAGGGTGGCGGTCGCGCGACAGGAAATCGGCATAGGCCCCACGCAGTGCACCGATCAGCAGCTTGTCGCGCACCGGGCGGCCATTGACGAACAGGAATTGCTGTACGCTGGAACCGCGCGAATAGGTGGGCAGCGCGGCATAGCCCGTCAGGCTGAATCCGTCGCGCGTGGCATTGATCGGCAGGGCGTTTTCGGCAAACTCGGGGCCAAGGATCTGGCGCAGCCGCCCGTGCAGGGCATCGAACAGGTCGCCGGTCTGGGCGTCGGCGCGAAAGGTCATGCGCCCTGCCCCGCCGCCCGAAACATCGGACAGGGTGAACGAAACAAATGGCTCGGCCATGGCCAGCCGGCGCACCACATCATTGATCGCCTGCGTTTCTGCCCGGTCCGAGCGCAGGAATTTCAGCCGCGCAGGCGTTGCATGAAACAGGTCGCGCAATTCAACCACCGTGCCCCGTGCCAGCGCCGCCGGCCGCGGGCCTTGCCGGTGCCCGCCATCGACCGAGATCATCGCCGCCTCGTCTGCGTGGGTCGCGCGCGAGGTGATGGTCAGGCGGCCGACCGCGCCAAGGCTGGGCAGGGCCTCGCCGCGAAAGCCGAATGTATGGATGTTCAGCAAATCGCTGCCGTCGATCTTGGAAGTCGCATGCCGCGCCACCGCCAGTTCCAGCTGATCGGGGGCAATGCCGCAGCCGTCGTCAGAAACGCGGATCAATGTCTTGCCGCCATCGGCAATACTGATGTCGATGCGCACAGCCCCCGCATCCAGCGCGTTTTCGACCAGCTCCTTGACGGCCGAGGCGGGCCGTTCCACCACCTCGCCCGCCGCGATGCGGTTGATCGCAGCCTCGTCAAGCTGGTGGATGACGGGGGGGCGGGGCTTTATCTTGGTGGTCGCGACAGTCATGCCACTAGGGATAGCATGGCCCATGCGATTCGACCATGACCCTTTGTGGCCCGGACGGTCAGTCGGTGGCCTTCAGTCCCACGGGCTGACCAACCACCACAATGCGCAGATCGTCAGGCTTCATCAGCCGTTTTGCGACACGTTCGACGTCTTGCAGGGTGACCGCGTTGATCCTGTCGTTTCGTGTGTCGATATAGGAAACCGGCATGCCGTCCAGCTGCATTCCGACAAGTATGCTGGCAATGCGGGCATTGCCATCGAACCGCAGCGGATAGGCCCCGGTCAGATAACGCTTGGCAGCATCGAGTTCCTGTTGGCTGACTTTCCCGGTAGCCATCTTTTTCCACTCGTCGCGGATGACCTGCAGCGCCTTGGCGATGCTTTCATTGGCGGACGACACCGACCCCATCATCAGATCGGCGTGCCGGTAATGGGCAAGCCAGCTGTAAACCCCATAAGTCAGGCCGCGTTTTTCACGCACCTCTCTGGTCAGGCGCGAGGTAAAGTCACCCGAGCCGAAAATGCGGTTCATCACGAAGGCGGCAAAGAAATCGGGATCGTCGCGGCTGATCCCGACCTGTCCGAAAACCGCAACCGATTGCGGCGCCGGAAACTTGATGACACTGACGCCGCCCGTCAGCGCGACCTTGGCCGGCCCCGGCAGAGCTTTGCCTTTTTTCGGCAGCCCGCCAAGCAGCTTGTCAAGCGCCTTGCCCAGCTCCTCGGGGGTGATGTCGCCAACCGCCGCTACATATACGTGATCAAGCGACATGCTGTCCTTCCAGGCCTTCACGATATCGTCGCGGGTCAGGGCGGCTACGCTTTTCTCGGTGCCCGTCCCCGAGCTGCCATAGGGATGCGCGCCGAACGCCATGCGATAAAAAGCATCGCTGGCAATCTTTCGAGGGTTTTTCCTGTCCGCAGCGATGATGGAAAGGATCTGGGCGCGCACCCGATCAATCGCTGTCTGGTCGAAACGCGGTTTGTTGATTGCCATGCCAAGCAGATCAAGGGCCTGGTCGCGATTCTCGGTCAGGAATTTCGCCGAGATCGCAACCGAATCGGCCCCGGCGTCAAACGAAAAACTTGCCGCAAGCGCATCGCGTCGGTTTCTGAACGCGGTTGCGTCAAGCTCGCCCGCCCCCTCTTCCAGAAGGCCGGCCATCATGTAAACGCTGCCCCTCTTGCCCGGATCATCCAGCGCCGTGCCCCCGTCAAAGCGGATCTCGAGCGAGGTGAACGGAATGGAATGTTCCTCGACCAACCAGGCCTTGATTCCGCCGGGCGAGGTGATCTGCTGAATTTTCAGCTTTGCCTGTGCAGGGCTGGAAAGGGCCACGACCACAAGGAAAAGTGCCAGAATCCTTTTCATTTCACTGCCTCCGAATCCTGTTTCATGACCCAACCGGTCACCGCCCGTCTGCGATCGAATACCTTGTGTGCAGCATCAATGATTTCCTGTGGGGTGATCGATTGCAGGATATCGGGCCATTCCTGCGCGTCCTTGACCGTAAGGCCGGCAGTCAGCGCATCGCCATATTTGCGCGCAAGTCCCGAAAGGCTGTCACGGCCATAGATCTGCGACGCCCGGATCTGGTTCTTGAGGCTGGCCAGCTTTTTCCTGTCCACGCCTTCCTTGAGAAACTGCGCAATCGCCTTGTCCATCGCCTTTTCGGCATCCCCCAGCGAAACGCCCCTGGCAGGCACGACCAGCAGGCCAAAGGTCGTCTTGTCCAGCGACACGCCATCATAAAAGGCCGATGTGTTCAGCGCGACCTTCTGTTCCAGCTGCAGCTTCTGCCCGAGGACCGAATTCAACCCGCTGCCGCCCAGAAGCTCGGCCAGCAGGGTCAGGGCCGCGGCCTGCCGCTGGTCGCCATGGTTGCGCTCGGGTGCAAGATAGGTCCTGATGACATAGGGCTGCGAAATTCGCGGGTCGGAAAAGCGCAACCTGCGTTCGGCCAGCTGCGGCGGCTCGCCCGGCCGGTTTCGCGGCCCAAGGCCCGGCGTAGGTGCGATCGGCCCATAGTATTTCTCGGCCAGCTTGCGCACCTCGTCCGGATAAACGTCTCCGGCAACGATCAGGATGGCATTATTGGGCGCATAGAATTTTCGGTAAAAGGCAAGCGCATCCTCGCGCGTCAGCTTTTCGACCTCTTGCCGCCAGCCGATGATCGGGATGCCGTAATGATGGTTGAGATACTGCGCCGCACGCCGTTGTTCGGTGAACAATGCGCCGGGGTTGTTGTCGACCCGCATGGCGCGTTCTTCCAGAACCACATCGCGTTCGGTTTTCACGTCATTGTCGGTCAGGACCAGACCGCGCATCCGGTCGGCCTCCATTTCCATGACCATCCCCAGCCGGTCCGAAGCAACGCGCTGGAAAAATGCGGTGGTGTCAAAATTGGTAAACGCGTTTTCCGACCCGCCATTGGCCGCAACGATGGCAGAAAATTTACCCGGCCCGAATCGTTTCGTGCCCTTGAACATCAGATGCTCCAGCAGATGGGCTATGCCCGACTTGCCCGGCTGTTCATCTGCCGACCCGACCCGATACCAGACCATGTGCATGACGACAGGGGCGCGATGATCCTCGATCACCACGGCCTGCATGCCGTTTTTCAGGGTGAAGGTGGTGACAATGCTGGCTGCAAGTGCCTGAAGTGGGACAAGGAAAAGAAACAGGGAAAGAATGGTGATCAATCGGCGCATTCGTTATCTCCGGCTGGGAACGTGCTGCCAACCTAGCGTCATGGCGTCAGGGTTCAAGCGGCCAGAGCGGCGAAAACGAAGTTGTGACTGCGCGTGCAGATGCTCGCCTTGCCGCTTGCCGTTTCAGTAAGCCGCTTTCTTGAGCTTCTTCTTGGCCTTTGCCGCAGCAACCGCCTTTTTCAGCGCGTAATCCTTGGGCGGTGCAGCGGGGGTTCGCACCCCGGCCTTGCGCAGGCGCGCCAGTTCGGCATAGCGGTCCAGCGCCATCGGCGCATAGACCTTGAAATAGGCAGAAACCTTGAAGACGCGTTCAAGCAGTTTCGGCGGATGGCTCCGGCGGAATTCCTTGTCCTCGGCCGCAAGCACATTGCGGATATCTTTCGAGACGCCGTAACGTGTGGCGGTAGCAATCAGCGCGCTGTCCGAGCGGGGCAGCTTGCCGCGGGGTTCAAGATATTTCGGGTTGCCGCCCAGGGCAGCAACGGCATCAGCCTCGGGCCGGGGATCGGCAAGGTTGGGCGCTCCCGGCGTCGGCTCGGGAAGGGATGCAAAACTCTTGGGCATTTTCAGCGGCTTTGTGGGCAGGATGGCAAATTCATCAGGCCCCGCCCCGGTCGATCGCAAATTCATCAGAGGCCGATCCTTGCGCCCGCAGGCAGACAGACCGACAGAGGCAACAAGCACCATCAATATGACCGGTCTGATCTTGATCATTCCATCCTCCAGAATCCCCACGCCGGGTTTAGCGCAGAAATCAGCATGCGTCACCTGTTGTTGTCCTGCTTATTGGAAGTCAGGACAAGCCCGAATGCACCCATGAATATCGCCATGTCCGCGATATTGAACGAATATGGGTTGTTGATGCCACAGCAGGACAGGTTCAGGAAATCGGCAACAGCGCCATATAGCAGCCGGTCGATCACATTGCCCAACGCCCCGCCGATGATGAGGCCCCCCCATATCTGCGCCCCCGACCCACCCCGGCGCGCCCAAAGCAGCAGCCATGTCGAGATCCCCAGCGATACAAGGATCAAGGTCCAGCGTGTCAGATCCGTTTCGCCGGAAAACAGCCCGAAATTGACCCCCTGGTTCCACGCCATGCGAAACCTCAGCCACGGCGCCCAGACATCGATCGACCGAACATGGTCCAGTTGCAGCCAGTTCAGGACGGCAAACTTGCTGGACTGGTCCAGCAGAAAGACGATCAGGGCCGAAATGGTGATGCGTGTCATGAAACCCTGCGGCCCCTCTCTGCCCCGTCAATGCCGGAAATGGCGCATGCCGGTGAATACCATGGCCAGCCCGGCCTCGTCAGCCGCGGCAATCACCTCGTCGTCGCGAATCGAGCCCCCCGGCTGGATCACCGCAGTGGCGCCCGCCTCGGCCGCGCTCAGCAAGCCGTCGGCAAAAGGAAAGAACGCATCCGACGCAACGACCGAACCTTGCGTCAGCGGCGCGTCCAGCCCCAGCGCCTCGGCCATGTCCTGCGATTTGCGGGCAGCAATGCGGGCACTGTCCACACGGCTCATCTGCCCGGCACCGACCCCGACGGTCGCCTGCCCCTTGACATAGACGATGGCGTTCGACTTGACATGCTTGGCCACGCGCCAGGCAAACAGCATGTCGGCCAGCTCGTCATCCGAGGGTGCACGCTTGGTCACCACCTTCAGATCGGCCAGCGTCAGCCGCCCGTTGTCGCGATCCTGCACCAGAAAGCCGCCCGCGACCTGCCGGAAAACCCGCCCTGGCGCCGACACATCAGGCAGTCCGCCGGTGGTCAGCAAGCGCAGATTCTTCTTCTTTGCAAAAATACTCATTGCGTCGTCATCAGCCGCAGGCGCAATCACCACTTCGGTAAAAACCCCGCTGATCGCCTCGGCAGTTTCCCCGTCAAGCGTTCGGTTCAGGGCCACGATCCCGCCAAAGGCCGAGGTGCGATCGCAGTCGAAAGCCCTTTGATAAGCCTCGGCCAGGGTCTTGCCGCGCGCCACACCGCAAGGGTTGGCATGCTTGATGATGGCGCAGGCCGGCCCCTCGGCGGGGTCGAACTCGGCCACCAGTTCGAACGCGGCGTCGGTGTCGTTGATGTTGTTGTAAGACAGCTCCTTGCCCTGATGCTGGGTCGCTGTCGCCACACCGGGCCGTGCGCTGCCATCGGTATAGAAGGCCGCCCGCTGGTGCGGGTTCTCGCCATAGCGCAGGGTCTGGGCCAGAGAGCCGGCAAAGGCCCGACGGCGCGTCGCGTCCACGCCGATGGCATCTGCCATCCAGCCGGAAACGGCGGCGTCATAGGCGGCCGTACGGGCAAAGGCGATCTGCGCGCGCTTGCGGCGAAAGGCGGCACAGGTTGCGCCACCATGCTGATCCATGTCGCCGATCAGCTTGTCATAATCCTGCACATCGACGATCGTCGTCACGAAACGGTGGTTCTTGGCCGCTGCCCTGATCATGGCCGGTCCGCCGATGTCGATGTTTTCGATGCAGGTATCAAAATCGGCGCCGGCGGCAACGGTTGCCTCGAAGGGGTAGAGGTTCACCACCAGCAGGTCGATGGACCTGATGCCGTGCTCTTCCATCGCGGCCAGATGGGCCGCATCATCGCGCAGCGCCAGCAACCCGCCATGCACCATCGGATGCAGCGTCTTGACGCGCCCATCCATCATTTCGGGAAAGCGGGTGATCTCGGCAACGTCGGTCACGGGCAAACCCGCATCACGAATGGCACGCGCGGTGCCGCCGGTCGAAAGCAGCTCGACCCCGCGTTCGTGCAACGCACGGGCCAGGTCGATCAGGCCTGTCTTGTCGGAAACGGAAAGCAGGGCGCGCCGCACGGGCAGCTGTTCGTCGGGCATCTGAACGGAATCCTTTTATCTTGTCTCTGTCAGCGATTCGTCCGTTTCGGTCATGGAATAATGGCGCAGGCCATCATGTTCGCGCGAGAGGGACCAGCTGACGCCGCTCGAATAATCCATAATGGTGCCGGATAAAACTATTTGTTTCGCCGCGCGCGGCTTGAGCCTGCCGGAATCCAGATAGACACTGGCCTCGAGCGAAAGAACGGCATCGCCCGCATACCGGAAGACCCAGATTTCACGGTTGGGCAATGTCAGGGAAACCGCGCTGCCCCCCATGCCGATTTCCGCCGACACATCCGGATGCAGATGAAACCGGATATCGAATCTCGGCCCCTCATGGGCTGTATGGTTCATCAGCTCCTCGAAAATCATCCGGTCGTTTTCCGAAAGGCATCCAAGGGAATCCTCACCGGAAAGCTTGCGTCCGTCGATTGACAGTTTCAGCTTTCGAACATGCGTCAGGCCGTGATGTTCCACATAGCCGTCATGCGAGGCCAGCATCCAGTAGCCATCGCTGTCGGCCCATCTTCTGCATTCGACTTCGGGGCCATCCACAAGCAGTTCATTCCCGCTGCCGCCGTCAAGAACCGAAACCAGCCGCGATGACGAATATCCATGAACCGAAAGCGTGCTGTGCGAGGGGGTCACCCGCCCCGCGCGCCGCCACTCGCGGCCGAACTGATGACCGGGGCCGCAATTGACGATCAGCGGCTGACGGCCGGAAACCAGCTCGAAAGCCAGGGTGCTGGCATGGGCATTGGCGGAATGGGGTGGTTCCGGCGGTGCCGCCGCATCGACAATGACCGAGCTTCGCCCGGCCGCCAGCCGTGCATAGCCCATCACCCGCTCGGCCTTCGATGCCCCCCTGACACCCGAGGCGGCCAGCGCATGATCAAGCCGCCCCTCGGCACCGGCATCGCCCCCGTGAAACCGCGCAAGAGAGCCATCCGAATGCCGCAGGCCGCGCAGGGTGGGCGCGATATGCTCAATCGCTTCCAGATGGCCCCTCTGGGGGACCATCCCGGCCTCGCCCAGCGCCGAGGCGGCCCAGTTCAGCAGGGTAAAGATTTCCATGAGCTCTTCGGGGTTTCGGGACGGGATCCCGCCTTGCACATCAATGCAGCGCGCGCATTCCTCGCCAATGGCCCTCATGGCCGGCCCCGCCAGGTGGCCCAGCCCTTCCAGGGAAAGCCCCGCAATGACCAGACCTGTCAATGCCTCGAACCGCGGCAACCCCGCGGGCGCTGCCCCAGCCCGTCGGGAAAGATAGACGGCCTGCCTTGCCAGAGACGCAAAAAACCGCTTCCGCCGCCTGTCGTCCAGCCCCTTCATCAGGAAGATCCCGTGATTGATCCACCTGATGGTCCGTCTTCCCACGAGCTCGGGTTCCCACCCACGCCCCCTGCCCCGACCGAACCGGTCAATCCACTCGAACACCCATTGCTGTGCAAGCAGACGAGAGTCGCGATCACCAACCGCGGCCAGATCGTCGAGCCAGGCAAATCCCTGCAGCGCGGCATCAAATTCGCGGTCCGGGCGGTTGATTTCCCATATCGACGCGGAACTTGTGTGAACCAGATATCCGGCGAACATGAAATTGCCCGCCATAAGCTGGCGGCCCTTGGCATAAGAGCCAATGGATATCGGTTCCGGCTGGGAAACAAAGGCCGTCATGTGCCGCCGAAACCCGCCCAGACGGGCGAAAAGCCTGCTGACGGCCCGATGCCATGCAAGCCTGAGGCGTTCGATCAGCGCCTTTCCGGCCAAACCAGCTTCTCCCATCGAATACTGCCGATCCTCATGTTTTTTGTAAAACCCAGCATAGACACGACTGGCCCGGCTGTCATCCGGCACGGCCCTTGTGGCCAAAAACATCACTTTCTGGTCAGCATGGCCATGTAAAAACCATCCATGCCGCCGATTTCGGGCCAGTAATCGGGCCGCAATCGCCAGCCGCCGACATCGGCACGCCAGCTTTCGTCAATCCCTGCGGGCAGCGTATCCGGGTCGAGAATTTCCAGCCCTTGCAGACGTTCAAGTGCCCGCGCGACCTGTTCTTCGCCCTCGCGCGGCAACAGGCTGCAGGTGCAATAGACCAGCCGGCCGCCGGGTTTCAGCAACCCGCATGCCGCGTCAATCAGCTTTTCCTGCAATACGAACAGCTCCGACAGATCGGCGCCAGCCTTGACAAAGGGCAGATCCGGGTGCCGGCGAATGGTGCCGGTCGCCGAACAGGGCGCGTCCAGCAAGACCGCATCAAACCGTTCGGGGGGCTCATATTCCAGCGCATCCGCAACAACAATCTCAGCCGCCAGCTTTGTGCGTTGCAGATTTTCCTGCACCCTTTTCACCCGCCTGGGGGACACGTCAAGCGCGGTCACATCCGCCCCGGACGCAGCCAGTTGCATCGTCTTGCCGCCAGGTGCCGCGCAAAGATCCAGCACCCTTTTGCCGGCCACATCCCCCAACAGGCGGGCCGGCAACGCAGCGGCGGCATCCTGCACCCACCAGGCACCCTCGGCATAGCCGGGAAGGGCCGAAACCTGCGGGCGTGCCGGCAGGCGAAGGCTGCCGGTCGGAAGGATCCGCGCGTCCAGCACCTTGGCCCAATGATCGGCCTCCATGGGGTTCTTCAGCGTCAGATCGACCGGGGCACCTGCTGCGTGGGCTGCCTCGATACCCGCCAATGCATCCTTGCCGTAATGCCGCACAACCGGCTTGGCCAGCCACGAGGGCAGCGGCTGCGGCCCAATCCCCTGCCAGATTGCCGGCCCCTGGTCGGCCAGCTTGCGCGCAACCGCATTGACCAGCCCCGCCAGCCGGCCCGCCTTGGCGCTGCCGCGCACGATCTCGACCGCCGCATTCACCACGCCATGCGCCGCCGCGCCATCCACCAGCAGCTCATAGGCAGCCAGACGCAAGGTATTGCGCACCTTGGGCGGGGTCGCCTTTTCCAGAAAACGGTCAAGCACCTCATCCAGCCCGGCAAGATTGCGCAAAACGCCAATGGCCAGAGACTGCGCGCGCGCGCGCTCGGCCGGGTTCAGACGCGCAAGCGGCGAACGCGACCCCGACACCACATCCGACAGCAACCGCCTTTCAAACAGAACGGCATGCAGCAGCTGCGTCGCCGCCAGCCGCGGGGCCACCCCCTGGGCATTGGCCTTGCCTGACATCATGCGTTCCCTTCTTGCCGTTTCGTTGATGCGGCGTATAACAAGGCACGCGCAAGAGCAAGGAAGCGACACCCGATGAGCGACACAGACAAAGACCTGCCACCCGAGGCGATCCGCGCGCTCAAGGAAGCCGAAGAGCGCCGCAGGAAAATGAAATCCCCCGACCTGCCGCCCGAGCTGGGCGGGCGCGACGGCCCCGAGCCCATCCGCTATGGCGACTGGGAAAAGAAAGGCATCGCGACCGATTTCTAGAAACGGCGCCGCCCCCCTTCTTCTTTGCCCAAATACTCCCGCCGGAGGCACGGGATTTTCTGCGAAAATCCCGTTCAGCCCTTCAGCCCCAGAACATCCAGCATGTCATATTCGCCGGGCTTGCGATCCAGCCCCCAAAGCGCGGCCTTCAGCGCACCGCGCGCGAAAATGGCGCGGTCGGTGGCGACATGGCGCAGGATGATGCGTTCGCCGTCTGCGGCAAAGATCACGTCATGTTCGCCCACGATGTCGCCACCGCGGATGGCAGAAAATCCGATATGCCCGCGCTCGCGCGGCCCCGTGATGCCGTCGCGCGCGCGATCGGCCACATCCGCCAGGTGCACCCCGCGCCCCTCGGCCGCGGCCTCGCCCAGCATCAGGGCCGTGCCCGAGGGCGCATCGACCTTGTGGCGGTGATGGGCCTCGACCACCTCGATATCGAAATCCTCGTCCAGCGCCGCCGCAACCTGGCGCGTCAGCTGCACCAGCAGGTTGACGCCCATGCTCATGTTGCCGGCACGGATGATCACCGCGTGACGCGCGGCCGGGCCCAGCCTGGCAATCTGTTCTTCCGAAAAACCCGTCGTGCCGATCACATGCACGAGACGCGCCTGAGCTGCCAGAACTGCGTGTTCCAACGTCGCCGCTGGCGCGGTGAAATCGATCACGGCACGCGCCTTTGCAAAAACCTCCAGAGGATCGTCGGATACGACGATCCCGTTTTCCGCCCCCCCCATGCACAGGCCCAGATCGCGGCCCACCCATTCATGGCCCGCGCGTTCGGTCACACCGGCCAGCACCGCCTTGTCGCTGGCCTCGATCGTGCGGATCAGCATCTGTCCCATGCGCCCCGAGGCCCCCACGACCGCGATTGCCGGCAAGTCACCCATTTCATTTGCTCCGTCAGGCTGAAAAATACTCGCCAGACCATAGGCCGAGCGCGTGGCCGGTTGCAACATCACTGTCGGTGGCATAGATCGGCACCAAAGAGGACAGCAACAGATGACCAGACGCCACAACCAGAACAGTTCGGGCCCCAGCCAGCGCCAGCTGCGCGTGGGCGAGGTGATCCGCCGCGCGCTTGCCGACATCCTGAACCGGGGCGAGCTGCACGACCCCGAAATCGACCGCCTGTCGATCACCGTCGGCGAAGTGCGGATGAGCCCGGATCTGCGCGTGGCAACCGCCCATGTGATGCCGCTGGGCGGCCAGCAGGTCGAACTGGCCATCACCGCCCTTGCCCGCCACAAGCACGAGCTGCGCCGCGCGCTGAACCGGGAAATCCACCTGAAATTTTCGCCCGAGCTGCGTTTCGTGCGCGACACCACCTTTGACCAGATGGATGAAACCCGCCGCCTGCTGTCGCAGGATCGCGTCAGGCGCGACCTTGAACGAGGCGATGATGACGGCTGAGGCCGTGCCCGCCTGGTTTACAGGCACCCCGCGCAGGAAACCGGGCGCGGGGCGCGTGTTCTATACCACCAATCGCTATCCTCTGTTCTATCTGGTGATCGCCAAATGCGGCTGCACCTTCCTGCGCAATCTGATCTGGTATCTTGATCACGATGCGCTGCACCCCGACAGCGCCAATATCCACGCCCATGACGAGGACCTGCCCAAGGCAACCCTGGTGCCGCGCGAGGCAATCCAGGGCTCGCCCTATGCCTTTGCGGTGATCCGCGACCCCATCGACCGCTTTCTGTCGCTCTATTTCGACAAGCTGGTGACCTTCCGCCGGCCACAGGACAAATGGATGCATGACCTGCTGGTCGCGCAGGCCGGGCTGGAAACAGGCCCCGATCTGGATATCGAGACCCACCGCCGCAACTGCCTGAAGGCGCTGGAATGGTTTGCGGCCAATCTCGACGGCAAGACCAACGAAAAGGTCAACCCCCACTGGCAGCGCCAGTCGGTGCGGTTGGCACAGGCGCAAGGGATCGACCTGCGCCTGATCACCCTTGACGGGCTGGGCTGGCAACTGCCACGGGTTCTGGCGCCGCTGATCCCCGACATTGCAGACAGGATGCAGGCCGTGCGCGAGCGCAACACATCGCCCAAGCCGCTGAGCCGCGCACAGATCCTGACGCCGGAAATTGCCGCCGCAGTTCTGGCAACCTACCCCGAAGACGCCGAAATCTGGGCCCGCAGCCGCGCCCATTGGGGCCCTGCCCCGCGCAAGGAGAATTGAGACATGGCAAGACGCCGCAAGAAGGGCCGCGACATTTCCGGCTGGCTGATCGTTGACAAGCCCGCGGGCGTGACCTCGGCCGCCGTCGTGAACAAGGCCCGCTGGGCCCTTGACGCGCGCAAGGCGGGTCACGCGGGCACGCTTGACCCCGACGCAACCGGGGTGCTGGCCATCGCCTTTGGCGAAGCGACCAAGACCGTGCCTTATATTACCGATGCGCTGAAAGCCTATCGTTTCACCGTGCGGCTGGGGCAGGCGACCAATACCGACGACGCCGAAGGCGAGGTGATCGCAACCAGCGACAGCCGCCCCACGGATGACGAAATCCGCGCCGCGCTGGAGCCTTTCAAGGGCGACATCATGCAGGTGCCGCCGAAATTTTCCGCCGTCAAGATCGACGGGCAGCGCGCCTACAAGCTGGCCCGCGAGGGCGACGATCCTGTGATCGAGGCCCGTCCCCTGTGGGTGGAATCGCTTGATTTCATCGACCGGCCCGATGCCGACCATGTGGTGCTGGAAATGGTCTGTGGCAAGGGCGGATATGTGCGCGCCATCGCCCGCGATCTGGGCGAGGCGCTGGGCTGTTTCGGCCATGTCAACGAATTGCGGCGCATCTGGTCGGGGCCGTTCGACGCCGAAGACGGGATTTCGGTCACATTGCTGGACGAACTGGCGAAATCACCGGAACTTGACGAGTATCTGCTGCCGCTGGAAACGGGCCTCGCGGACCTGCCCGAGCTGCGCACCACGGTCGAGGGCGCCGCAAGGATGCGCAACGGCAACCCAGGCATGGTGCTGAGCTCGGACGTGGAATATGGCGACGAGGCCTGGGCCTCGCTTGACGGGCGGGCGGTTGCCATCGGCGTCTACCGCGCGGGCGAGTTGCACCCGAAACGGGTGATCGTGACGCCAGAAGGTTGAGGCGCGCCAACATGATCACCCGCACCCACCAGAAAGGCGACGCCGCCAGCACCGCAATCTATTCGGATTGCGAGCGCTATCGCTATGCCCTGACCCGCATCTGGGATGCGACCGGGCGGCGCGTGACATTCGTCATGCTGAACCCGTCAACAGCAACCGAGATGCAGAATGATCCCACTGTGGAACGCTGCGAACGCCGCGCCCGCGCGCTGGGTTTCGGCGCCTTTCGTGTGACCAACATATTTGCCTGGCGCGCCACCGACCCGCGCGACATGCGTGCCGCCCATGACCCGGTCGGCCCGGACAACAACACCGCCATCCTCGAAGCCGCGCATTGGGCAGATGACGTCATCTGCGCATGGGGCACCCATGGCGCGCATCTGGACCGCGGCCCCCAGGTCGAGGCGCTGCTGCGCGCAACCGGTCTGCCGTTGAAACATCTGGGGTTATCAAAGGCCGGGCACCCCAAACACCCGCTCTATATCGGCTATGCGGTGCAGCCGATGCCCTGGCCTGTAACGGCAAGGCAAAGTGCATCGGGCTGATCGCGGATCCTGCCTCAGAGGGAAACAAGCACGATCCGGCCAGTGTCAAGCTCGCGAACGCCCATGATGTCGGCAATCACGGTATCGTTCATCAACACCCTGACACCACAGATCTGGGGCCTTTCCTCGACGGCGATCCTCGGATGTGGCTCATCCCGGAAAATGCCGATTTCAATATAGTCGCGGTCAGGATCAAAACCCTTGATCCGGTCGCCGCATCGGAATTCAAGTGCCCGGCGGTTGCTGACAAGCCGCAGTTTTCGGTCAGGCGCATGGTAGCCGGCCTGAACCAGAGGCCACAGGCGGGCACCCCAACCTGTTCGGACGCGCGGTCCCCCAAAAGAAGGCAAAGTCAGCAATGACAGCATTTCGAACCTCCAGTCCACCTATCCGTTCGGGCAAAAGCCCAATATCCATTTGGATCATGCTGACAGCGGCCCCAGACACTGCCGGCCTTCGGGGTTCCCGTTCCAAGGGTATGGTAAAATGACACCCCCCCTTACGCAACGACAACAAGCCATTAATAACATGTTAATACAGCGATTTTTAGACCGATTGGCCCCAAATTTGCCTCAATTTTCCGCATGCCTGATATTGTCCATACAAGGAAAACAATCCGCTTCTTCCCCCTGCTCTTCCAGACGAACCACGCACCAAGCTGGGCGCAATATTGCCACCAGCCGGGCAGGCAATCCCAAGCCGGACAACGCAACCGCAGCTTTCCCCTTTCCTTTTGCCAAAAATTCCCCTATACGCGCGCATCGCCCGAATTTACTTTCGGGAGAGACCTCCACGGGCCCTGCTGGACGACATCCCGGCTTGTGCCATCCATTCCAACCTTACGAAGGAGACCCCGATGTCGATTACACCCGAGCTGAAAGCGCAGCTGATCAAGGAATATGCCACCCATGAAGGCGACACCGGTTCGCCCGAAGTACAGGTTGCAATCCTGACCTCGCGCATCTCGACCCTGACCGAGCATTTCAAGGTTCACAAGAAGGACAACCATTCCCGTCGTGGCCTGCTGAAACTCGTGGCCCAGCGCCGCAAGCTGCTCGATTACGTCAAAGGCAAGGATGAGGCCCGCTATCAGGACCTGATCAAACGCCTCGGCATCCGCCGCTAGAAATACAGGGCGCGCCTTGCGGGGCGCGCCTTGCATATTGGGGAATACGCGTCCGACCCCATATAAAGACGGACGCAGACGTCCGAAGGCCGGGCCCGAAATGATCCCACGGGTCTGGCAGGATGATGATGTAACCGGGGATCCATGGGCACACGGCCCATGTTATCGTGGCGCCTGCCAGGGGGCAGGGCCATATGCAAGGATAAGAAATGTTCAAGGAATACAAGAAGTCAATCGAGTGGGGTGGTGAAACACTGACACTTGAAACGGGCAAGATTGCCCGCCAGGCGGATGCCGCCGTTGTCGCCACCCTTGGCGAAACCTCGGTGTTGTGCGCCGTCGTGTACGAGAAAAAACCGAAAGAGGGATTCGATTTCTTCCCTCTGACCGTGCACTATCAGGAAAAATACTATGCCGCGGGCAAGATCCCCGGCGGGTTCTTCAAGCGCGAGGCACGTCCGACCGAAAAGGAAACGCTGACCGCGCGCCTGATCGACCGTCCGATCCGCCCGCTGTTCGTGCCCGGTTTCAAGAACGAAACCCAGGTGATCTGCACGGTTCTGTCGCATGACCTGGAAAACGACCCCGATGTCGTTGCCATGATTGCCGCCTCGGCCGCGCTCACGCTTTCCGGCGCCCCCTTCCTGGGCCCGATCGGCTGTGCCCGCGTCGGCTATGTCAACGGCGAATATGTGCTGAACCCGTCGGTGGACGACATGCACAAACTGCGTGAAAATCCCGAGCAGCGCCTTGATCTGGTCGTTGCCGGCACCAAGGACGCGGTGATGATGGTCGAATCCGAGGCCTACGAGCTGTCGGAAGACGAAATGCTGGGCGCCGTCCAGTTCGGCCATGACGCCATGCAGCCGGTGATCGACATGATCATCGACCTGGCCGAAGACGCGGCCAAAGAGCCGTTCGACTTTCAGCCCGCCGACTATTCGGAACTGTATGCCAGGGTACAGGCCGCCGGCGAAGAGGCCATGCGTGCCGCTTTCGCCATTACCGACAAGCAGGAACGTCAGGCGGCCATCTCGGCCGCGCGTGACAGCATCATCGAACAGCTGAGCGAAGAGGACCGCGAAGACCCCAATCTTGGCGCCTGCTTCAAGAAGCTGGAGTCCTCGGTCCTGCGTGGCGATATCCTGAAAACCGGCAAGCGCATCGACGGGCGCGACCTGACCACCGTGCGCCCGATCAGCGCCGAGGTGCAGGTTCTGCCGCGCACCCATGGTTCCGCCCTGTTCACCCGTGGCGAAACCCAGGCGCTGGTCATCACCACGCTGGGCACGGGCGATGACGAACAGATGATCGACGCGCTGAACGGCACCTACAAGTCGAACTTCCTGCTGCACTACAACTTCCCCCCCTATTCGGTGGGCGAGGCGGGCCGGATGATGGGCCCGGGCCGTCGCGAGATCGGCCATGGCAAGCTGGCCTGGCGGGCGCTGCAGGCGGTCCTGCCGGCCCCGACCGAGTTTCCCTACACGATCCGGCTGGTCTCGGAGATCACCGAATCGAACGGATCAAGCTCGATGGCCACGGTCTGCGGATCGTCGCTGTCGATGATGGATGCCGGCGTG
>JAUZRU010000071.1 GCA_030950185.1 Paracoccaceae bacterium | reverse complement strand
GGCGCGAAAGCCGACGGACAGGCCGATCGCGATCAGGATCAAGGGGCCGGCCTTGGTCAGCAGTTGCCCGCGATAATAAAAAGCGTATTCACCCATCAGCGGATCCCAGAAGATCATGCGGATGGATGCCAGCGGATCCTTGCCCAGTGCGGCAAACATCAACCCGCCGGCGATCATGGTGGCGACGACTGCCAGAACCGGGGTGATTGCCGTCCAGAAGGCGGATGATTGTGGTCTTGCCTCAAGCCGAAACATGCTGTGCCTCCATGCCGCCCATCATCAGGCCGATCTGTTCCATCGTCAGTTCCGTTGTCGCGCGTGGTTCCGAAAGATTTCCCACATGCAGAATTGCCAGCCTGTCCGAGACCTCAAGCAGCTCGTCCAGGTCCTGGCTGATGACGATCACCGCCGCCCCTTCGGCCGAAAGATCCATCAGCGCCTGACGGATCGCGGCGGCAGCAGCGGCATCGACACCCCAGGTGGGCTGGTTGACAACAAGGGCACGGGGGTTTTGCAAGACCTCGCGCCCGATCACGAATTTCTGCAGGTTGCCGCCCGAGAGCGATTTGGCCGAGTTGCGGGCGGTGGGGGTGCGCACGTCGAATTCCTTTATGATCCTGTCGGCGAATTTTCGTGCCGCGCCCCATTTGATGAATCCGTTGCTTGACAGCTTTTGGCGCACATTGCCGGTCATCAGCGCGTTTTCGACCAATGACATGTTGGGAGCGGCCGCGTGGCCAAGGCGTTCTTCAGGTGCTGTCAGCAGGCCCAGTTCACGTCGCTCATTCGGCGTCAGGTCGCCGGCATCCACGCCATCGACGCGGATCATCGTCTTTTCGACCAAAGTCTCGCCGCTTAGCGCCAGCAGGAATTCGTCCTGCCCGTTACCGGCAACGCCGCCAATGCCCATGATCTCGCCCGCCTTCACGGCGAGGTTGATGTTCTTGAGGTCCGTTCCAAAGGGGTTTTCCGATTTTGCGCTGAGGCCGGTGATTTCAAGAACCGTATCCCCCGGGCTGTGCGTCTTGCGCTGCGGGGTGGCAAGTGTCTGGCCTACCATGATTTCGGCCAGCTTGCGCGCGGTCTGCTGGGTGGGGTCGCATTCACCCACGACCTCGCCTTGCCTGAGGATGGTTGCGTGGTGGCAAAGCGTGCGGATTTCTTCCAGCTTGTGCGAGATATACAGGATCGCCGTTCCCTCGCCCGCCAGGCGGTTCAGCGTCTTGAACAGGATTTCCACCTCTTGTGGGGTCAGCACCGAGGTGGGTTCGTCCATGATCAGAAGTTTCGGTTCCTGCAACAGGCAGCGGATGATCTCGACCCGCTGGCGTTCGCCAACCGACAGGTCGCCGATGATTGCATCCGGGTCCAGAGGTAACTCATATGCGGTCGAGACATCGCGGATGCGCTTGGACAGCTCGCGCCGCGGCGGGGCGTTTTCCATGCCCAGCGTGATGTTTTCCGCCACCGTCAGCGCGTCGAACAGCGAGAAATGCTGAAACACCATGGCAACGCCGGCGGCGCGGGCCTCGCGCGGTTCATGCGGCTGGTATGGCTGGCCCGATAGCGTCATGTGCCCGCTGTCGGGGCGCACAAGGCCATAAATCATCTTGACGAGTGTCGATTTTCCGGCGCCGTTTTCCCCCAGAAGGGCGTGGATCTGCCCTTCTTCGATGTCGAAACTGACATTGTTGTTGGCAACGACGCCCGGATAGGCCTTGGTCAGCCCCTGTAGAGAAAGAAGCGTGGTCAACTGGCGATCTCCCTGTCGTGTTGCGTGCCCCTCTTGCTGGCGGCGATTTCCCTGAATAGCGTGGTCGCCACCCCCAAGGCAACGAATTCCGGTGCCTTGCCCAGTTCGGGAATGCCGATCGGGCAGGTGATGCGTTCGATCTGTTGGCCTGTATGGCCCAGCGCGGCAAGACGGTTGCGAAAACGCGCCCATTTGGTGGCCGAGCCGATCAACCCGGCACTGGCAAATGCGTGGCCCAGCAGCGCGTGGCAGATTTCCAGATCCATTGCGTGGGAATAGGTCATCACCAGATGGTGCGCATCCGGGTCGGCATATCGCACCACATGCGCAGGCTTGGCCGCCACCAGCGTGGTCACCTGTGCCGAGGTGTCGTCGGGAAAGCGTTCCTGTGCGGTATCAACCCAGGTGATGCGCGCGCCCAATGGCGCCAGCACGTTTACCAGCGCGCGGCCGACATGGCCGGCGCCATAGATCCAGACATGCGGCGCCTTTGGCGCAAGGGGTTCGATCATCCAGCCCGAAACCAGCCCGTGGCCACGCGGCGGGGTGGCTGCTGCGTCGGCCGTGACGGGGCGGCGGAAAAGCCCGCTGTCTGCCACCTCATCCGCGATGGTCGCGATCCGGTCAGCGTCGAAATGTTCAAACAAAAGGGTGACAGCCCCGCCGCAGCACTGGCCCAGCTCGGGGCCAAGGGGGACCTTGCGCAACATCGGGCCGTTCTGGCCTGCTTTCAGCATCTCGCGGGCCCGAAGACTTGCCCGGTATTCCAGTGTACCGCCGCCGATCGTGCCCTCTTGCCCGTCTGCGCCAACCAGCATGGCCGCCCCGACCTCGCGCGGGGTCGAGCCGCGGATTTCGGCAACCACGACCCGGATCACCGGGCCAAGCCGGTCGATGGCCGAGGCAAGAAGGGCGGGGTCGAAACTCATCCAGCCCCTCCGCCTTGCAGGCGTTTCAGCGTCATCAATATGCGTTCTGCGGTGGCCGGGGCGTCAAGTGCCGGATAGGCGCCGCCCGAGCAGGTCGCCAGCGCGTCGCTCAGTGCCATGAAGGCCGAAATGCCCAGCATGAAGGGGGGCTCGCCCACCGCCTTTGAACGATAGATCGTATCGGCCCGGTTCTCGGCCCCTTCCCACAGCGCCACGTTGAAGATGCGCGGGCGGTCCGAGCACGCCGGGATCTTGTAGGTCGAGGGGGCATGTGTCGTCAGCCGGCCCTTGTCATCCCAGACCAGCTCTTCGGTGGTCAGCCAGCCGGCGCCCTGCACATAGCCGCCCTCGATCTGGCCGATATCCAGCGCCGGGTTCAGAGACCTGCCCACATCATGGATGATATCGGTGCGCAAGATACGATTTTCGCCGGTCAGGGTGTCGATCACCACCTCGGTCACTGCGGCGCCATAGGCGAAATAATAGAACGGGCGGCCGCGGCCCTTGACGCGATCCCACTGGATGTCGGGAGTTGCATAAAACCCGGTCGAGGACAGCGAAATCCGGTTCTGATAGGCCAGCTGCGCGACCTCGGCAAAGGTCAGTTCATGGTTGCCCACGCGCACCATGCCGTCGGCAAAGGTGACATCCGATTCCGGTGTCTTGAAATGATCCCGCAGGAAATCGGAAATCCGTGTGCGCAGCGTGTCGCAGGCCGCCTTGACCGCCATGCCGTTGAGGTCGGAGCCCGAGCTTGCCGCGGTGGCCGAGGTATTGGGCACCTTGCCGGTATCTGTTGCGGTGATCTTGATGGCCTCCAGCGGCAGGCCAAAGGATTCGGCGGCCACCTGCGCGACCTTGGTGAACAGGCCCTGGCCCATCTCGGTGCCGCCGTGGTTCAGGTGGATCGAGCCATCCGAATAGACATGCACCAGCGCGCCCGCCTGGTTCAGAAAGGTCAGCGTGAACGAGATGCCGAATTTCACCGGCGTCAGCGCGATGCCCTTTTTCAGGACAGGGCTTCGCGCGTTCCAGTCGGCAATCGCCTTGCGGCGGGCGTGATAGTCGGATTTCTCGACCAGCGCGGCGACCAGCTCGTCAATGATCGAATCCTCGATTTGCTGATGATAGGGCGTGGTCTGGGGGTGGTGGCCGTCCCGCAGCTTGCTGAAAGAGGTATAGAAATTTCGTTGCCGCACGACCAGGGGGTCAAGATCCAGCGCGTGCGCGATGTGGTCAACCACGCGCTCGATCCCCAGCACGCCTTGCGGGCCGCCAAAGCCGCGATAGGCGGTGTTCGACACGGTATTCGTGCGCAAGCGGTGCGAAACGATCCGCGCATTGGGCAGGTGATAGGCGTTGTCGGCATGCAGCATGGCACGATCGGCCACCGGCAGCGAAAGGTCCTGCGCCCAGCCGCAGCGGGCATATTGGGTGAAATCCACGCCCAGGATGCGCCCCTCGTCATCGAAACCAACACGGTATTCGATACGAAACTCATGGCGCTTGCCGGTGATGATCATGTCGTCGTCGCGATCATAGCGCATCTTGCAGGGCCGTCCCGTCAGACGCGCGGCCACCGCACAGGCCACCGCCAGCGCGTTGCCCTGGCTTTCCTTGCCGCCAAAGCCCCCGCCCATGCGCCGTGTTTCGACGCGCACCGCGTTAAAGGGCATGGCCAGTGCCTCGGCCACCTTGTGCTGTATCTCGCTGGGATGCTGGGTCGAGGCATGCACCAGCATGTCGCCGTCTTCCTGCGGCATGGCCAGCGCGACCTGGCCTTCCAGATAGAAATGTTCTTGCCCGCCCATTTCGACCCGTCCGCCGAGCTTGTGCGGGGCCGAGGCGATGGCACTGTCCGGGTCGCCCTTGAGGAATTGCAACGGCTCCTCGAAACGGCTGTCTGCGTCGATTGCGTCGTCGATGCTCAGCAGGGCGGGCAGTTCGTCATATTCGACCACCGCCAGCCGCGCCGCCTTGCGTGCTGCCAGGTGGCTGCCCGCAATCACCAGAAAGATCGGCTGGCCGACATAATGGATGCTGCCGTCCGACAACAGCGGTTCGTCATGGGCGGCGGCGGAAACGTCGTTTTCACCGGGCAGGTCGTCTGCGGTCAGAACCGCAACCACGCCGGGGGCTGCGCGCACCGCATCGAGGTTGATCGACCGGATTACGCCACAGGCGATTTCCGACAGGCCAAAGGCCAGATGCAGGGTGTTTGCAGGTGTCGGCAGGTCGTCGGTATAGCGGGCTGCACCTGTGACATGCAGCCGGGCCGCGTCATGGGGCAGGGGTTTGTTGATGCTCATGGCTGCACCTCCAGCACACGGGTCGGGCCGTGGTCGGGCCGGCTTTCGTGATAGGCGCGCCACAGCAGGTTTTGTGCTGTGGTCAGCCGGTATTCGCCCGATGCCCGCATGTCGGAAATCGGGGCAAAGTCGTCGGCAAAGGCGGGCAGGGCGGCGCGGATGGTGGCCTCGTTCCAGGTCTTGCCGACAAGGGCCGCCTCGACGGCCAGGGCCCTTTTCGGCGTTGCAGCCATGCCGCCAAAGGCGATGCGGGCGCTGGTGACGCGGCCCTGGTCAACGTTGATGTTGAAACAGCCGCACAGCGCCGAGATATCCTGATCGAACCGTTTGGAAATCTTATAGCATTTCAGGTCGTCCGGCTGCCGCGGGATCGAAACCCCCTCGACGAACTCGCCCGCCTGTCGATCCTGCCTGCCATAGGCGACAAAGAAATCCTCAAGCGGGATCGAACGCCGGTCATTTCCGCGCCGCAGATGCAGTGTGGCGCCCAGCGCGATCAGCGCAGGCGGGCCGTCGCCGATGGGCGAGCCATTGGCGATATTGCCGCCGATGGTCGCCGCATTGCGCACCTGTATCGACCCGTAGCGACGGATCAGTTCGGCGAAATCAGGGTGGAAGGGGGCGATGAAATCGCGCAGGTCGTTCAGATTGACACCTGCCCCGATCCAGAGGTGATCGTCGCGTTCCTCAATGCGCTGCAATTCCTTGATACCGCCAAGGAAACAGACTTTGGGCAGATCGAGCAGCCGCTTGGTGACCCACAGCCCGACATCGGTTGCACCGGCAATCAGGGTGGCATCAGGGTTGTCGGCATACCACGCGGCGAACTGGTCGAGATCCTGCGGGCGGTATGCATTGTTGTCGTCCCCGCCTTTCAGCGCGCGTAGCTTGTCGATATCGTCCTGCGCCCATTCCGGCACGGGGGCATCATGGGCAGCCTGGGCCGCGCGGATGATCGGGGCATAGCCCGTGCAGCGGCACAGATTGCCGGCCAGTACGTCATCGAAATCGTCCGTTCCTTGGGCATGGGCCGTGGTCAGGGACATCACGATCCCCGGCGTGCAGAAACCGCACTGGCTGGCGTGATGTTCGACCATCGCCTTTTGCACCGGATGCAGGTTACCGTCGGGCAGGGACACGCCTTCGACCGTGCGCACCGCCTTGCCGTGCAACTGCGGCAGAAACAGGATGCAGGC
>JAUZRU010000070.1 GCA_030950185.1 Paracoccaceae bacterium | reverse complement strand
GGTTTATGTCGATGATGTTGCCGCCGCCGCGATGCGCGCCGTCGATGGGCAGGCCGACGCCGGCATATACGAGCTGGGCGGCCCCGAGGTCGAACCTTTCCGCAACCTGATCCAGATGATGTTGCAGATGATCCGCCGCCGGCGCCTGGTCATTTCCTGGCCGTTCTGGCTGGCCCGGATCAACGCGTGGTTTTTCGACATGGCGCAGGCTGCCAGCATGGGGCTGTTCACGAACAACATCCTGACCCGCGATCAGGTGCGCCAGCTGCGTTACGACAATGTGGTTTCCGGCGATTATCCGGGGCTCGAGGATCTGGGTGTCGAGCCCACCCCGATGGAGGGGATCCTGGAAACCTATCTTTATTGTTATCGCCCGCATGGCCAGTACGAGGCCATCCGGGAATCAGCTTCCAAGATGCGGCGGGCGTAATGCCCGCCGTAGCGTTTCATATTTAAGTTCTGCGCCTGAAAGACAATTCATGACAGATCATACCCTTATCGTTTCGCTGGTTCTTGGCATTCTCGAAGGTCTGACAGAATTCATTCCCGTGTCTTCCACCGGCCATCTGCTGCTGGCGGGCCATTTCCTGGGGTTCCATTCGGCAGGCAAGACGTTCGAGGTCGTGATCCAGTTCGGCTCGATCCTTGCGCTGCTGGTGCTTTATGCGGGCAAGTTGTGGCAGGTGTTCAGCACCGCCCATAAAGACCCGGAATCGCGTCGCTTCATTCTGTCGGTGACCATCGCCTTTCTGCCGGCGGTATTTATCGGGGTGCTGGCCCATGATTTCATCAAGAAGGTGCTGTTTGAAACCCCGATGCTGATTGCGATCATGCTGATCCTCGGCGGCATCGTTCTGGTAGTCGTGGACAAGCTGCCGCTCAAGCCGCGCATACATGATGCCACCAAATTCCCGTTGGGCATGTCGCTTGCGGTCGGCTTTGCGCAGACGTTGGCGATGGTTCCGGGGGTTTCGCGTTCTGGCGCCACGATCGTTGCCTCGCTGTTCATGGGGGCCGACAAGAGGTCGGCGGCCGAATTTTCGTTCTTTCTGTCCCTTCCCACCATGCTGGGCGCATTTGTCTATGACCTTTACAAGAACCGCGATGTTCTCGATGCCAGCGCAATCAATGAAATTGTCATCGGGTTCATCGCCGCCTTTATCGCCGCCGTCATCGTGGTGCGCTGGGTTCTGGGTTATGTCAGTCGCCACGGTTATGCGCTGTTCGGCTGGTGGCGGATTGTTGTCGGCGGCCTGGCGTTGGCGGGGCTGCTGATGCAGTAGTCCAATTTACGACAGCAATACTGACCTTTAACGATTGTTACCCGTCGGCAATTTGCCAAAATGCGACAAAACAACCGCCGATAGGTCAGCACTACTGCCTTTTAATTGGATGAATCACGGTTTATCACCAAGCTCCGTCTGGAATTTGGGATATGCGTGATGGCCAAGCAGTGGATGTTGAAGTTTGTTGACGTAGGGCGCGACATGCCGCCCAAGCGCGACCCCGAGGCGCGTCGCAAGGATTATCACGAGATCTATGCCGAGTTTGCCCGCTCGAAAGCCGAAGAACAGGCAAGCCGTTGCTCGCAATGTGGCGTGCCCTTCTGCGAGGCGCATTGCCCTTTGCACAACAACATTCCCGACTGGCTGTTGATGACGGCCGAGGATCGGCTGCAAGAGGCCTATCTGCTAAGCCAGGAAACCAACACCTTCCCCGAAATCACCGGCCGGATATGCCCGCAAGACCGCCTGTGCGAAGGCAACTGCGTGATCGAACAGGCCGGGCACGGCACCGTCACCATCGGCTCGATCGAAAAATACCTGACCGACACCGCCTGGGACGAGGGTTGGGTCAAGCCCATTTCCCCCAGGGTTGAGCGTAGCGAAAGCGTCGGGATCATCGGTGCCGGGCCGGGTGGCCTGGCCGCGGCCGACCGGTTGCGCCGGGCCGGTGTGCAAGTGACGGTTTACGACCGCCATGATCGCGCCGGTGGTTTGATGACCTATGGAATTCCGTCCTTCAAGCTGGAAAAACATGTGGTGCAGCGCCGGGTTCGGCAGCTGGAAGAGGGCGGTGTCGAATTCCGCCTCAACTGCGAGGTTGGCAAGGATATCGGCTTTGACGAGATTCGCGACCGCCATGACGCGGTGCTGATTGCGACGGGCGTTTACAAATCACGCGACCTGGGCGGCCCTGGCGCGGGCCTCAGCGGTATTGTGCAGGCAATAGATTATCTTACTGCATCCAACAGATTGAATTTCGGCGATAAAGTGCCCGAGATCGAAAGCGGGGAAATGTGGGCCGAGGGCAAGAAGGTCGTGGTCATCGGCGGTGGTGATACGGCGATGGATTGTGTGCGCACGGCAATTCGCCAAGGGGCAAGCTCGGTCAAATGCCTGTATCGTCGTGACCGGGCCAACATGCCCGGCAGCCAGCGCGAAACCAGCAATGCCGAGGAAGAGGGCGTCGAATTTGTCTGGCTGGCCGCGCCCAAGGGGTTTGTCGGCAAGGATCATGTCACCGGCGTAAAGGTCGCCCGCATGCGCCTTGGCCCGCCCGACGCCACGGGCCGGCAGCGCCCCGAAGAAATCGAGGGATCGACCTATACCGAAGACGCCGATCTGGTAATCAAGGCGCTGGGGTTCGAGCCCGAAGACCTGCCCACCCTGTGGAACCAGCCCGATCTGCCGGTTACCCGCTGGGGCACGATCAAGGCCGATTTCCGCACATTCCAGACCGACATGCCCGGTGTCTATGCGATTGGCGATATCGTGCGCGGTGCGTCTCTGGTGGTCTGGGCCATCGCCGATGGTCGCGCAGCCGCTGACAGCATCTTGCAAAAGCTGAACGCCAAATCCTCGGTTGCGGCTGAATAGGACGCTACAGAACGGAATTTCCGGCGCGGGCCCGCCCGTTGCCGCATCGCCCAAAAGGAGCGGTAAACATGACCAAATTCGATGAAAACTGGGTTGCCGAATATCAGGCACAGCGTGACCGTCTGGCCCGCGAGGGCATGTATTGCGTTGATGACGAGCACGCCTCTTGCGGGGTTGGCCTGGTGGTGTCGATCGACGGCAAGCCTTCGCGCAAGGTGGTGCAGAACGGGATCGACGCGCTCAAGGCCGTTTGGCATCGCGGCGCAGTTGATGCCGACGGCAAGACGGGCGATGGCGCCGGTATTCATGTGCAGATACCGGTCAACTTCTTTTACGACCAGATCCGCCGCACCGGCCACGAGCCGGATACCGAAACCCTGATCGCCGTTGGGCAGGTGTTTCTGCCGCGCACCGATTCGGGCGCGCAGGAAACCTGTCGCACGATTGTCGAATCGGAAATCCTGCGCATGGGTTATCGCATCTATGGCTGGCGCCATGTGCCGGTTGATGTCAGCTGTCTTGGCGAAAAGGCCAATGCCACCCGCCCCGAGATCGAGCAGATCATCATCAGCAATGCCAAGGGCGTTGACGAGGAAACATTCGAACGCGAACTGTATATCATCCGCCGGCGCATCGAAAAGGCCGCCGCTGCCGCGCAGGTGCATGATCTGTATATCTGTTCGCTGTCCTGCCGCTCGATCATCTACAAGGGCATGATGCTGGCCGAGCAGGTCGCCGTTTTCTACCCCGACCTGCTGGACGAGCGTTTTGAAAGCGCGTTTGCCATTTACCACCAGCGCTATTCGACCAACACGTTCCCCCAATGGTGGCTGGCCCAGCCGTTTCGGATGCTGGCCCATAACGGCGAAATCAACACGCTGCGCGGCAATATCAACTGGATGAAAAGCCACGAGATCCGCATGGCGTCAAGCGCCTTTGGCGACCACGCCGAAGACATCAAGCCCATCGTGGCGCAGGGTTCGTCCGACTCGGCCGCGCTGGACGCGGTGTTCGAGGTGATGGTGCGCGCCGGGCGCAACGCACCCATGGCGAAAACCATGCTGGTGCCCGAAAGCTGGTCAAACAGCGCGACCGAAATGCCCAAGGCCTGGCAGGACATGTATTCATACTGCAACAGCGTGATGGAGCCCTGGGACGGCCCCGCCGCACTGGCCATGACCGACGGGCGTTGGGTTTGCGCCGGGCTCGATCGCAACGGCCTGCGTCCCATGCGCTATGTGGTCACGGGCGACGGCCTGGTCATTGCCGGGTCCGAGGCTGGCATGGTGCCAACCGACGAGGCAACGGTCGTCGAAAAGGGTGCGCTCGGCCCCGGGCAGATGCTGGCCGTTGACATGCAAGAGGGCCGCCTGCTGCATGATGCCGAGCTCAAGGACGAACTGGCCGCATCCCGCCCCTTTGGCGAATGGGTCGGCTCTATCGTCGATCTGGAAAAGGAAACCGGAAACGCCTCTGAGAAGGCGATGTTCACCAGCGAGGAACTGCGCAAGCGCCAGATCGCGGCCGGCTATACGATTGAAGAGCTGGAACAGATCCTTCATCCGATGGCCGAAGACGGCAAAGAGGCCATTGCCAGCATGGGCGATGACACGCCCTCGGCCGTGTTGTCTGATCAATACCGCCCGCTGTCGCATTTCTTCCGTCAGAATTTCAGCCAGGTCACTAACCCGCCCATCGACAGCCTGCGCGAACACAGGGTGATGAGTCTCAAGACCCGGTTCGGCAATCTGAAAAACGTGCTGGACGAGGATAATTCGCAGACCGAAATCCTGATCCTTGAAAGCCCGTTCGTGTCGAATGCCAAGTTTGACGAAATGGTCAGGCATTTCGGTCGTGATGTGGCCGAGCTGGATTGCACCTTTGCCCGCGAAGGTGGCGATGATGCCCTGCGCCAGGCCCTTGAAAAACTGCGGGCCGATGCCGAAGACGCCGTGCGCGCCGGGGCCATGCACCTGATTCTGACCGACCAGTATCAGGATGAAAACAAGGTGCCGATGCCGATGATTCTGGCAACGTCGGCGGTGCATTCGCATCTGACGCGCAAGGGCCTGCGCACCTTCTGTTCCCTGAACGTGCGGTCGGCCGAATGTATTGATCCGCATTATTTCGCGGTGCTGATCGGCTGTGGCGCAACCACCGTCAACGCCTATCTGGCACAGGATTCCATCGCCGACCGTGTTGCGCGTGGCCTGCTTGACGGGCCGCTTGATGCCGCGGTCGAACGTTATGCAAGCGCCATCAACCAGGGCCTGCTGAAAATCATGTCCAAGATGGGCATCTCGGTGATCTCCAGCTATCGCGGCGGCCTGAACTTCGAGGCCGTGGGCCTGAGCCGGTCAATGGTGGCTGAATATTTCCCCGGTATGCACAGCCGGATTTCAGGCATCGGCGTGACCGGCGTCCAGCGCAAGATTTCCGCCGTGCATGCCAAGGGCTGGCTGGGGCAGGCCGACATGCTGCCGATCGGCGGGTTCTACAAGGCACGCCGCACGGGGGAAAAGCACGCCTGGGGCGCGCAGACGATGCATCTGTTGCAATCGGCCTGCGATCAGGCGTCCTATGATCTGTGGAAGAAATACTCGGCCCGGATGCGGGCCAACCCGCCGATCCACCTGCGCGATCTGCTGGATTTCAAGCCCCAACTTGACCCGATCCCGCTGGAAGAGGTCGAAAGCATCACCGCGATCCGCAAGCGTTTCGTCACCCCCGGCATGTCCCTTGGTGCGCTGTCCCCCGAGGCACACAAGACGCTGAACATCGCCATGAATCGCATTGGCGCGAAATCCGACAGCGGCGAAGGCGGCGAAGACCCGGCGCATTTCACGCCCGAGCCCAATGGCGACAACCCCAGCGCCAAGATCAAGCAGGTTGCTTCGGGCCGGTTTGGCGTGACGGCTGAATATCTGAACCACTGCGAAGAGCTGGAAATCAAGGTGGCCCAGGGCGCCAAGCCCGGCGAGGGTGGCCAGCTGCCCGGCATCAAGGTGACCGAGCTGATCGCGCGGCTTCGCCATTCGACACCCGGCGTGACATTGATCAGCCCGCCGCCGCATCACGACATTTATTCGATCGAAGATCTGGCGCAATTGATCTATGATCTCAAACAGATAAACCCCAAAGCAAAGGTAACGGTGAAACTGGTTGCGGCCAGCGGCGTTGGCACGATTGCCGCCGGTGTGGCCAAGGCCAAGGCCGATGTGATCCTGATTTCCGGCCACAATGGCGGCACCGGGGCCAGCCCGGCGACCAGCATCAAATATGCCGGCCTGCCTTGGGAAATGGGATTAACCGAGGCACATCAAGTGCTTGCGCTGAATAATTTACGCGATCGTGTAACTTTGCGCACCGATGGCGGGCTGCGTACCGGGCGCGATATCGTGATCGCCGCGATGATGGGGGCCGAAGAATTCGGCATCGGCACCGCGGCCCTGATCGCGATGGGTTGCATCATGGTGCGGCAGTGTCAAAGCAATACCTGCCCGGTGGGCGTGTGCGTGCAGGATGAACGCCTGCGCAAGAAGTTCACAGGAACGGCCGACAAGGTTGTGAATCTCATCACTTTTTATGCGCAAGAGGTGCGCGAGATACTGGCCAGCATCGGTGCCCGCAGCCTGGACGAGGTGATCGGTCGTGCCGACCTTCTGACGCAGGTCAGCCGTGGTTCGGCCCATCTGGATGACCTTGACCTCAACCCGATGCTGCTGTCGGTCGATGAGGGACACAACATCACCTATGACCGCAAGAAGCCGCGGCAAGAGGTGCCCGATACGCTGGATGCCGAAATCGTCAAGGACGCCGAGAGGTTCTTTAACGAAGGCGAAAAGATGCAGCTGTCATATGCGGTGCGCAACACCGACCGCACCATCGGCACCCGCGCCTCCAGCCATATCGTGCGCCGCTTCGGCATGCGCAACAACCTGCAACCCGATCACCTGACGATCAAGCTGTCGGGCTCGGCCGGCCAATCCCTGGGCGCGTTTGCCGCGCCCGGCCTCAAGATCGAGGTATCGGGCGACGCGAACGACTATGTCGGCAAGGGTCTGTCAGGCGGCATCATCGTCGTGCGCCCGCCACTGGTGTCGCCGCTGGTGGCCGAGGAAAACACCATCATCGGCAACACGGTTCTCTATGGCGCAACCGCCGGCAAGCTGTTTGCCAATGGCCGTGCTGGCGAGCGCTTTGCCGTGCGCAATTCGGGCGCAAAGGTGGTGGTCGAGGGCTGCGGCTCGAACGGTTGCGAATACATGACCGGCGGGGTGGCCGTGATCCTTGGGTCGATCGGGCTGAATTTTGGCGCGGGGATGACCGGCGGCATGGCCTATATCTATGACCCCGACGGCAAGGCGCAGGACCACATCAACATGGAGTCGCTGGTCGTCAACCGCCTGGCATCGCATCACTGGGAAGAACAGCTGCGCAGCCTGATCGAAGAACATCTGCGCGAAACCCGCAGCGCGCGGGCACAGCAGATATTGATGCACTGGGATGAAGAAAAGACGAATTTTCTCCAGGTCTGCCCCAAAGAGATGCTTGCGCATCTCGAACATCCGCTTGCGGATGAAGGGACAAGCCTGACTGCCTGATGGGCAAATCCCCGGCCGGATCCTTACCTCGTCTGGCCGGGGAGAGTTTTTTACTTGATCGGCAAGGGTTTGACCACCGGCTTGCCGTCTTTCATCACCGGATGATCGGCGCCGGGGAATTCGTATTCGCCCATATATCCCTGATCGACATGAAGCATCGGCAGCAGCTTTTCACCCGGCTTGGTCGCGCGGGTCAGCTTGACGACCACATTTTCGGTGGTGCCTGACTTGATCGCGACATGACCGATGGAGGCCGGAACCACCGGCTTGCCGTTCTTGATCGCGTGAATGACCAGCCAGCCATCACCATCAATGGTGACCGAATCGACAGTTACCGTATTGCCGGCCGGCTGGGGCGAAGTCTTGATTTCGGCGGCATGGGCGGCCCCCGCAAAAGCGACGGTGGCGGCGGTCAGAATGATCATGAGTTTCATGTGAGTTCCCTTTGCGGAATTGTTGCGTAAAGCGCGTGTTGCACGGAACAGTTACGCCTGACGGCAAGTTTTATTCCCTCTTGCGGGAATTTTTTTCGTGTGAACGCGTATAGTGAACAGACAGATGAAAAGGCGGACCATGAAAAGCGACCACGAAATCGAGGCCTGCATCCTGCATCTTCGCCGGTTTGCGATGGCGTTGACCCGGAATGTGGATCATGCCGATGATCTTGTGCAGGATACCGTCGAACGGGCCTTGTCCCGCTGGACCTTGCGCAAGCCCGGTCTGCCGCTGCGGCCGTGGCTGTTTGCGATTCTGCGCAACATCCATATCAGCGGCCACCGCAAGGCCGTCAGGATGGTTACGGATCACGGTGTCGATGTGGACCACCTGCACAGCGGTGACGCAGCCGCCGAAGGCAAGATGGAACTGAAACAGGTGCTGCAAATGCTGTCGGCACTGCCGGACGATCAGCGCATGGCAATATTGCTGGTTTCGGTCGAAGGGTTTTCCTATGCAGAGGCATCCATGATCATGGAGATACCCGTTGGAACGCTGATGTCGCGTCTTAACCGGGCACGAAAGAAACTGCGGGAACTGGTCGAGACCCCGCCCGCGCAACGGTTGAGGAGGGTCAAGTGATGCAAAAGACAAGACCCGTTGGTGAAGATGACCTGACTGCCTATGTCGATGGAGAGATGGCCGAGGATCGCCGCGCGCTGGTCGAAAAATGGCTGGAAGACCATCCGGATGCAAAGCGCCGGGTCCAACAGGATATCGAGATCCGCGACACCTTGCACGACACCCTTGCGCCCCTTGCCGATGTTCCCCTGCCCGAGCGTTTTCGTGTCGAAAACGTCAGGGCATCCTTGCGCCGCGAAAACCTGTTTGGTTTGCGTCGCATGGCGGCGGTTGTCGCGTTGATCGCCATTGGTGGCGCGGGAGGGTGGTTCCTGCGGGGCAATGCAACTGCCCCCACGGGTGCCCCGACAGAGATCGATCAGGCGCTGGCGGCATACAGGGTATATGTGCCGGAAAAGCTCCACCCCGTCGAGGTATCGGCCGATGCGCGTGACCATCTTGGTGTATGGCTTGGAAAACGCATCGGCAGCCCGATTTCGATTCCCGACCTGACCTCCCAGGGCCTTGAACTGGTCGGTGGTCGCCTGTTGCCGGGCACCGACGGGCCTGCGGGCCAGCTGATGTATCAGGCGGCAGATGGATCGCGTGTCACGCTGTATCTGGAACGCGGTCGCGGCAGCGAGAGCGCGTTCGTCTTTTCACGCAAGGGAAAGGTTGGCGCACTTGCCTGGCGATCGCCCGAGCTGAATTTCGTTCTGGCCGGCGAGATGGGCCGGGAAAGCCTGATGCGCATCGCGCATGTCATCTATCCGGTGCATCTGTAGCCTTTTCTCGTCGCGTGTCTGGCCGTATAGCTGACATGTGGCGAGAAAACGAAAAACAAAAACCTCGGGGGCCAGACGGTCGAAAAAGCGCAAGCCTTCCCTGGCCGAGCGGCTTCGCAGACTGTCCAGATGGTTTCTGAAAGCGCTGGGCGTGCTGTTCGTCATTCAGGTCGGCCTGGTTGCCCTGTTCAGCATCGTTGATCCACCCACCGATTATTACATGCTGGCCGAAACCAACCGGCTGGGCAGCATCCGTCAGGAATGGGTGCCCATCGAGCGGATTTCGCCCCATATGGCGCGCGCCGTCGTGGCGGCAGAGGATGCGAATTTCTGTCGGCACTGGGGCTTTGACATGGGCGCCATCCGCAAGGTGATAGATCAGGGGGGCAAGCGGTTGCGCGGGGCATCCACGATCAGCCAGCAGCTTGCCAAGAACCTGTTTCTCTGGCCCGGCCGCAGCTGGCTGCGCAAGGCGCTGGAAGCCGAAACAACCCTGTTGATCGAGGCATTCTGGACCAAGAAGCGCATTCTCGAGGTCTATCTGAACATCGTCGAATTCGACGAGGGGGTTTTCGGCGTGCAGGCAGCATCGAAATGGTATTTCGGAATTGAAGCGGCTGACCTGTCCCTGGCGCAGGCGGCGCGGCTGGCCGTTGTTCTGCCTGACCCCAAGAGGCGATCTGCCGCGCGCCCCTCGCCCGCGTTGCGCAAGCGCGCGGCCGCGGTGATGGACGGGGCGCGAACCATTGCCACCGACGGGCGCGATCAGTGCTTTCGGGTGTTGAAAAACAACTAGCAACGCGGCAAACATGACCAAGGCATCCTTTAACCGAGCAGATATAACATGCACCGCCTTTACCACGCCCCCCTGTCGCCGTTCTGCCGAAAGGTCAGGCTGGTTCTTGCCGAAAAGAAAATCGAGGTCGAGCTGGTCGAAGAACGCTATTGGGAAAAGCGCAAGGACTTTCTGTTGATGAACCCCGCCGGTCAGGTGCCGGTGCTCAAGGCCAACGGGCTGATCCTGGCGGAAAGCAGTGCGATCTGCGAATATATCGAGGAAACCCACCCCGAGCCGCCCTTGATGCCGAAAACCCCGGCCGAGCGCGCCGAGGTGCGCCGTCTGGTTTTCTGGTTTGATGACAAGTTTCACCGCGAAGTGACCGCAAATCTGTTGTATGAGCGGGTGAACAAGAAGATTACCCAGCAGGGCTATCCCGACAGCAAGAATGTCAAGAATGGCGCCCGAAACATCAAGTATCACCTTGATTACATGGGCTGGCTGCTTGAACGACGGCGCTGGCTGGCAGGTGATCGCATGACGCTTGCCGATTTCGCGGCGGCGGCCCATCTTTCCAGCCTTGATTACATCAGCGATGTGGACTGGAACCGCAGCCGCGCCGTCAAGGACTGGTATGCAACGATCAAGTCGCGCCCGGCGTTCCGTTCCCTGCTGGCCGATCATGTGCCCGGTTTCCCGCAGCCGCCGCAATACGCGGATCTCGATTTTTGAAGGCGCTGCGCGAGGCGCTGGAACGCAAAGCCCTGGAAGAGGGCTTTGCGTCGATGCGGATTTGCGGGCCCGACGATATCCCGCATGCGGCAGCGCGGCTGAGGGATTTTGTCGCCAAGGGCCGGCACGGGCAGATGCGCTGGATGGAAGAGCGGATGCACTGGCGGGGCGATCCCACCGCGTTGTGGCCGCAGGCGCGCTCGGTGATCATGTTGGCCGAAAATTACGGCGCAGACACTGACCCGACAGAAACCCTGAAGATGGCGGATCGGGGAACGATTTCGATTTACGCCCGCAACCGTGACTACCATGACATCGTGAAAAAGCGGCTCAAACGCGTCGGTCGCTGGCTGATCGAGCAGGCGGAGGGAACGCAAATCAAGGTCTTTGTCGATACTGCCCCGGTGATGGAAAAGCCGCTGGGCCAGGCGGCCGGGCTTGGATGGCAGGGCAAGCATACCAATCTGGTCAGCCGCGAGCTTGGCAGCTGGTTCTTTCTGGGCAGTATATTCACCACGCTGGATCTGCCACGCGATACGGCCGAAGCCGATCATTGCGGCAGCTGCCGCGCCTGCCTTGATGTCTGTCCGACCGGTGCGTTTCCCGCGCCCTATCAACTTGATGCGCGGCGCTGCATTTCATATCTGACCATCGAACATGCCGGCCCCATAGATGAAGAGCTGCGCCCGCTGTTGGGAAACCACATATACGGGTGCGATGATTGCCTTGCGGCCTGCCCCTGGAACAAGTTTGCGCAAATGGCCCAGGAGGTGCGTTACCATGCCCGGCCAGAATTGCAGGCACCCCGTCTGGCCGATTTGGCGATGCTTGATGACGCCGCGTTTCGCAAGCTGTTTTCGGGGTCTCCGATCAAGCGCAGCGGGCGCAACAGGTTTGTCAGGAATGTCCTCTATGCTATTGGCAACTCGGGCGATCTGGCGCTGGCAGATGTGGCAGCAAGCCTGACGGATGACGCGGACGAGGCGGTTGCCGATGCTGCGCGGTGGGCTGTCGAGCGGTTGAAGGACAGGGAAAGGGAAGACTGACATGACAGAACGCAAGGTGATGTTGATCTTCGGCCACGGCTATACCGCGACGGTCTTGTCGCGGCAGCTGTTGGCACGCGGCTGGCGTGTGATCGGGACCACGCGTGACGAAAGCAGGCTGGACGAGATGCGCGATCTGGGGGTTGAGGGCAGGATCTGGCCGGGAACAGATGTTGCGCCGGATATTTCAGAGGCGACGCATATATTGCAGTCTATCGCCCCAAACGAGCAGGGCGACCCTGTGCTGCGGCAATTGGGGGGGCTGATCGCCGAGCGGGGTGTAGGGCTGCAATGGCTGGGCTACCTGTCCACCACCGCGGTCTATGGCGACCACCAGGGCGGCTGGGTGGATGAGGAAACCCCCCCCAGCCCGGCCACACGCCGCGGGCAGTGGCGGGTCGCGGCCGAAGGTGCATGGCAGGAACTGGCCACATCCAACGGGTTGCCGCTGCACATCTTTCGGCTGGCGGGGATATACGGGCCGGGCAGGGGGCCTTTTGCCAAGATCCGCGCGGGCACAGCGCGCAGGATCATCAAGCAGAACCAGGTTTTCAGCAGGATCCATGTCGAAGACATCGCGCAGGTTCTTCTGGCGTCGATCGCACGACCTGACCCCGGTGCGATTTACAATGTCTGCGATGACGAGGCTGCCCCGCCGCAGGATGTGATAGGGCGCGCTGCCGACCTGCTGGGCCTGCCAGTTCCGCCGGCCGAGGATTTCGAAACCGCCGAAATGTCGCCGATGGCGCGCAGCTTCTATGCGGAATCAAAACGGGTGAGAAATGACAGGATCAAGAACGAACTGGGGGTCAAGCTGATCTATCCCAGCTATCGCGAAGGCCTTGCGGCCCTGTTGAAACAGACGCAACCCTGAAAATGCGAAAGGCAGCGTTGAAAACGCTGCCTTCCAGAATTTCGTATTGCCAAATTGGCAGTTGTTACCTGCCGGCTGCGAGAACGAGCAGAATGATCAGCGGCAGGATGACGCCGCCACCCGAAGAAGAAGAAGCCTGCTGTTCAACGACGACCGGCTCCATGACCGGTTGATTCATGCCGCCAGCGAAAGCAGCAGTGGCAGCGATGGAAAGAGCAGCTGCGAGAGCGATTGATTTCATTGTTTCCTCCAGATTTTGCCTGCCGCATTGTTGGGGAAGGTATGTAACCCCGCTGCAAGCACCCAAGACTGTACCTCGTCCCCATTTTTAAGCAGCAAAGATTTGCAATTGCAATGCTTCTGTCCCGAGGACGATGATAGGTTTCGCAAAATATCGCTAAATTAGCAACACCTGTGTACCTACCTTGGCCAGTTTGAACAATTCGGCAATATCCTCGTTGTACAGGCCGATACAACCATTAGAGGATCGTCTGCCGATCTTTCTTGTGTCGTTGGTGCCGTGGATCCGGTAATATTTCCAAGAAAGATACAATGCGTGTGTTCCAAGCGGATTGTTCGGCCCTGGGCCGACAAAGTCGGGCCATTCCGGGTTTCTCTTTTTCATCGCGGGGGTCGGTCGCCATGAAGGCCCGACCACCTTGCGCACGATTCGGGTGCGCCCCCGTCGCGTCAAATCCTCAGTCAAGGGAACACTTGTGGGGTAAAGCTTGTAGGTTTTACCGTCTTCAGACCAGAAATGCAGCACGCGCTCGACCGTATCGACGAGAATCACCCCGTTTTTCCGGTTCTTGAAGTAATCCTTCCAGTTTTTTGTCGAAAAGCTGGAAATATTGTGGCGGGTCACCTTGGTGACGTCCGCTTCGGGAATGATCTTGTCCTGAGCCTGCGCCGCGAGAGGCAATCCACCCATTCCGGCGCCGATTCCTGCCGCCAAGGCAGTGGTGAATGCCCTGCGAGTAAGGAATGTATTGTCACGCTTTGTCATGTGGATGAACCCTTCCAGAAACCAGGGGCAAATTATTGCCCGAAAGAGACAGTTTCAAATCAAACCGATGTTATTTTCTGTAGTAAAACCAGCAATGGTTTGAAAGGGCCCGCCCAACCGGATACAGGTGACTCCGGTTTCCTAACGGATGGTATGACAAAAATGACACGCCTGGCTGTTGCCCTTTTCGCTATTCTGGTTCTTTTGAGCGGCTGCGTCGACACAAAACCGCAGCTTGGCCCTGATGGAAAGCCACTTCCGCCCGTATTCAGAATCACCAAGGGCGAGGCTGCCAAGATTCCGGTTCGGATGCTGAACACCGTCAATGCCCTGCGCACTGCCAGCGGGCTTGAGCCTGTCAAACTGTCGCCCGAGCTGACGGCGGCGGCCTTGACCCATTCGCGCGACATGTCGATCCAGAATCGGCCATGGCATTTCGGTTCGGATGGATCCTCGCCCATCGATCGGGTCGCGCGGGCCGGTTACAAGGGGCGCCTGCTGGGTGAAAACATCTCGGAAACCTTTGAAAACGACGTCGATACCCTTGCCGCCTGGATGGAGGAAAACGACACCCGCAGTGTCATCATGAACCCGAAAGCGCGCTATATGGGTATAGCTTGGTATCAGGAGCCCAGCGGCAAGATCTGGTGGACGCAGGTTTTCGGCGACTGATCTGTTGGCCGGTCACGGGTAGATGTCTATCACCGTGCCGTTTTTTACCATTGCATAGATTTCCTCGATCTCGCGGTTGCTGACCGAGATGCAGCCCCAGGTCCAGTCTTTCTTGACGAAATCGGCAAGGCGGATTGGCCCACCATGGATAAAGATGTCTCCGCCCGGATCCTTTCCCATTTTTCGCGCGCGCGCAATATCGCGGGCATTGGGGTAAGAGATGCCGATGCTCAGGTGATACCGGCTGTTCGGATTGCGACGGTTGATATAATAGCGCCCTTCCGGCGTGCGGCCATCGCCTTTGACCTGCTTGGGGCCCTTGGGCGCAAAGCCAAGCGAGACATCATAGGTTTTCAGTGTCGTGTCTCCATGAAGAAGATACAGCTTGCGTTCCCCCTTCATCAGAACCATGCGGGTCACTTCAGGGCCGTTGTAGGTCTTGAACTTGCTGCAGGCGTTCAATGTGACGGCCAGTGTGGCGATCAAAAGAAACCTGAAGAAAATAGGCATGATCTGTCTGCTCTTCCTCATGTCATCGCGCGACAGTTTAGCGGGAAACGCGTTGTCGCGATAGAGTCCAGTCAGGTCAGGGTCAAGAGCCGCGCGAAGCGCACCAGAAATTCCTCGCGCACATCAGCAGGGGGTCTGAGGCGAATTTCCATGCCGTCGATCAAGGTGGAATCGGGTTTGCCGAATATACGGTTTGCCTCGATCTCGTCGAAGCCGGCGATCTGCACTGCCTCCATCCAGGCCGAGATACGGTCGGCGCGCTTGACCTTTTTCTTGACCTCTGCCGGCAGTGTTGCCGGCAGGCCGAAACGCAGGTGAATGGCGGCCATCAGCCGGTCGTCCAGCGCCTTGTACCCCGGCCCGACGGCGGCCTTGACCGGCGAAATCATATCGCCAATCACGAATTCGGGCGCGTCATGCAGCAGGGCGGCCAGCCGCCAACGCGCAGCCGCGCGCGGATACAGGCGGTGAAAAAGATCCTCGACCAGCAGCGAATGTTCGGCCACCGAATAGGGGTATTCGCCGCGTGTCTGCCCATTCCAGCGGGCCTGGAAGGAAAGACCCCGGGCAATATCCTCGACCTCGATATCCAGCGGCGAGGGGTCGAGCAGGTCAAGCCTGCGGCCCGAAAGCATGCGTTGCCAGGCGCGGGGTTGTTTCATGTGGTATTTTCCCAAGATGTGCGGGGCTGCAACCTATGCCGGGACCAAAGCCATTGTCCAGCCTGCGCCCCGGTGTTATGGGGCCTTCGGAACGTGTTTTGAAGGAGAATGTGGCGTGACCACCGACAACACCGATTATATCGTCAAGGACATCAATCTCGCGGAATTTGGCCGCAAGGAACTGGATATTGCCGAAACCGAGATGCCGGGCCTGATGGCCCTGCGCGAGGAATATGGCGACAGCAAGCCCCTGAAGGGCGCGCGCATAGCAGGCAGCCTGCACATGACCATCCAGACCGCCGCGCTGATCGAAACGCTGGTCGCGCTGGGCGCCGATGTGCGCTGGGCCTCGTGCAACATCTTTTCGACACAGGACCACGCCGCCGCCGCGATTGCCGCCAGCGGTGTGCCGGTCTTTGCGATCAAGGGCGAAACCCTGGAAGAATACTGGGATTACGCCGACCGTATCTTTCAATTCCCCGAAGGCACCTGCAATCTGATCCTCGATGACGGTGGCGATGCGACCATGTATATCCTGCTGGGTGCGCGGGTTGAAAACGGCGAAACCGATCTGATCGAGGTGCCGACCTCGGAAGAAGAGGTTGCCCTTTTCGCCCAGATCAAGAAGCGCCTCAAGGAAAGCCCCGGCTGGTTCACCAAACAGCGCGATGCCATCAAGGGCGTGTCGGAAGAAACCACCACCGGCGTACATCGCCTGTACGAGCTGGTCAGCAAGGGCCTGCTGCCGTTTCCCGCAATCAACGTCAATGACAGCGTGACCAAGTCGAAATTCGACAACAAATATGGCTGCCGCGAGTCGCTGGTCGATGGCATCCGCCGCGCGACCGACGTGATGCTGGCCGGCAAGACGGCGGTCGTCTGCGGTTATGGCGATGTGGGCAAGGGCTCGGCCGCGTCGCTGCGGGGTGCCGGCGCGCGCGTCAAGGTGACCGAGGTCGATCCTATCTGCGCGCTGCAGGCCGCGATGGACGGGTTCGAGGTGGTGTTGCTCGAGGATGTCGTGCGCGACGCCGATATCTTTATCACCACCACCGGCAACAAGGACGTGATCCGCATCGAGCATATGCGCGAGATGAAGGACATGGCGATTGTCGGCAATATCGGCCATTTCGACAATGAAATTCAGGTGGCGGCGCTGAAGAACCACAAATGGACCAACATCAAGGACCAGGTGGACATGATCGAAATGCCCAGCGGCAACCGAATCATCCTGCTGTCCGAGGGGCGCCTGCTGAACCTCGGCAACGCCACGGGGCATCCGTCTTTCGTGATGTCGGCGTCATTCACCAACCAGGTGCTGGCCCAGATCGAGCTGTGGCAGAACAACGGCAAGTATGAAAACAAGGTCTATATCCTGCCCAAGCATCTGGATGAAAAGGTCGCGCGTCTGCATCTGGGCCGCATCGGCGTCAAGCTGACCAAGCTCAGCCCGGAACAGGCCGCCTATATCGGCGTGACCCCTGAAGGCCCGTTCAAGCCGGAACATTACCGTTACTGATCGATCACGCAGATCGCAGAAATGCAGAACCCGCCCGGCGATCTTCCGGGCGGGTTTTTTCATGTCAGACCGGCGAGGGTTCAGTCGGTTTCGCCGATGCCGAATTTCTCGACCACATAGTCGATATCCTTGTCGCCGCGGCCCGACAGGTTGATCAGGATCGACTTGCCCGGATGTTTGGGCGCCTCGCGCATGGCAAAGGCAACCGCGTGCGCGCTTTCCAGCGCGGGGATGATGCCTTCGTGGCGCGACAGGGCAAAGAAGGCGTCGATCGCCTCTTTGTCGTTGGCCGAGGTATAGGTCACGCGGCCGGTCTTGTGCAGATGGGCGTGTTCCGGGCCGACGCCGGGATAATCGAGGCCCGAGGCAACCGTGTGCACGGGGGCCGGTTCGCCCTTGTCGTCTTTCAGCACCAGCGTGCGGAAACCGTGGATGTCGCCATCTTCGCCAAAGGTGATGGTGGCGGCATGGTCGCCCAGCTTGGACGAGGTGCCCATCGGCTCGACCCCGTAAAGGGCAACGTCGTCTTCGTCGATAAAGCCGGAAAACAGGCCCATGGCGTTTGATCCGCCACCGACACAGGCGGCGACCATATCGGGCAGGTCGCCGGTCATTTCCTCGAACTGTTCGCGGGCCTCGATGCCGACGACATGCTGGAAATCACGCACCATCATCGGGAAGGGATGCGGCCCGACGACCGAACCAATGGCAAACAGCGCCTTGTCGGCCTGCGGCACATAGGCCTGGAATGCGCTGTCCACGGCTTCTTTCAGGGAACGCCCGCCAAAGCCGACGGGAACCACGGTCGCGCCCAGCAGTTTCATGCGGGTGACGTTGGGCGCCTCTTTTTCGATGTCGATCTCGCCCATGTGAATTTCGCATTCCATACCGAAATAGGCTGCAGCCGTGGCCAGGGCCACGCCGTGCTGGCCCGCGCCGGTTTCGGCCATCAGCTTGGTCTTGCCCATGTATTTGGCAAGCAGGGCCTCGCCCATGCAATGGTTAAGCTTGTGCGCACCGGTGTGGTTGAGATCCTCGCGCTTGGCATAGATCTGGGCCCCGCCGCAGATGTCGGAAAGGTTCTTGAAATGGGATACGGGCGTCGGGCGGCCTTGGAAATGCTTGCGGATATAGCGCAGCTCGCGGATGAATTCGGCTGATTTCGAAATCTTGCCATACGCCTCGCGGATTTCCTTGAAATGGGGAATCAGCGGCGGCGGCAGCTCGGCCCCACCGTAATCGCCAAAGAAGCCGTCGCTGTCCGGCATGGTCTTGAGGTAGGAAGTCATGTTCAATTGTCCCTCTCTGTTGTTGTTATGCGTTCAAACAGGGCAAAATTCCTGTCTGACCACAAGCAGGATTTTGATTGAGGGGCGAAAAAACACCGAAAATGCGGGCCATTCAGGGAAAGAATGGCCGTCGTGAACGCGATTGCCGCGCGAGAGATGTATAAAATTGTCTGTTTTTCGGGTTTGCCTAAAATCGAAGGCCGGAATATCCTTGGCCCTCTGGCTAGGACGGCCGGGCCCGGAACATACGCGTGTGGCGGAGCGCACGTGGGGTGGCAGGGGGTCCCGGTCGCCGGGATCCCCTGTTTTGGTGTCTGGTGTTCAAATCGCCGTCAGTATTGCGCCGATAATCGCGCAACCGATTGTCGCATAACCGCCGTTGATCAAGGTCAGGTTGAACGGCTTGCCCTCGAAGGCGTTATTCGTGGCTATCCAGGGCGAGGCGATAAACAGCCCCAGCCCCAACCCTGCCAACGCGCCTTTGGCGGGGTTGACGATACCGGCCTGTGTAAAGGCATGGCGCATCATTCCGGCCACGAGAATCACGCAAACAAAGGCAATGACATAGGCCTTGCCTCCACTGCCTTCGGGGCGTCCGTTTTCACCGGCTTCGACACCTGCAGCCGCCATCCAGGGTTTGGCCAGCGCCATGTACCACACGGCGCCAAAGGCATATGCCACCCCTGCGGCGATGATGACTGAAAGATAAGTCACAAGAATCCCTCCCATATATTGTTGTTATGGAGGAAGTATTCCACAGAATGTTGATTTTACCAAATGGGGATATGGTTGATCCACTTAATCGGATCTTACCCCGCCAAGTTCGCAGATCACTTGCCATTCCTGTTCTGTCACAGGCTGTACCGACAGGCGTGAATTGTTCACCAGCACCATATCGGCCAGACGGGGGTCGTGTTTGCACATGGCCAGCGTCACCGGTCGCGGCAGCGATTGCACCGCCTTGATATCGACGCATTCCCAGCGTGGATCGTCGGTGGTGCTGTCGGGGTGGGCCTCTGTGATGACCTCGACAATGCCGACGATCGCCTTTTCCTTTTGCGAGTGATAGAAAAACCCGCGGTCGCCCACCTTCATCAGCCGCATGTTGTTGCGGGCCTGATAGTTGCGCACTCCGTCCCATTCCTCGCCCGCCTCGCCCCTGGCAAGCTGGTCTTGCCAGCTCCAGGTCGATGGTTCCGATTTGAACAGCCAGTAAGCCATGTATCCCCCCAGGTCTTGCCGCGGTCAGTTTTCCGATCTTAGCGGGCGTGACAGCAGCGCGGCAACCGCCTCGTCAATATCGCAACGATGGGCAAGAACATCGGCCACGATGCGGGCGATGGGCAGTTCGATTTCCAGCGGCTCGGCCAGTGTCAGGCTGGCCTGCGCGGTGGCGGCGCCCTCGAAGGTGGTGCCGGTCTGTTTCCGGCCACCCCTGCCCAGCGTCAGACCAAGCGAGAAATTCCGCGATTTTTCCGATGTGCAGGTCAGCGCCAGATCGCCCAGCCCGCTGAGCCCGGAGAGTGTTTCGCGCCGCGCACCCAGGGCCACGGCAAGGCGTTGCATTTCGGCATAGCCCCGGGTCATCAGGGCAGCGCGCGCACTTTCACCCAGGTTGCGGCCGATACTGATGCCGCAGGCAATGGCAATCACGTTTTTCAGCGCACCGCCCAGCTGCGCGCCGGTCATGTCATGGGAAAGATACAGGCGGATCGAGCGGGTCGAAAGCAGCTGTTGCAGCGCGGTGCCATGTTCGCCCGGCGCGGTCGCAAGTGTCAGCGCGGTGGGCAGACCGCGGGCGATCTCGGCAGCAAAGCCGGGCCCCGTGAGGATAGCGATTCTGCTGTCTGGCAGAATTTCGC
>JAUZRU010000007.1 GCA_030950185.1 Paracoccaceae bacterium | reverse complement strand
GCCATCGAGATGGCCGAGGGTGCCATTCGCAATTCCGTGGCTGATATCGCGGTATCAATCACCGGCATCGCAGGCCCCGGAAGCTCGGAACACAAGCCCGAGGGAAGGGTCTGTTTTGCCGTGGCATGTCGCGATGGCAAGACCACCGCCATGACACGCGATTTCGGCGCGCTTGGGCGCAGCAAGGTCCGTATTGCCGCCAGAAACACCGCGCTGAAACTGATTCAGGGCGGTTTGAAGGCGTTCTGAGCGATGAAATGCCCAAGATCCGGGCAAAACTGAAATTCCATTTCTGCCCAATATTCTCGCACCCTGCCAATTTTGCGCACAAATTTCGGTCAAATCGAAAATAATCGCGCCGCTGACGGGTAGCACGTTTTTACTTTTTCCTCTCGCGGCGTTTTCAGAAGGCCAGTGATTTCCAAGCCCAAGGAGAGCAAGATGAACGCTGCCGATACCGCCTGGATCATCGTGGCAACCGCCCTTGTCCTGATGATGACCCTGCCTGGCCTCGCCCTGTTTTATGGCGGCCTCGTGCGTGCCCGCAATGTCCTGTCCGTTTTTGCCCAGTGCTTTGGCATTGCGGCCTTGATCAGCCTGTTGTGGATGGTGGCCGGCTATTCCATCGCCTTTGGCGACGCCTCGCCCTGGTGGGGAGGGCTGGGCAAGGCGCTGTTGCTGGGGATCAACAGCGACAGCCTGAACGGCAGCCTTCCGGAAATCCTGTTTGCCGCGTTTCAGATGACATTCGCCATCATCACACCGGCGCTGATCGTGGGGGCCTATGTCGAACGTATCGGCTTTGGCTTTGTGATGGCCTTTTCGGCGGTGTGGATGCTGCTGGTCTATGCCCCGGTGGCCCACTGGATCTGGGGCGGCGGGTTTCTGTCGGATGGTGGAATTTTTGGCGCCCTTGGCACGCGCGACTTTGCTGGCGGTATCGTCGTGCATGAAACCGCGGGGCTGGCCTCGCTTGTGGTTGCCTTCTTCCTTGGGGCGCGCAAGGTCAAGACCAAGCCCCCGCACAACCCGGCCTATGTGGCAATCGGCGCCGGGCTGTTGTGGGTTGGTTGGTTCGGTTTCAACGCGGGCTCGCAGCTGTCGGCAGATGGCGGCGCGGCGATGGCGCTGATGGTGACCCATCTGTCGGCCGCAACCGCGACCCTGAGCTGGGCCGCATGGGAGCGCATCAAATATGGCAAGACATCGCTGATCGGCATTGTCACCGGCTCGATCGCGGGGCTTGCCTCGATCACCCCTGCATCGGGTTTTGTGGGGCCGGTCGAGGCCGTGATCATCGGCGGCGTGGCCGGGATCATCTGCCAGGAAGCCTGCGCGTTGATCAAGGGACGGCTCAAGATCGACGACACGCTTGACGTTTTCGCGGTTCACGGCATCGGCGGAATTTTCGGCACGATCATGGTCGCGGTCTTTGGCCATGCCACCTTCACCGCCCAGCTGGGCGCGCTGGCAATCGTCGGGGTTTACGTGGTTGTCGTCAGCGCGGTGCTGGTCAAGCTGGTCGGGCTGTTCACCCCGCTGCGTGTCAGCGCCGAAGATGAAGAGGCCGGCCTGGATCTGACCGCCCATGGCGAACAGGCCTACGAGTTCTGAGCGTCATCGGCGGGGCCGGATTGCTGGCCTCGCCCCTGTGGCAGATGTCGGGACATGAGTATTTGGGCAAAGAAGAAACGGTTTTGCGCTCAGCCCCTGGCCGGATCACCGTAAAGTTCCATCGCGCGCTTTTCGAATGCGCGCACGATGCGCTGCATGGCCTCGTTGAACACCATCCCGATCACCGCCTGCAACATCGACGAGCGGAATTCGAAATCGACAAAGAAATCGACCTCGCACCCGCCTTCGGGAAGGTCAGTGAATTGCCAGTGGTTGTTCAGATATTTGAACGGCCCGTCCAGATATTCGACATCTATGCGCTTTTCATCAGGACGCAGGGTGACGCGGCTGCCAAAGCGTTCGCGGAACAGCTTGAACGAGATCACCAGATCCGCCTCCAGCAACTCGCCGCCCTCGATGGGCGTGCGGCTGCGGATCCGCGCGGCCGCTGTCCAGGGCAGGAATTTCGGATATGACGCGACATCGGCCACCAGATCGTACATCTGCTGCGCCGTCCATGGCATGTTTCGTTTTTCCGCGTGAGTCGGCATCGCCTCTCTGGCCTTTCCCGCTTTCCGGTTTATAACAAGGCTGATGGGCGCGTCTTTCCCCATTCCGGGCCCGAGTGCAAGAGGACAAAATGGATCATTCCAATTACGTGATCGACCCGCTGATCTCGGCCAAGGCGATTGCCGCGCGGGTGGAAGAGCTGGCCGCCGAGATTACCAAAACCTTCAAGGGCACCGACAAGCTGATCGTGATCGGGCTGTTGCGCGGCTCGTTCGTGTTCATCGCCGATCTTGTGCGCGAGCTGGATCTGCCGGTCGAGGTGGATTTTCTGGAAACCTCATCATACGGCAACAGCATGGAATCGTCGCGCGAGGTGCGCATCCTCAAGGATCTGCGGGGCGAGATCGAGGGCCGTGACATTCTGGTGGTCGAGGACATCGTGGATACCGGCCACACGCTGCACCATGTGCTGAACCTGCTGAAATCGCGCAACCCCCGCCGGATGGAGGTTTGCGCCCTGCTGGACAAGCCCTCGCGACGCGAGGTGGATGTGCGCGCAACCTGGGTGGGTTTCGAGATCCCCGACAAGTTCGTTGTCGGCTATGGCATCGATTACGCGCAGCGCAACCGCAACCTGCCCCATATCGGGGTGGTGCGGTTCACCGATCAGGATGATGACGCGGAAAACTGATCAGACGCCTTCGACAAAGGTGTATTCGCGTTCGGCCGCGGGCAGGCCGTATTTCAGGGCCTCCTGGTATTCAGGGCCGTTGTAGAAGGCCAGCGCGGTTTCCCAGTCGGGAAAGCGGATGATGACATTACGGGCGCGGCCCTTGCCCTCCATCTGCTTGCACTCGCCGCCGCGGGCCAGAAATTCGCCGCCGTATTTCTGCACGGCCGGGCCGGCGAGTTCGGCATATTTGCCGTAAGAGTCCGGGTCGGTAACGTCGATATGGACCATTGCATAGACTGCCATTGTCATTCCTCCAGCAAATTTTCGACTGCCTTGATCGCGGCATCTGCATTGTCGGCGCTGGCGCCGCCCGCCTGGGCCATGTCGGGGCGCCCGCCACCGCCCTTGCCGCCCAATGCGGCGGCGGCCACGCGCACCATGTCCACGGCCGAGATCCGGCCTGTCAGGTCATCGGTCACGCCCGCCGCGATTGCCGCCTTGCCGCCAGTGTCGGCGATCAGCAGGATCGCACCCGATTTCAGCCGTGCCTTGTGTTCGTCAATCAGCGCACGCAGATCCTTGCCAGAAACGCCGTGCAAGACCTGCGCGAGAAACGGCACGCCATTGACTTCGCGTGCATCCGGCGCATCTGACTTGCCACCGCCGGCCATGGCCAGGTTGCGGCGCAGATCGGCGACCTCGTTTTGCAGCTTGCGCCGTTCGGCCAGCAATGCGTCGAGCCGCTCGCCAAGTTCCTCGGGACGCGCCTTGAGCGTGGCGGTGATCGCGTTCAGCGCGGTTTCCTGTGCCCGAACATGTTCGATGGCGCGTGCGCCGGTCAGCGCCTCGATCCGACGGATACCACTGGCGGATGCGCTTTCGCTGACCAGCTTGAACAGGCCGATATCGCCCGTGCGCCGCACATGGGTGCCGCCGCACAGTTCGATCGACCAGGTATTGCCGTCGATCCCCTTGCCGCTGCCGCGTGCCAGCCCCATCGACACGACACGCACCTCGTCGCCGTATTTTTCGCCAAACAAGGCCTGCGCGCCCAGATCGCGGGCCTCGTCCGGGGTCATGATACGGGTTTCGACGGCGGTGTTCTGGCGGATGAAGGCGTTGACCAGATCCTCGATTTCGGCCAGCTCGGCCGCGCTGACGGCCTTGTTGTGACTGAAATCGAAACGCAGGCGCTGATCGTCGTTCAGCGACCCGCGCTGGGCAACATGGTCGCCCAGCACCTGGCGCAGCGCCTCGTTCAGCAGATGGGTGGCCGAGTGGTTGGCGCGGATCTTGGCCCGCCGGTCGTGATCGACCTCAAGCTCGGCCGCTTCGCCCTTGCCGATAGTGCCCTCGATGACCTCGGCCACATGGGCAAACAGGCCGGAATGCTTGCGCACGTCCGAAACCCGTGCCTTGCCGCCAGCGGTGGTGATGATGCCGCTGTCGCCAACCTGGCCACCGGCCTCGGCATAAAACGGGGTCTGGTTCAGCACGATCTGCACCTTGTCGCCCTTGCGCGCCAGATCCACGGTCTTGCCACCCTGCACCAGCGCGATGATCTGACCCTCGGCGGTTTCTGTGTCATAGCCAAGGAAATCGGTCGCCTCGTTCTGGTCGGCAATGTCGAACCAGACGGTTTCTTCGGCCGCCTCGCCCGAGCCCGCCCAGGCGGCGCGCGCCTTGGCCTTTTGTTCGGCCATGGCGGCATTGAAACCCGCGACATCGACGCTACGGCCCTTTTCGCGCAGGGCGTCCTGCGTCAGATCCAGCGGAAAGCCATAGGTGTCATACAGGCGAAAGGCCACATCGCCGGGCAGCGGCGCGCCTTCGGGCAGGCGGGAAAGTTCCGCATCCAGCAGGCGCAGGCCCCGTTCCAACGTGTTGCGGAAACGGGTTTCTTCCAGCAACAGCGTGTCTTCGATCATGCGCTGTGCGCGCGCCAGTTCAGGGAATGCCTGCCCCATCTGGGCGACCAGCGCCGGCACCAGCCTGTGCATGACAGGTTCACGCGCACCCAGCAGATGGGCATGGCGCATGGCGCGGCGCATGATGCGGCGCAGAACATAGCCGCGGCCCTCGTTGCTGGGCAGCACGCCATCGGCGATCAGGAAGGAGACCGAGCGCAGGTGGTCGGCGATCACCCGATGATGCACGCGCCCCGGCCCGTCGGGGTCGGTGCCCGTGACATGGGCCGAAGCCTCGATCAGGTCGCGCATCAGGTCGGTGTCGTAATTGTCATGCTTGCCTTGCAGCAGCGCACCGATACGTTCGAGCCCCATGCCAGTGTCAATCGACGGGCGCGGCAGGTTTTCACGCCTGCCGTCGGCAAACTGTTCATACTGCATGAAGACAAGGTTCCAGATCTCGATGAAACGGTCGCCATCCTCGTCGGGGCTGCCCGGGGGGCCGCCGGGGATGTGGTCGCCGTGGTCATAGAAGATCTCGGAACATGGCCCGCAGGGGCCGGTCGGGCCCATCGACCAGAAATTGTCGTCAGTGGCGATGCGGATGATGCGCTCGTCCGGCAGGCCGGCAACCTTTTTCCAGATCTCGGCGGCCTCGTCATCGGTGTGATAAACGGTGACCAGCAGGCGATCGGGGTTCAGGCCGAATTCGCGGGTCAACAATTCCCACGCGTAAGGGATCGCCTGTTCCTTGAAATAGTCGCCAAAGCTGAAATTCCCCAGCATTTCAAAGAATGTGTGGTGGCGCGCGGTATAGCCGACATTGTCGAGGTCGTTATGCTTGCCGCCGGCGCGCACGCATTTCTGGCTGGTGGCGGCGCGCACATAGTCGCGGTGTTCAAGGCCGGTAAACACGTTCTTGAACTGCACCATGCCCGCATTGGTGAACATCAGCGTCGGGTCATTGCGCGGCACGAGCGGCGAAGAATCGACGATCTCGTGATCGTTCTTCTTGAAATAATCCAGAAAGGTCGAGCGGATCTCGTTCAGAGTGGGCATGTTCCCGTGGTCCTTGAATGGGCTGGCGGATTCTGAACCGTTTACCGCCCCTGCAAAGCGCTGTCCACAGGTCAGAGGGCGAGGAAACAATCCACCCCCGCGTGAACATCCGATTATTTGCAGGACTCAAGGGAACGCGCCGGCCCCAGGGCGGGCGCAAACCGGATCACTGGGCGATCCGGTTACGGCAATCAGCCCTCTACAACTGCGTCGTCATCATCCTTGACGGGGGGCGGCGTGTCGAAATCCAGCCCGTGGGCCGCGCGGATCTTGTCCTCGATCTCCCAGGCGATCCTGCTGTGCTCGCGCAGATAGGCCTTGGCGTTTTCACGCCCCTGCCCGATGCGCTCGTCCCCATAGGAATACCACGAGCCCGATTTTTCCACGACGCCCGCCTTGACGCCAAGATCCAGCAACTCGCCCATCTTGGAAATGCCTTCGCCATACATGATGTCGAATTCCACCTGCTTGAAGGGCGGCGCGACCTTGTTCTTGACGATCTTGACACGGGTGGCGTTGCCAACAACCTCGTCCCGGTCCTTGATGGCGCCAATGCGGCGGATGTCCAGGCGCACGCTGGCATAGAATTTCAGCGCATTGCCGCCAGTGGTGGTTTCCGGGCTGCCGAACATCACGCCGATCTTCATGCGGATCTGGTTGATGAAGATGACCATGCAGTTGGATTTGCTGATCGAGCCGGTCAGCTTGCGCATGGCCTGGCTCATCAGGCGGGCATGCACGCCGACGCTGCTGTCGCCCATGTCGCCTTCGAGTTCGGATTTGGGCGTCAGCGCCGCGACTGAATCGACCACGATCACGTTGATCGCCCCCGAACGCACCAGCGTGTCGGTGATTTCCAGCGCCTGTTCGCCGGTGTCGGGCTGGCTGATCAGCAGCTCTTCGATATCGACGCCCAGCTTGCGGGCATATTGCGGGTCAAGCGCATGTTCCGCATCGATAAAGGCGCAGGTGCCGCCCTTTTTCTGTTCTTCGGCGATGCTGTGCAGGGCCAGCGTCGTCTTGCCCGAGGATTCGGGGCCATAGATCTCGATGATGCGGCCCTTGGGCAGGCCACCGATGCCCAGCGCGATGTCAAGCCCAAGCGAGCCGGTCGAGGTGGACTCGATCTCGGTCACCGCGCCGCCCTGGCCGAGCTTCATGATCGATCCCTTGCCGAAATTCCGTTCGATCTGGCTAAGTGCCGATTGCAGGGCCTTCTGCTTGTCCATGTCGCGCCTTTCGCTGAAATCCAATAGAGCTGTCGCCATTTCGAGACCTCTTATTCCATATCCCTGTTGTCGCGGCAATCACTGTTGATGTTCGCCCCTTGTTCTGCACCTTATGAGACCAAAAAGAGAACATTTCAAGATAAATTTGCGCAACCCCAGAATTGGAGACAAGGGTTAAAATTGTGTTCAGCTCTTACCTGACGGTGGGGCAAGGGCAAATCCCGGCGCCTGGTTCTGCCAAAGCAGGATCTCTTGCACATCGTGCAAATTTGGGTTGCGAACAGATCCGCACAAGAGCAAGAGTTCGATAATCCGGATTCCTGCCGAAAGATACGACCGTGACAGACAAGGCCCAGACAGACAAGGCCAAGACCGCCCCAGTTCCCGCAAACCTGCCGCCTTACACCGCCAGTTCCGTGGTTGACTTGATTTCCTCCATCGACAGCAGTGCGGTGACGTTGAAGATTTTCACCTTGCCGATCAGCGCCTGATAGAATTCGTCATAGGCCCGCGCATTCCTGACCCGCACCTTGAGGATATAGTCGATATCGCCGGCCAGACGATGCGCCTCAAGCACCTCGGGGCGTTCGCGCAGGGTTTGCAGAAACGCCTCTTGCCAGGCGGCCTCGTGTTCGGATGTGCGGATCAGGACAAAGAAACAGGCCTCGAGCCCCAGCGCATCGGGGTCAAGCAGAACCGTCTGCTTGCGGATCACCCCAAGGCGGCGCAGCTTGCGGATTCGATTCCATACAGGGGTCTTGGATGACCCCGCTTTCCGGGCAATTTCGTCCAGCGACTGGCTGGCATCGCGTTGCAGCTCGGAAAGGATTTTCCGGTCTATGTCGTCAAGTTGGACCGTCATCTTGTTCCCCCTGAGAAAACAGTATTCCGTCATTCGGCTTGGGCATTATACAGGATATTTTTCTTATTTTGCAGCCTATCTAGCATTAATATCAGGAAATTGTTCTATTTCAGGCAAGGTTTCCGATAACACCGGACAGGAACAAGAGCCATGCATGCCACCGCAGACAACACCGCAACCCCGCCCACCGTCTTGATCAATGCCGACAGCGACGTCCTCAGCCCCGCCTGGCTGCGCGCCGTGGCCGAGCTTGCCCAGGGGCGCGGACCCGTGCGTTTCACCCCCGGCGGCGGCGTCCTGCTTGATCGCCCGCTCAGCCGGCAAGAGCGCCTGAAGCTGCCCCCGATACAAGAACTTCACCCCCACCTCATCAACCTGCCGAATGACCGCTTTGCAAGCGCGCGGCGTGCGGATGCGGAATTTGACGCCTTTGTCAGCCGCTATACCGTTGCCCACGCCTATGCCGGATATCGGCTGGTGGTGATCCCGATTGCGGGCGGGCTTGATGCCGCGCAGCTGCGGGCGATTGCCGATATGGCCGAGGCCTTTGGCCATGGCATCATCCGGCTGACGGCCGATGTCTCGATCCGCCTGCCCAATGTGCCCGAGGCCCTGCTGCGGCCATTGTGGCGCAAGCTGACAAGGGTCGGCCTGATCCACGCAGGCAGCCGCGCCAAAGCGGCGTGACAACCGGCAAAGGGGCCTGTCATGTATCAACCAACGGAATTTGACCGCGATTTCCTGCGCGCACGCGCTGCGACGTTCCGCGACCAGCTTTCCCGCCACCTTGCGGGCGAGCTGAGCAGTGACGAATTCACCCCCCTGCGTCTGCGCAGCGGGCTTTACCGGATGCTGCATGCCTGGATGCTGCGTATCAACATCCCCTATGGCACGCTGAACCCGGCGCAGCTGCGCAAGCTGGCCGAGGTGGCCGAGCGGTGGGATCAGGGCTATGGTCATTTCACCACGCGCCAGAACATGCAGCTGAACTGGATCAGGCTGGAAGATGTGCCCGATATCCTTGACAACCTTGCCGAGGCCGGCCTGCATACGGTCCAGTCCAGCGGCAACTGCATCCGCAATATCAGCGCCGACCCGCTGGCGGGCGCGGTCAGGGGCGAGGTGGCAGACCCCCGCCCCGTGGCCGAGCTGATCCGCCAATGGGCCGCGGGTCACCCCGAATTCAACTGGCTGCCGCGCAAGTTCAAGATCGCCGTGACCGGCACGACCCATGGCCGCGAAGCCCTGCGCCTGCACGATATCGGCCTGCGCCTGATCACCCGAAATGGCGCGCCCGGTTTCGAGGTCAGCCTTGGCGGCGGGCTTGGCCGTACCCCGATGGTGGGGCAGATCCTGCGTGACTTTCTGCCGCAAGAGGATCTGCTGCCCTGGCTGGAGGCGGCACTACAGGTCTACAACCTGCAAGGGCGGCGCGACAACAAGTTCAAGGCGCGCATCAAGATCACCCTGCTGGAAACCGGCATCCAGGCGCTGGCAGCGCGGATAGAAACCCATTTCCAGATGCAGAAAGCCCGCTTTGGCGGCGCCGACCAAAACGTGCTGGCGCGCCTTTCCGCCATGTTCCGCGCGCCCGCCTACGAGGATCTGCCGCTTGCGCCCTGGAAACAGGCGCTTGCCGAAAACGGGCCGTTCCGCAGCTTTGTCGACACGAACACACAGGCCCACCGCAACCCCGATTACCGGATCGTCACCATTTCGCTCAAACGCCACGGGGCGGCGCCCGGCGATGCCTCGGCCGAACAGATGCGCCTGATCGCGGATCTTGCCGAACGGTTCGCCCATGGTGAAATCAGGGTCAGCCAGCGACAGAACCTGATCCTGCCCCATGTTCACAAGGCCAGGCTGCCCGCGCTCCATGATGCCTTGCAGAGCGCCGGGCTGGCCACCGCCAATGCCGGGCTGGTTTCCGACATCATCGCCTGCCCGGGGCTGGATTACTGCGACCTCGCAACGGCGCATTCCATCCCGGTGGCCCAGGACATTTCACGCCACTTCAAGGCCCGCGAGGCCGAGATCGGCCCGCTTTCGATCAAGATCTCAGGCTGCATCAATGCCTGCGCGCATCACCATATCGGCGATATCGGCATTCTGGGCCTGCAAAAGGGCGGCAAGGAAAGCTATCAGATCACGCTTGGCGGCAGCCCCGGCCCCGATGCCGCGATCGGGCGGGTCATGGGGCCCGGCTTTGGCCGCGACGCCATCCTTGGCGCGGTCGAGAAGATCATCGACACCTATCTGGCCCTGCGCCAGACGCCCGACGAGCGCTTTGCCGACTGCCTGAAACGGGTCGGGCCCGCGCCCTTCAAGGCCGCGCTGTATCCCGCAAAGGAGAAACCCCGTGCTGCATGATCACCCCCTCGCCCCCATGGCCGCCCCCCTGGCGGTGCGCCTTGCCCGGCTGAATGCCGCCATCAGATCGGTGCCCGAATCCGATATCGCGCAGGCGGCGCTGGCCGCGGCACTTGACCCGACGATTGCCGGCAAGGTGGCGCTGGTGTCGTCTTTCGGGGCGGATTCCATCGTGCTGCTGCACATGGTTTCGCGTATCAATCCCGACCTTCCGATCCTGTTCATCGACACCGAGCTGCTGTTTGCGGAAACGCTGGACTATCAGAAACAGGTCGCAGCGCTGCTGGGGCTGACCGATATCCGCATCATCCGTGCACCCCGCAAAGAGCTGTTCACCCATGACCCCGAGGGCCTGTTGCGCCATTTCGACCCCGATGCCTGCTGTGCCCTGCGCAAGGTTGCCCCGCTGGCGCAGGCACTTGCCGGCTTTGACGGCTGGATCACCGGGCGCAAACGCTATCAGGCCGGCACCCGCGCCGACATGCCGGTATTCGAGGCCGACGAGGAAGGGCGCGTCAAGATAAACCCGCTGGCCCATTGGACGCCCGGCCAGGCGGCGGCCTATATCGACGCGCAATCCCTGCCCCGACACCCGCTGGTGGACAGGGGCTATCGTTCGATCGGCTGCGCACCTTGCACGACGCCGGTGCGCGAGGGCGAGGACGAGCGCGCCGGACGCTGGCGCGGACGGGGCAAGGTCGAATGCGGCCTGCATCGGCCTGCCAGAGCCGACAATTCCGACGATCGGGGACAGGCAGCATGAGAAGGATCCTTTCGACACTCGGGCTGGAAACCGATGACTGGGAATTCGGCTTTGTCGCCCCCGATCAGATCGGCGCACGCCTTGATGCCGGCGCAAACGCGCTGGCCGTCGATCTTGGCACCGATTACGACATCACGCGGCTGACGCCCTGTCTGGACCAGATCGACATGATCCGTATCTCGCTGCCGGCCTTTACCGATGGCCGCGCCTTTTCCCAGGCGGGGCTGCTGCGCCTGATGGGGTATTCCGGACGCCTGCGCGCGGCGGGGGTGATCCTGCCCGATCAGTTCAGGGCGCTTTTGCGTGTGGGATTCGATGAAATCGAAATCCCGCCGGGGATACGGGCACCCGCGCGGACAGACGCCCACAGCCCGAAACCCACCTATCAGGAACGGTTGCGCCAATTTGAACCCTAGAACTTTGGCGCGAGAGCCTTTAAATACCCCGCAACGCATTTGTCTTTTTTCGAAAGTCACGCCCATGAACGACGAAAGCATTCTCCGGGGCGACGCGGCCAAGAAAGCCGCGCGTCTGCCCGACGCCCAGACCGTGACCGCCGTGAAGCACTGGAACGACCGCCTTTTTTCCTTTCGTACGACGCGGCCCTTGTCCCTGCGCTTTCGTTCGGGCGAGTTTCTGATGATCGGCCTTATGGGCGATAACGGCAAGCCGCTGCTGCGCGCCTATTCCATCGCCTCGCCCAACTGGGCCGACGAACTGGAGTTCTATTCGATCAAGGTGCCCAATGGCCCGCTGACATCCAGGCTGCAACATATCAAGGTTGGCGATCAGATCATCATCCGGCCCAAGCCGGTCGGATCGCTTGTCATCGACGCGCTGCTGCCGGGCAAGCGTCTTTACCTGATCGCAACAGGCACCGGGGTTGCGCCCTTTGCCTCGCTCACACGCGACCCCGAGGTCTATGAAAAATTCGGGCAGGTCATCCTTACCCACACGACGCGCAGCGCGTCGGCCCTGCTCTACAGCCAGGATCTTGTGGACCATATCCTGAATGACGAGATCCTGTCCGAAATCGCTGGCGGCAAATTGTGGTACTATCCGACCACGACCCGTGAAGAGAGCCCCAAGATGGGACGGATCACCAAGCTCATCACCTCGGGCGAACTGTTCGACGACCTGGGCCTGCCACCATTTGACCCAGCCAACGACCGCGTGATGATCTGCGGCTCGATGGGCCTGAACATGGACATGAAGAATATCCTGGAAGATGCCGGATTCCGTGAGGGCTCGAACAGCGAACCGGGCGAGTATGTTCTGGAAAAGGCATTTGTCGGGTGATGTGCCGCGTGATTGCCGCCTAGCAGAAATATTTGCGATCACATACACGGCCACATACACGGCCCCTTGGGCGCACGACCCGCAGCGCCCAACAATTTTCAGTGGTTTCCGACGCTTTCAGATTGCCCGGGAACCGCCCAAATTTCGGCGAACTTTAACAA
>JAUZRU010000069.1 GCA_030950185.1 Paracoccaceae bacterium | reverse complement strand
CTTTTTCTTGAGGCCGGGCTGAAATGACATTGCGCATCCACGAAATCGCGGCGGCAATCGGGGCCGATCATGCCGGTGACGGCGAAATCCAGGTTTCCCGCGCGGCAGAGCCTTCTTCGGCCGGACCGGAAGATCTGGCGCTGGCCATGGACCCGCGCTATCGCGAGGCGCTGGCACAGGGCAATGCTCGCGCCGCCGTCTTGTGGCCCGGCGCGGACTGGCAGGCATTGGGATTGCAGGCCGCAATCTTTGTCGAACGCCCCCGTTACGCCATGGCGGGCATCACCGCGGGCTTTGACAGGCCGCCCGAGATATCGCCTGGCATCCACCCGAGCGCGATAATCGACCCCAGCGCCGAAATCGGCGAGGGTGCGTCCATCGGCCCGTTCTGCGTGATCGGGGCGCGGGTGCGCATCGGGCGCAACGCACGCCTGCAAGGGCAGGTGACGGTGGCCGAGGATGCCCGTATCGGCGATGACGCGCTGATCCATGCCGGGGCGCGGATAGGATCGCGGGTTGTTACCGGCGACCGCCTGATCATGCATTACAACGCGGTAGTGGGTGCCGACGGGTTTTCCTTTGTCACGCCGGAACCAAGCGCGGTCGAGGCGGCGCGGGCCTCGCTCGGTCGCGAAATCGCGGGTGCAAAGCCGCAGTCATATGTCAGGATCGCATCAAACGGGGCAGTCAGAATCGGCAGTGATGTCGAGATTGGCGCCTGCTCGACCATTGACAAGGGAACTATCGCCGACACGACTGTCGGGGACGGCACGAAAATCGACAACCATGTGCAGATCGGCCACAATGTCATCATTGGCCGCGACTGCCTGCTTTGCGCCCATGCTGCGGTGGCGGGGTCGTCGCGGCTTGGCGATCGGGTCGTGCTGGGGGGGCAGGCCGGTGTCGGCGATCATCTGGTGCTGGGCGATGACGTGATTGCGGCCGGGGCAACGGCGATTCTTTCCAATGTGCCTGCGGGTCGGGTGATGATGGGATATCCGGCCATGCCGATGGATCGCAACATCGACGCATACAAGGCGCTCAGGCGGTTGCCGCGATTGGCAGGGAAAGTGGCAATGCTTGAAAAGAGGCTTGCGAATCTGGAAGGCAAGTCCTGAACCATGCACAAGGACGGGAGTGGGTGAATGACGGTTTCGGTAAGGGACAGGGTTCTTGACATCATCGCCCAGCAGGCGGTTCTGGAAGTTTCGGATATCGACCCGGAAATGCCGCTGCAAGATCTGGGGCTGGATTCCCTTGGCCTGGTCGAGGCTGTCTTTGCGTTGGAAGAGGCGTTCGATATCGAAATTCCCTTCAACGCGAATGAGCCCGAAAACAGCAGTTTCGATATTTCATCGGTCAACGCGGTGATCAAGGCGGTTGAAACCCTTGTTGCTGCGCGAACGGCCTGACGATGAAACGCGTGGTCATCACGGGGCAGGGCACGATCAACGCCCTTGGCCATGACGTTGCCACAACACTTGACGCCATGCGGGCAGGGCGCTCGGGTATCGGCCCGCTGGAATTTCGCGATGTCGAACGCCTGTCCATCCGCGTCGGCGCGCAGGTTCGGGATTATCGCCCCGAGGACCACTTCAACCGCCAGCAGCTGGGCCTTTACGATCGCTTCACGCAATTTGCCATGATCGCTGCACGGCAGGCGCTGACATCGTCCGGGATCGCGTTCGATGAAGAACTGGCCCGCGAGGCCGGGGTTGTCATCGGCACGGCCGGCGGCGGGTTGTTGACCCAGGATGAAAACTATCGCGCCGTTTACGAGGCAGGCAAGAACCGGGTTCATCCGCTGGTGGTCCCGCGCCTGATGAACAACGCGGCGGCCAGCCATATCTCGATGAGCTGGGGGCTGCAGGGGCCGTGCTATTCGGTGGCAACGGCCTGCGCGTCATCGAACCATGCGATGGGACAGGCGTTTCAGCTTGTCCGCAGCGGCGCCAGCCGTGTGATGCTGGCGGGCGGGGCGGAATCGATGCTGTGCTTTGGCGGTATCAAGGCGTGGGAAGGTCTGCGGGTCATGTCGAAAGACGCCTGCCGCCCGTTTTCGGCTGATCGCAACGGCATGGTTCAGGGCGAAGGTGCAGCGGTATTCGTGTTCGAGGAATATGAACACGCTCGTGCAAGGGGCGCCGAAATACTTGCAGAAATTCTTGGTTTCTCGATGTCGTCGGATGCGTCCGATATCGTGATGCCGTCACGCAAGGGGGCTGCCGCAGCGATGTCGGGGGCGCTGCGGGATGCGCGTCTGGCGCCCGAGGATATCGGCTATATCAACGCGCACGGCACCGGAACCGCCGCCAATGACAGAACCGAATGTGCTGCGATCATGGATGTGTTCGGGGATAACGCCGGCAAGCTGATGATTTCCTCGACCAAATCCATGCACGGGCATCTGATCGGGGGCACCGGCGCGGTCGAGTTGCTGGCCTGTATCATGGCCCTTCGCGAAGGGGTGATCGCCCCGACGGTGGGCTATCGGGAAGCTGATCCCGATTGCCCGCTTGATGTGGTGCCGAACGCGGCCCGTGAGGCCCGCGTCAACGCGGTTCTTTCGAACGCATTTGCCTTTGGCGGGCTGAATGCGGTGCTGGCGCTGGGGCGCAGCTGAACCGCCTATTGCCTGCTATTTTTTCTTGGCGGCCTTTTCCTGTTCGGCAATGCGTTTCTGAAGCGCTGTATAGGCCTTGGCAAACCCCTTCAGCGATACGGGAACGGTCAGGATCTGGCGCGTGCCATAGATATTGGCCGTGATCACGGCCTGTTTGCCGCTGCGCATGTTTTCCAGTTCAAGTGCGGTGATCCCGATGCGTGCGACACAACCGACATTGTTGCATACCGCATAGGGGTATTGCTTGGGCTGGTTCTTGTCGACCGTCATGGTCATGCCGTTTTGCAGATCGACGCCCAGGGGCAGCACGATGGTCGCCCCGGCAAGGGCCGGCTGGCCCGGCGGCAGCGGAAAGACCCGGATGTCTGACATCGGTGTGGCCTTGTCGTCAAGAACCAGCTGGCCGATTTCACAGGGCTCGGGCCCCTTGGCGACCTTCACGCACAACAGTTCCCATGCGTCAAAAGTGTCAACTGCATAGGTCTGTCCGATTTTGGTTTCTGGCGTCTTGCCTACCGGAAAACTCTGTTTGGCGTTTTTCTGGTCCTGTGCAAGAGCGCCTTGCGCAAGGGTCAGGCTCGTGGCCAGGACGATCAATCTTGTTAAGGCTTTCATGGGGTCTCCAAGGGTAACCTGCAATCCATTGCGGTCTATACCGTATTGGGCGGGGCTGTCAGGGGAAAATTCCGGTTCTCACGCAGAATTGGCGGCTTTGCGCCGAAAATGTCGCGGCCTTCAGTGAAAAAAGGGCACCTTGTGGTACCCTCTTTCCCCGCTTTTTGCGGTTCCTCCCTGCCGGACTGGCCGACTAATATTGGGTGCGACAATACGGCCATGCCGAGAGACGGTCAACAGGCCAATGGCCTGAAATGGTGAAAAAAATCGTCTGCTTTGTTGCCAATATGGAAACATTCAACCATGGGTTACGCTTGCACATTCTGTCGGGTCAATCCGTGGCCAGATCGCGCAGCACGTCAAGCACGCTCATCACATCCTCGCGGGTGGTGTCGAATGACCCGGCGGTCATGCGGATCACGAATTGCCCCTCATGGGTGGTCTGGGTCAGATAGATCCGCCCGTCATCATTGATGCGTTTCAGCAGGCTTTCGGTCGCGGCATTGGCATCGCGCCCGGGCGGGGCGTATTGAAAGGTAAACAACGCCAGACGCCGCGCGCTGGTGATGCGAAAATGGGGCAGGGCGTCGATTTCGCGTTCCAGCTCGGCCACCCAGGCGACATGGTTGCGGATGCGTTCGCGCAACCCTTGCAGCCCATAGGCCCGCATCAGGAACCACAGTTTCAGCGCCCGAAAGCGCCGCCCCAGCGGGATGACCCATTCGTTGTAATTGGTGACCTCGTCCTGGCCCAATGTCTGCAGGTAATCCGGCCGCAGCCCCAGCGTGCGGATCTGCGCCGACGGGTCGGCCAGAAACTGCACCGAACAGTCGAACTGCGCCCCCAGCCATTTATGCGGGTTGAAGACGATGGAATCGGCCCCCTCGATGCCGGCCCAGAGCGGGCGGAATTCCGGGCAGATCATGGCCGAGCCCGCCCAGGCGGCATCGACATGGCTATACAGGTTTTCGCGCCGGGCGACCTCGACAATGGCGGCCACATCGTCGGACGCCCCGATCGAGGTGCCGCCGACGCAGATCACCACGCCCGCCGGCAGATAGCCCCGCGCGCGATCATCCGCTATGGCACGGGCCAGGGCGTCGGGGCGCATGGCACAGTTTTCGTCGCAGGCGACCTTGACCAGATTGTCCTGCCCGATACCGGCCAGCCGCACCGCCTTGTCGATGGATGAATGGGTCTGGCTTGAGGCATAGATCCGCAGGCGTGGCGCCGATGACAGGCCCTTGGCAACCCCCTCCCAGCCCAGCGCGCGTTCACGCATGGTCAGCACCGCCGACAGCGTGCTTGATGTGGCGCTGTCCTGGATCACGCCGCTGAAATGGTCGGGCAGGCCAAGGGCGTCGCGCAGCCAGTCGACCATGCGGGTCTCGATCTCGGTCGCCGCCGGCGAGGTCTGCCACAACATGCACTGGGCCGAAATGGTGTTGGCCAGCTGTTCCGCCACCATCGAGGCCGGCGCCGCATTTGACGGGAAATAGGCAAAGAATCGCGGATGCTGCCAATGGGTCATGGCGTCGGGGACGATACGGGTGAAATCGGCGAATATGCGCTCCATCGGCTCGGGCTGTTCGGGGGCGCGGTCGGGCAGTTGCGCGATCACCTCGCCGGGGTTGACCTGCGCCCGCACCGGCCGGCTGCGCAAGGTGTCGAGATATTTCTGCCCCCATTCGGTGGCGCGGTTCGACCATCTGGTGAAATCCGAAAGTTTCAAGTCATGGGCTCCTCTGGTCAGGAAAACGCAATGCAGGCATTGCGAAATTGGTTGCGGGGATGGCGCCTGCTGTCAACGCTTGACTACGAGTGCCGTTGCGGATTTTCTGCTCTTGCTGATGGAGAACCCCGATGATCCGGAATTTCAACGATCACGCTGCAAATGAACGCACCTTTCTGGCCTGGGTCAGAACGGCGGTGGCCATTGTCGGCATCGGTCTGGTGGTGGGCAAGATGGGGCCGGCTGCAACCGAAGTCGCCCCGTTGAGCCTGGCGGGCGCGCTGCTGCTGATATTCGGCATGCTGGTCATCATCGGCGCAGGCATTCGGTTTCTGATGTTGCGCAAACTGATCGAGCAGGACCGCGAGGCCGAGGAAATCCCGGTCTTGCTGGATATCGTGCTGGCGGTGGTCATGCTGGTGCTGTTTGCCACGCTGGCAAGCTTTGGCACCCATCTGTTTGAAACGCTTTAGGCGGCGCTGTCGGCACCCTGTTGCACGGCAGCTTTGGGCAGTTCCACCAGCCGCACGCTGCGCCCGTCTGCCGACAGCGCAATGCGCCCCTGGCACAGCTTCAGCGCATCCTCGCCGAACACGTCGCGCCGCCAGCCCTTCAGCGCCCGCAGATCGGTGTTGCCGGCAGCGATTTCATCCAGATCCGCGCTTGAGGCAATCAGCTTTTGCGCCACGCCAAATTTTTCAGCCTTGGCTTTCAGCAGAACACGAAGAAGATCCGCCAACCCTTCGTTTCCAAGGGCTTTTTCACGCACAGGCCGGGCCTTTGGCCAGTCTTCAGGCGGGCATTCAAGTCCGGCCTTGACCGCATCCAGAATGCCCTGGGCGATCTCACCCTTGCGGGCCTCGCGCAGCAGCAGGCGCGTGCGGCCCAGATCGGCGGGCGATTGCGGCTTGGCCGAGGCCAGCTCCAGCAGGGCGTCATCCTTGAACACGCGCGAACGCGGGATGTTGCGCCGCTGCGCGTAATCCTCGCGAAAGCGCGCCAGTTCGCGCACAACGGCCAGAAACTTGCCCGAGGTCGAGCGCGTCTTGATACGTTGCCAGGCCTCCTCGGGGCGGATGATATAGGTTTCCGGGTTGGTCAGGATCTCCAGCTCTTCGGCGACCCATTTCTCGCGCCCGGTCTTGCGGATGCGTTTTGCCAGAAATTCATAGATGTCGCGCAGATGGGTGACATCGGCGATGGCATAGGCCTTTTGCTTGTCGCTCAGCGGACGGCGCGACCAGTCGGTAAAGCGCGATGACTTGTCGATCGACGCCCGCGCGATCTTGCGCACCAGCGTTTCATAGCCGGCCTGCTCGCCAAAGCCGCAGACCATCGCGGCCACTTGCGTGTCGAAAAAGGGTTCCGGGAATACCTTGCCCTCGACGTAAAAGATTTCCAGATCCTGGCGCGCGGCGTGAAAGACCTTGACCACATCGCGGTTGCGGAACAGCTCGAACAGGGGGGCCAGATCCATCTTGCCGGACAGCACATCCACCAGAACCGCACTGTCGTCGTCCCGGTCGGGCAGCGCCATCTGGATCAGACACAGCTTGGAATAATAGCTGCGTTCACGCAGGAATTCGGTGTCGATGGTGACATAGGGCTGGCTGGCGGCACGTTGGCAGAAAGCGGCGAGCTCATTGGTGGTTGTCAGCGTTTTCATGTGGAGGGTTCTGATGCCTCTGGTTATCTGTTTCTGCCCCCGGATGGCGGGACCATAGGCGATGGCGGCGGGATTGGAAACCCCTGCAAGGCGGGACAGATTGTTTCAGGCCGGAGGCCGAATATGCAGGTGCCTTCGGAGTCGGCACTCGTCTGTCAGACGGGGTCGATCATGTTGGGGGTGATGGCTCCGGCGGTAGGATTCGAACCTACGACCAATTGATTAACAGTCAACTGCTCTACCACTGAGCTACGCCGGAACATCGCGGGCCTCTCGGCCGTGCGCGGCCTCGTATAGCAAAGCGGATTCCGCGCGTCCAGAGGATTTATCAGTGGCCCGCGGGGTTTTTCGCATCAATCCCCTCGGCAAGATGGAAACGCCCTTCGGCGGCAAGGTCGCCCTCGGGATGAACGAGGTTTCTTTCCGTCAAATCAACAAGATGCGCCAGAACATTGCGGCTGGCCAGCGGGATCATTTGCGCCGGAATTTCGGTGTAGATCCGCTGGGCGAGTTCAAGCGCGCTGGCGGGGCCTTGGGCAAGGGCGGCGAGGATCTGTGATTCCCGTTCCTGCCGGTGCGCAATCTGCCAGTCCAGCATCAAGGCAACCTTTTCCAGCACCGCGCCGTGGCCGGGGTAATAGCGCCTGTCCTGGCCTGCGCGGGCCTTCATCCGTTGCATGGACGCCATGAAGGCGGTCAGGTCCCCATCGGGCGGCGATACCAGGGTGGTTGCCCAACTCATCACATGGTCGCCGGAAAACACCGACCGATCCTGATGCCAGGCAAAGCACATGTGATTGCTGAAATGCCCCGGGGTGGCCAGGGCCGTCAGCGCCCACTCGGCGGTTGTGATGGTCTGGTTGTCTGTCAGGCGAATGTCGGGCGCGAAATCGACATCCACCCCTTCGCCGCCGCCAAGACCCCCGGTTTCGGCAAGCCGGCGCATCAGCGGGCTGCGATGTTCATGGCTGTTCCCCATGGCCAGAACCGGCGCGTCTGCCAGCCGCGCAAGCCTGCGCGCCAGTGGCGAGTGGTCCACATGGCTGTGGGTGACAAGGACATGGGAAATCTTGCGCAAATCCCCGACAGCCGTCTTGATGGCGTCCAGATGGCGCGCGTCATCGGGGCCGGGGTCGATCACGGCAATTTCGGTTTCCCCCAGCAGATAGGTATTGGTTCCCCTGAACGTCATGGGCGATGCATTGGGCGCCACCACCCGGCGTAATCCGGGGGCCAGTGGCTCGGCCTTGCCGATGGGGGGATCGAAATCGGTGATGAAGGGATCCGTTGCCATGCTGATTCCTTGCCAATCATTATGCTTGCGCGCTAGTTTGGGCAGCATGACCTTCAATTGGATCAAGTCAATGCTGCCCAAGGGGCTTTTGGGACGCGCGGCGTTGATTCTGATCCTGCCGATCATCACGATTCAGCTGGTTGTGTCGGTCGTGTTCATCCAGCGCCTGTTCGATGGCGTGACGCGGCAGATGACCGAAAGCGTTGCGACAGAGCTGTCCTTTGTGGTCGATCTGCTTGACCGCGCCCCCGACAACGCCGAGGTCGAACGCGTCATCAGGCAGGTCGCCGAACCGCTGCGATATACGGTGCAGCCGATAGCAGCGAATCAGGTCAGACAGGGCACGGTAAAGGGGTTTGACGACCTGACGGGGCGGGTGGTTGACGAGGTTCTGCGCCAGCGCATTCCCGGCATCAGATGGGTCGATCTCTATACTGACGGGCATGTGGTGACGCTGCATGTGGAAACCGCCTCGGGGGCGTATCGGATAGATTTCTCGCGCTATCGCGTTTCGGCGTCCAATCCGCACCAACTGCTGGTGCTGATGGTGGTGGTGTCGTTGTTCATGACCATTGTCGCCTTCATCTTTCTCAAGAACCAGATGCGCCCGATACGACGCCTGGCCGCCGCGGCCGAGGCGTTCGGCAAGGGCAGACATGTGCGTTACAGGATTTCCGGGGCCACCGAAGTGCGCCAGGCGGGGCAGGCGTTTCTTGACATGCGCGCGCGAATCGAGCGCCAGATCGAACAGCGCACGCTGATGCTGTCGGGCGTCAGCCATGATTTGCGCACCCCTCTGACGCGGCTCAAGCTGGGCCTTTCCATGAGTGCGGATTCCGATGTTGCCGACCTCAAGCGCGATGTCGATGACATGGAAAAGATGCTCGACGAATTCCTGGCCTTTGCCCGCGGTGATTCGCTTGAGGAAACCAGATTGACGGAACCCGCCGATCTGGCCCGGCAGGTGGCCGAGGATACGCGGCGGGCAGGGGGCGAGGTCGAACTTGTCCTGCCCGACAGCCGCCGGGCACGACGCATGAGCATCCAGATGCGCCCCGATGCGGTGCGTCGCGCGCTGGAAAACCTTGTAACCAATGCCTTGCGTTATGGATCACGCTGCCGGATCACGCTGCGGGTTTCCGATGAACATGTATCCTTTGTGGTCGAGGATGATGGCCCCGGCATCGCACCCGGCCAGCGCGATCGCGCCCTGCGCCCGTTTGAGCGCCTTGATGACGCCCGCAATCAGAATCGGGGCACCGGGGTCGGGCTGGGTCTGGCGATCGCGAAAGATATTGCCAGCAGCCACGGTGGCGCGTTGATTCTGGATGACAGCGCCGAACTTGGCGGGTTGAGGGCAGAGCTGCGCCTGCCGCGCTGATCTGTCCCTACAGCCAGGTCAGGGCGTGGCGTCTGTCGGGGTGTTCCAGATGTGGAACCGCGTTGAACTGGGTCAACCGCAACCCGCCGCGGCGTAGGTGCAATCGGGTGATCGAGGCGTTGTAGGTGCTGAGGATCAGCTCGGTCATGGCGCCCAGATCCAGCCCCAGAACCTGTGACAGAACAATCCCCACCGGCCCGCCAGAACTGACGATCAGAAGACGGTGGTCGGGGAGGGCATGGTCGTTCAACGCGTCAAGAACACGGCTTCGAAAATCCGCATAGCTTTCCGGCGCATCGCTGATCTCCTGCGCTTTCCATGCCTGCATGACACGGGTGAAATGGCCTTCAGGGTCGGCGCTGGCCTCGTCCTCGTCGATGCCATGGCGTTGGCGGAACTGGCGTTCCATCGCAAAGAACTGCATTTCGTTCAGGCGGGGATCCTTGTCGATCGGACCGTGATCAAGATGTGCGCCGATTCCCGCGGCGGTTTCACGGTGTCGTCGCAATGTGCCGCTGATGATCCGGTCAAAGCCCGCTTCATGACGGGCGAGCCATTCGCCCAGCCAGCCGGCCTGTTGATGGCCAAGGGGGCTTAGGCGGTCGTAATCATCCGTGCCATAGGATGCCTGCCCGTGGCGAACGATAAGGATTTCACCCATGAAACATCCCCCAGGAAACGCCTTTTGTGATGGCGTGGTAGGCCCGGAGGGACTCGAACCCCCAACCAAAGCGTTATGAGCGCTCTGCTCTGACCAATTGAGCTACAGGCCCGCCTGTCGGTCTGCTAGCGCGGGCGGTGTTGGGGGTCAAGGGGAAGGCGGGGTTTGCGCTGCGGCAATCCGCTGTGGCCGGGGATGTTTCGCGTGTTCCTGGTTCTGCCGGCCCATGGCAGATTCAGCCGCCCACCATCAGCGGCATCAACACGACCTCGCTGTCGGGGTTGATCGGGGTGAACCAGCTTTCCTTGTAGATCACGCCGTCGATTGCCAGCGATACGCCGCGTTCGATCTGCGGGCGCAGCGCCGGATAGTCACGCGCCAGCGCGTCGATCACCTGTTTGAAGTTGGTACCCTCGACCTCGACCTCTTCCTTGCCGCCCGTTGCCGCCCGCAGCGAGCCCCAGAGGCGGACCTTGACACGGGGTCTGCCCGGCGATGGGGCGGTGTCGGGGGGCTTTGCCAACTCAGCCCCCCTTGATCGCCTTCAGGATTTTCGGCGGCGACATGGGCAGCTCGTACATCCGGCGCCCGATCGCGCGCGATACCGCGTTTGACAGTGTTGCCAGCGGTGGCACGATTCCGGTTTCGCCCACGCCGCGCACGCCATAGGGGTGGCCGGGGTTGGGGATTTCCAGGATCACCGCATCGATATAGGGCAGATCCGAAGCAACGGGGATGCGATAGTCAAGGAAACCGGGGTTTTGCAGCCGCCCGTTTTCGTCATAGATGTATTCCTCGTTCAGCGCCCAGCCGATGCCCTGCGCGGCACCGCCCTGCATCTGGCCTTCGACATAGGCGGGATGCACCGCCTTGCCGGCATCCTGAAACACCGTATAGCGCACGACCCTTGTATGCCCGGTTTCGGGGTCGACCTCGACATCGGCGATATGTACGCCAAAGCTGACGCCCGCACCTTCGGCATTGACCTCGTGATGGCCTGAAATCGGCCCCCCCGTGCGCGAGGATTTCGCCGCGATTTCCTTGATCGAAAGCGGCTCGAACTTGCCGGCATTGGGGCCGGCGGGTCTGGCGCAGCCGTCTTCCCAGATCACGGCATCCTCGTCGATACCCCAGATTTTCGCGGCACGTCTGCACATTTCGCGTTTTGCGGCACGCGCGGCCTTGATGGTCGCCAGCCCCACCGCAAACGTCACGCGCGAGCCGTCCGTCACCTCGTTATGGCCCAACGAGCCGGTATCGGTCACCACCGCGCGCACGCTTTCATAAGGCACGCCCAGTTCCTCGGCGGCCATCATGGCGATGGACACGCGCGAGCCGCCGATATCGGGGTTGCCCTCGGTCACGGTGATGGAGCCGTCGAAATCGACCGACAGCGAAACCGAGGTGTCGCCACCGAAATTGAACCAGAACCCGCAGGCCACGCCGCGCGCCTGGTTGGGGCCCAGCGGCGCGCTGTAATGGGGGTGTGCCTGTGCAGCCTCAAGCGTGGCCACCAGCCCGATATCGGGGTAGGTGGGGCCATAAGAGGCCCTGGTGCCCTTGCGTGCGGCGTTCTTCAGGCGCACCTCCAGCGGGTCGAGGTCGAATTCCTGGCACAATTCATCGACTACGGATTCCACCGCATAGATGGCCATCGGCGCGCCCGGCGCGCGATAGGCGGCCTGTTTGGGGCGGTTGGTCAGCACGTTGTAGCCACGCGTCTGCACGGCCTCGAGGTCATAACAGGCAAATGCCGCCATGGATCCGAACTGCACCGTGATATTGGGGAACGCGCCGCCCTGGTAATGCAGCTCGGCCTCGGCGGCGGTGATGCGGCCGTCTTTCGTCATGCCCATCCGCACCTCGATTTCCGACGAAACCGTGGGGCCGGTGGCGCGGAAGACCTCGTTGCGGGTCATTACCAGCTTGACCGGCGCGCCGGCCTTTTTCGACAGCATCAACGCCACGGGTTCGATGAAACAGGTGGTCTTGCCGCCGAAACCGCCGCCGATTTCCGATGCGGTCACGCGCAGCTGGGCCTGATCCATCTGCAGGATCTCGGCGCAAAGCTGACGCACGAAATAATGCCCCTGGGTGCAGACCCACAGATCGGCCGTGCCATCGGCGCCAAAGGATGCCAGCGCGGCGTGGGGCTCGATATAGCCCTGATGGGTGGCAGCGGTGCGAAAGCGCCGGGTGATCACCTTGTCGGCCTTCGCAAAGCCGGCATCGAGGTCGCCGTGCCCGTATTGGTGATAGGAAATGACGTTGTCGCTGAACCCCTCGGGCACGTTTTCCT
>JAUZRU010000068.1 GCA_030950185.1 Paracoccaceae bacterium | reverse complement strand
GTAGAGGGTGCGGATCAGGCGCATGCCCTCCTCGGCGATCGGGGCCTTGCCCGTCTGGATGATCTTGTGAAGCCTGCGCCTTGCATGGGCCCAACAATAGGCAAGTTGAATCTTCTGCTGGCTGTTCCCCAGCAAGCGATTGTATCCGGTATAGCCATCGACCTGCAGGATGCCGGCAAAGCCTTTCAGGATATCCTTGGCATGTTTTCCCCCACGCCCGGGAGCATAGGTGAAGGCCACGCCGGGCGGATCATCCCCACCCCAGGGCCGGTCATCGCGTGCCAGCGCCCAGAAGTAGCCGGTTTTCGTCTTGCGGCGTCCGGGGTCGAGAACCGGTGCAATGGTTTCGTCCATGAACAGTTTGGTCGAGCGCTTGAGATCGGCAATCAGGGCATCAAAGACGGGCTTCAGCTCGAAGGCCGCCTTGCCGACCCATGCGGCCAGTGTCGAACGATCCAGATCGACGCCCTGGCGGCTGTAGATCTGCGCCTGGCGATAGAGCGGAAGATGATCGGCGTACTTGCTGACCAGAACATGGGCGACCATCGCCTCGGTGGGCATCCCGCCCTCGATCAGATGCGCCGGCGCCGGAGCCTGAACAATGCCACCCTCGCAGGCCCGGCAGGCATATTTGGGGCGCCGCGTGACGATGACCCTGAACTGCGCCGGGATCACGTCAAGTCGCTCGGAGACGTCTTCGCCGATCACGTGACGCCGGGCGCCGCAGCTGCAGGTCGTGTCCCGGGGCTCGATGACCTCCTCGATACGGGGCAGGTGTTTGGGCAGCGCCCCCCGATTGGCCTTGCGTGGCCTGGGGCTGCGCCTGCGCGAGAGCGTCTCGTTCGCATCCCCCGCCGCATGGAGACTGGCAATCCCGGTCTCGATATCCTCGAGCGCCAGTTCATACTGATCCGGATCGCACTTCTCGGACTTGCGCCCGAACAGGGCCTGCCTGAAGGCTGCAACCAGCATTTCCAGGCGCGCATTCTCTTCCTGCTGGGCCAGGATGATGGCCTTCAGCGCGTCAATGTCGTCAGGAAGTTCCGCCGCTGCAATCATGCCTTCCTGATACCAGATCCCGCCCCGGAATGCCCGTCGAAAGGGCCCGGCGATTCACTGTGCCGCAGTGGGCGCGCGCACCGAAAGGGACCGCACCCGGCGCCAGTCAAGACCGGCAAAAAGGGCTTCGAACTGCGCAGGGCTCAGCGTCATGACACCGTCCCGAATGGCGGGCCAGGTGAAACTGCTGTCTTCCAGGCGCGTGACAGGCCATGACCAGCCCCGAGCCATCCCAGTAAAGCAGCTTGAGGCGATCCGCCCGCTTGGCCCGGAACACGAATACCATGCCCGAAAACGGGTTCTCGCGCAGCATGTTCTGCACCAATGCCGCCAGGCCGTCATGCCCCTTGCGGAAATCCACCGGGCGCGTGGCGACAAGAATCCGGACACCATTTGTCGGCAACATCACGACGCCGCATTCAGCGCATGGACGAGCGCGGCGATGCGCCCCGGCGGGGTCGACGCCTGCAGGCGAACCGTGATGCCCCCGGCAATCAGCTCGACAGGGCCGCAGCCTTGGCCACAATCCGGCTGTCTGTCATCGCGCACAACCACGGGTGCGAAATCCGTCCCCCGGTCCGACCCGGCAGAAACCGCGGGCAGAACCAGCCTGCCTTCCCGGGCCAGCCGACGCCACCCCGACAGATGGTTCGGCCGCAGATCATACCGCCGCGCAACCGCATTCACGGTCGCTCCGGGCTCCAGCGTCTCGGCCACGATCCGCGCCTTCACCTCATCCGGCCACCGCCGGCGCCCCTTGGCATCCACAACAACCTCCTGGCCAATGAGAAACTCTGTTGAGTGCTCCATGGAGAACCTCCCGAAAAAGACTTCACGTGGGAGAGTTTCAGATCAGCTCAGGTTTTGGAAGGTGGGGGTGGGACAACGGTTACAGAGAAACGGCTTGATCCCGCTTCCGGCGGAGATTATTTTCAGGCCCAACCGAAACAGACCCGAAGGACTCGAAACCCATAGCCCGCAGACCTCATAACGCGCCTCCGACGCGCGACACAGGCCCCCGAATCAACGAACGCATTCGGGCATCTGAAATCAGACTCATCGGACCGGAAGGTGAAAACATCGGATTGAGCACACCCGAACACGGGATGCGGCTTGCCGAAGAGTTTGGTCTTGATCTTGTCGAGATCTCGCCAAATGCCAATCCGCCGGTCTGCAAGGTGATGGATTACGGCAAGTTCAAATACGAACAGCAAAAGCGTGAATCCGAAGCCCGCAAAAAGCAGAAGACGATCGAAGTCAAAGAGGTCAAGTTCCGTCCCAATACGGACACCCATGACTACAACGTCAAGCTGCGAAACGTCATCCGCTTTCTGGAAAACGGCGACAAGGTCAAGGTGACCATGCGCTTCCGCGGCCGCGAAATGGCGCACCAGAATCTGGGGCTGGAGATGCTGAAACGTGTTGCCGCCGATGTCGAGGAACTCGGCAAGGTGGAAAACATGCCCAAGATGGAAGGCCGCCAGATGATCATGGTCATCGGCCCCATCCGCAGCTGATCAGACAGACCGGGGCCCACATTGCCCCGGTTCGACCCCGCATATTCGACACCGGCTCCTCAGCGCCCTTTGGCCGGGCCTTTTCCGGCCACGGCGCGATCGCCCTTCAGCCACAGGGCAGTATCGCGCAGGTCAAAGGCCAGCGAGATCAGGTTGACGACCAACAGAACCCTCAGATAGGCCGCAAAGGCCGGATCCAGCCCGCTGTTGCCGGTCGCAAGCAGCCAGGCGACCGCCACAAGCAGCGGCCCCCAGATGATGACATGGGGCAAGGCCATTGCCTTGGACAGACCCCGTTCTGCCAGCATGATCGGCAGGTTGAGCATCATGGCCCCGACCGCAGCAACCGCTATTCCTGCCCCCCATTTCTGGCCGACAAAAAACAGGCTTGCCATATTGACCGGCACCAGGATCAGCGCCACCCAGATCTGCACCCACAAGGGCATTGCGCGAAAGGATTTCCAGATATCGGTGATCATCACTTTCTTCCCTCCCCCTGCGGGAAGACTAGCCAGCCCGCCAGCAAGCGCCAACAACAACCGCGCAAGAACACGAAAGCGTTGACAACTTGTGATCGGGAAGACGGGGGGGTATGTGTCGGGCAACCAGCCCGTTGAGGAAATGAATGGCGACTTCCGATAAATTCACCCGTGGCGGGGTCGTGAACTACCTGATCGACCTGCCGGTGCGCGGGATGTTCTCCATGCTCGGCCTTCTGCCATATCGGGCCAGCCTGGCCCTTGCCGGCGGGATCGCAAGCCGCGTTCTGGCCCCCGCCTTTGGCGCCAACCGGCGCATTCGCGCCAATCTTGCGCATGTGCTGCCCGAGCTGGAGAAGGCCGAAATCACGCGGTTGTGCCGGCAGGTCTCGGCCAATTCTGCCCGCCTCATGGTCGAGAGTTTCCGCACGGCCGACTTCATCGCCCATGCCTCCGCTGCCGAGCTTGCCGGCCCGGGCGTGCACACGCTGCTGGAGGCGCTGGAAAACCACCGGCCGGTGGTTCTGGTATCGGGTCATTTCGGCAATTACCAGGTGCTGAGGGTGCTGTTGCGCGCGCGGGGTTTCGATACTGCCGCCATCTATCGGCCCATGAACAACGCGTTCACCAACAAGCGCTATATCGACAACATGAACCGGATTGCCACGCCCAACTTTCCGCGCGGCATGAAGGGCACCAAGGGGTTGCTGCGGCATCTGCGCGCGGGCGGGGCAATCTTGCTGCTGAATGACCAGGCCGCGCTGGAGGGGCAGCGCCTGCACTTCATGGGAAAACCCGCCATGACCATGACCTCGGCGGCTGAATTCGCCATCAAGCACGGGGCGCTGTTGATCCCCTATTACGGCATTCGCCTTGAAAACGGTGTCGATTTCCGGGTCGAGGTCGAATCCCCCATTTCACCCGGCACGCCCACCGAGATGACGCAGGCGCTGAATGACTCGTTGGAAAGGCGGGTCAGGGAATATCCTTCACAGTGGTTCTGGATACACCGGCGCTGGAAGTGGGCCTGAGCGCGCAGACCGGAACCGTCTCAACGCAGGACGCGCGCAGCCAGAATCGGGCCCAGCCCCTTGGCCTGCACCAGCACCACAACAGGTTGGTCCCCGCTGATGCTGCGCTCGATCTGCAACTTGCCCTGGCCGTTCCATTCGCCGATCACCTCCCATTGCGTCACGACATTCGTGTAACGCATGTGCCGGCCAGCATTTTCGCCGCCGGTGATGGTGATTTCGCGGGCCGGATCATAACGCACAAGCACGATCACACAGGGCTCACCCGGCTTTGCCGTAGTCAGGCTGATCCGCAACATTCCGGCCTTGCGCACGACATCCAGGCTCAGCTCTGAAGGCTGGCCGACCCGCGTGCTGATCGCCCGCATGACCTCGTCGGCGCGGCTGCCCACCGTTGCGACACTGCCCTGTATGATCATCTGCGGGGTAAAGATCGTATGCTTTCCATGTGCCCTTGCATAGGCGCGCTGCCGGTTTGAAAAGGTTTTGCTGGCAAAGCTGTCGGGCCAACCCAGATAATCCCAGTAATCCACATGCAGAGCCAGCGGGATGACATCCTTGCGCTTGGCAAGCTCGGACAGAAAGGCATCGGCGGGCGGGCAGGCCGAACATCCCTGGGCCGTGAACAGCTCGACCACGACGGGATAGCTTTCCGCCCTTGCATATCCGGGCAGGAAAAGCATCAGCATGGCCAGGCTGGCGACAAGTTTTTTCATGTGTAATTCGATCTGCACGGCTTGGTTGCGACTGACTGTAGTCATAGGACGCCCCGCCTGCCAAGACCAATCAAGCCTTTGCGAGATGAACGTGTGCGCCATGCAACCGCCCCGCCGCCAGATTGACGACGGGGCGGCAAGATTTCACCGTCCGGGCAGGGCCAGCAGCGGCCCTTGTGCCCCTAGCTACCCCGCGCGAGGTTGCGCAGCACGTAATGCAGCACGCCCCCGTTGCGGACATAGTCGATCTCGACCTCGGTATCGATCCGGCATTTCAGGGTGATGGTCTTTTGCGTGCCGTCCGAATAGGTGATCGTGCAGGGCAGCTCGGCCTGCGGACTCAGATCGCCAGACAGCCCGGTGATGGCAAATGTCTCGTCACCCTTCAGGCCCAGCGACTTGCGGTTGTCGCCGCCCATGAATTCGAACGGAATCACCCCCATGCCGACCAGGTTGGAACGGTGGATGCGTTCAAAGCTTTCGGCAATCACCGCCTTGACGCCCAACAGGGCCGTGCCCTTGGCGGCCCAGTCGCGCGAGGAGCCGGCGCCATATTGTTCGCCTGCGATCACGACCAGCGGCGTGCCCTGTTCCTTCCAGGCCATGGCGGCATCAAAGATCGGCACCACCTCGCCATCTGGCCCCTTGGTATAGCCGCCCTCGACGCCGTCGAGCATTTCGTTCTTGATGCGGATATTGGCGAATGTGCCGCGCATCATGATCTCGTGATTCCCCCGGCGCGAACCATAGGAATTGAAATCGCGCGGGCTGACCTGGCGTTCCAGCAGATATTTGCCGGCCGGGCTGTCGGGCGGAAAGGCACCTGCCGGGCTGATATGGTCGGTCGTGACCATGTCGCCAAGGATTGCCAGCTCGCGCGCGCCGGTGATGTCCTCGATGGTGCCGGCCTCGGGCGACATGCCCTGGAAATAGGGCGGGTTCTGGATATAGGTCGATTCGGGCGGCCAGTCATAGGTCAGGCTGTCGGTGGTTTCGACCGATTGCCATTTCTCGTCACCCTTGAACACGTCGGCATATTTGGCAACGAATGCCTCGCGCGTGACGGTGCGATCGACCAGATCGGCGATTTCCTTCTGGCTGGGCCAGATGTCCTTCAGATAGACCGGCTGGCCATCCTTGCCGGTGCCAAGGGGCTCGGTCGTCAGATCGATATTCATGTCGCCGGCCAGCGCATAGGCCACCACCAGCGGCGGGCTGGCCAGATAGTTGGCGCGCACGTCCGGGCTGATGCGACCCTCGAAGTTGCGGTTGCCCGAAAGCACCGCGGTGGCGACAAGATCGCCCTCGTTGATCGCCTTGGAAATTTCCGGCTGCAACGGGCCGGAATTGCCGATGCAGGTGGTGCAGCCATAGCCCACAAGGTTAAAGCCGATGGCGTCAAGATCCTCTTGCAGGCCGGCGGCCTCGAGATATTCGCTGACGACCTGGCTGCCCGGTGCAAGCGAGGTCTTGACCCAGGGCTTGCGCGTCAGGCCCAGTTCACGCGCCTTGCGGGCGACAAGCCCCGCCCCGATCAGCACATAGGGGTTCGAGGTGTTGGTGCAGCTGGTGATCGAGGCGATGACCACCTTGCCGCTGGACATGGTGTAATCTTCGCCTTCCACAGGAACCGCCTTGTCAAGCGGCCGCTTGAAGGTTTCCTCCATCTCGCGGGCGAATGCCGATTTGGCATCCGTCAGCGGCAGGTAATCCTGCGGGCGCTTGGGGCCGGAAATCGCCGGCACGATGGTGCCCATGTCCAGTTCCAGCGTGTCGGTATAGACCGGCGCGTAAGTCTCGTCGCGCCACAGGCCGTTTTCCTTTGCATAGGCCTCGACCAGGGCAATGCGGTCCTCGTCGCGCCCGGTCTGGCGCAGATAGCGCAGGGTTTCGTCGTCAACCGGGAAGAATCCGCAGGTGGCGCCATATTCGGGGGCCATATTGGCGATGGTCGCCCGGTTTGCCAGCGGCAGGTGATCGAGGCCGGGGCCGTAGAATTCGACAAACTTGCCGACCACACCCTTTTCACGCAGCATCTGCACCACCTTCAGCACCAGATCGGTGGCGGTGGTGCCTTCCTTCAGGTCGCCCGTCAGCTTGAAGCCCACGACCTCGGGGATCAGCATGGAAATCGGCTGGCCCAGCATGGCGGCCTCGGCCTCGATCCCGCCGACGCCCCAGCCAAGAACGGCAAGGCCGTTGATCATGGTGGTGTGGCTGTCGGTGCCCACCAGCGTATCCGGGTAGGCAACCGTTTCGCCGCTCTGGTCGGTATCGGTCCACACGCCCTGGGCCAGATATTCAAGGTTCACCTGGTGGCAGATGCCGGTGCCCGGCGGCACGACGCGGAAATTGTCAAAGGCGCTCTGCCCCCATTTCAGAAAGGTATAGCGTTCGATATTGCGTTCATATTCGCGCTCGACATTCAGCTTGAAAGCCTGGGGGTTGCCGAAATTGTCGATCATCACCGAATGGTCGATGACCAGATCAACCGGGTTCAGCGGGTTGATCTGTTCCGCATCGCCGCCAAGGCCGATGATCCCGTCGCGCATGGCCGCCAGATCGACAACCGCCGGCACGCCGGTGAAATCCTGCATCAACACGCGGGCGGGGCGATAGGCGATCTCGCGCGGATTATGCCCGCCATTTGCGGCCCAGTCGGAAAACGCACGGATGTCATCGGTGGTGACGGTCTTGCCGTCCTCGAAACGCAGCATGTTTTCCAGCACGACCTTGAGCGCAGCCGGCAGGCGCGAGAAATCGCCAAGTCCGGCATCCTGCGCAGCAGCGATGGAATAATAGGCAACCGTTGCGCCCCCTGCATGAAGGGTTTTGCGGGTGCGGTTGGAATCCTGTCCGACGGTAATGGGCATGGCAACCTTCCTGATTTATTGATGTTTGGGGCTGTCATACAGG
>JAUZRU010000067.1 GCA_030950185.1 Paracoccaceae bacterium | reverse complement strand
AGATAATTGTTCCATTCCGCCCCCCCTCAGCCGGCTGCGGACCGTTCAGGCTGGTCCTTCTCGTCCGGACAGCAGAAAAGTTCATATACCATCTCGATCACCCTACGGGCTTTTTCGTCATTGAGGGAATAGTAAATCGTTTTCCCCTCACGACGATATTTTACCAGCCCTTCAAGACGCAACCGGGCCAGCTGCTGGGAAACCGCCGCTTGCCGCGAATGCAACAGGTTTTCGAGATCGGTTACGGATTTTTCGCCCGAGGTCAGATGACAAAGGATCATCAGGCGGCCTTCATGGGCGACAGCCTTGAGGAAATCGGCTGCCCTGTCCGCATTCTTGATCATCCGGGCCATCTGCTTGTCGCTCAGCCCTTTGTCATAGTCTGGAAGGGACATTTTCGGCCTCGCCTGCGCTGCTCAAGAGGCATGTTATTGTTGCTGCCACCCCCAGATGGACAACGGGCCATCGCGGAGGATCGATACGATTGACCCATCACTGCCACACGATGATGTGAAGTTCAACAATTACAAGCCTGATATGGGGTTTCGCCTTACGAGCCCGCCTTGCCGTCTGCGACCTGCTTCAACATCCGATCAAGCAACCCCCAAAAGAAATCTTCGCCGGGATAACCGATGATCCTGCCCTGCTCGACACCATCCTTGAGCAGCACGAATGTCGGGGTGAACTGGGCATCGGTCGTGATCTGAAAACCCGCCGGGATGGGATCGGCAATATCCAGAACCATCAGCGGGGCCTTCTGCCCTTCTTCGGTCCTGGAATAGATGACACCGACCTCTTTGCGCCAGCGCTCGCACCACATGCAGCCGTCTTCCTGGAACATCACAAGGCGCAGGCCCGATCCCGCAGCGCGCGATTGCGCGGGCAGAAAAAGGACAAGGGCCAGCAGCACAAGAGCAAATCGCATTTCAACCAGGTTCCGAGATTTTGTTGTTTACATCGTCAAATTCTAATATGATTGTGCGAACAACGCAAGGAAGCACAATGTTTTTCGATATCTCGTTTGGCGGCGCGGCACTTGCCGGCATATTGTCATTCTTTTCGCCCTGCGTCCTGCCGCTGGTGCCGTTCTATTTTGGCTACATGGCCGGAATATCCATGTCCGAGCTGCGAGACGAAGGCATCGCGCCGGGCGCCCAGCGCCGTCTGGTGATCTCGGCCGTGTTCTTTGCATTGGGGGTCACGACGATCTTTGTCCTCATGGGTCTTGGCGCCACCGCGCTGGGGCAGGCCTTTCGCAGCTGGATGCAGCCGCTTTCATATGTGGCCGCGGCGCTGCTGCTTGTGTTCGGGTTGCACTTCATCGGGCTGGTCAGGATCCCGCTGCTGTATCGACAGGCAAAGATAGAATCCACGGCGGCGCCATCCACCGTCATCGGCGCGTATCTGATGGGTCTTGCTTTTGGCTTTGGCTGGACGCCCTGCGTGGGGCCGGCGCTGGCAGCCATCCTGATGATCGCCAGCGCCCAGGACAGCCTGTTCAAGGGCGGGATGCTGCTGCTGGTTTACGGGCTGTCGATGACGTTGCCCTTCGTGATCGGGTCGTTCTTTGCCCGCCCCTTCCTGAACTGGATGCAGAGCAAGCGAAAATATCTGGGGCATGTCGAAAAGGTAATGGGTGGATTGCTGATCCTGTTCGCGGTTCTTATCGCAACCAACTCGGTTTCGCGTATCTCGCAGTTTCTGATAGATTATTTCCCCGGCCTGCTATCCATAGGCTGACCGAAAACCAAGGAGGGAGGACACCATGCGTCTGATTGCAATTCTGACCGGTTTTCTGATGCTGCTTTCAGTACCTGTTCGGGCTGCCGACATCCCGATCGGCGATGACGGCCTGCACAAGCCGACCTGGCTGCACGTCACCTTCAAGGATCTTCGCGAAGATCTTGCCGACGCCAACACCCAGGGAAAACGTCTGGCGATCATATTCGAACAACGCGGCTGCATCTACTGCACAAGAATGCACGAAAAGGTGTTTCCCGATCCCACGATCAACGCATTGCTGCGCGAGAAATTCTTTTTCGTTCAGATGAACCTGTTTGGCGACGAAGAGGTCACCGATTTTGACGGAACCGTCCTGCCCGAAAAGGCCATGGCACGCCGTTGGGGAATCGTGTTCACCCCGACCATCATGTTCCTGCCGGAAAAGGCGCCGGACACAGGCACCGCAGCACAGGCCGCGGTGGCAACCATGCCTGGTGCATTCGGCATCGGAACCACCCTCGACATGATGACGTGGATCCTTGAGAAGGGTTACGAAGGGGACGAACATTTCCAGAAATATCACGCCAGAAAGATCGCGGAACGGCGGGCGGCCAAGCAATAATTCCGGTCGCCATGTCGCGTTGCCGGCCCATAAACGTATGCAAATCTTCGAATTTGAAGTTGTGTTCACGCTGATTCTCACATAGAGTTGAACAAGTATCAAACAGGGAGGAAACTAATGAAGCCATATAAACTGGCACTCATCCCGGCAGCATTCATGGTGATGGCAACGATGGCTTCGGCCGGCGTGGTCGCCCCGAATGATGTCGTGTTCGAGTCCGACGGCGCCGTCTCGCAGTCATTGACAGGCGTGCCCGGTGATCCAGCCAACGGTCGCAAGGTCTTTGCCAATCGCAAGAAGGGTAACTGCCTGGCCTGCCACAAGAACTCGGACCTTTCCGAACAGCAGTTCCACGGCGAAATCGGGCCCGCGCTTGATGGCGTGGCCGAACGCTATGACGAAGCACATCTTCGCGGAATTCTGGTCAACTCGAAGAAAACCTTCGAGGGTTCGATCATGCCGTCGTTTTACCGCCTCGAAAACGGTGCACGGACCATGAAAAAGTTCCAGGGCAAGACGATCCTCACCGCCCAGGAGGTCGAGGATGTGCTGGCCTACCTCATGACACTCAAATAACCAGGAGACATCCATGAACCTGTCAAGAAGACAAGCACTTGCATTTGGCGGTGCTGTTGTCACTGTCAGCCTCATCCCGATCGATTTCGCCAAAGCTGCATCCGACGCAACAATGGCCGACATCAAGAGCTTTACGGGCGGGGCTTCCGTCGCCGAAGGCGGGATCGAACTGACCACACCCGAAATCGCTGAAAACGGTAATACCGTACCGATCTCGGTATCTGCGCCCGGCGCGGTCAGCATCATGATTCTGGCGGACGGCAACCCGAACCCCGGCGTCGCGACGTTCCACTTCAGCGACATGGCTGAACCAAGCGCTGCCACCCGGATTCGTCTTGCCGGCACACAGAACGTCATTGCCGTGGCAAAGATGGCCGACGGATCATTCACCCAGACCTCGCGCTCGGTGAAAGTGACAATCGGCGGCTGCGGCGGCTGACCCCTACAACGGAGAATTTACAAATGGCAAAAATCAAACCTCGCGTGAAAGTTCCGAAGTCCGTCGCGGCGGGTGAGTATTTCACGGTCAAGACCCTGATCAATCACAAGATGGAATCAGGTCAGCGCAAGGACAAGAAAACCGGCAAGAAGATCCCGCGCAAGATCATCAACTATTTCGAAGCCACCTTTAACGGCAAGCCGGTGTTCTCGGTTGATATCCAGCCGGCGGTTTCAAGCAACCCCTTCTTTCAGTTCTCGATGAAAATTGAAGAGGCGGGCAAGCTTGCATTCAAGTGGGTTGATGACGACGGTTCTGTCTACGAGACTGCGAAATCAATCAAGATTGGCTGAAAACAACAACATATTCAGGGAGTTTAAAGCCATGAAAAGAATAATGACTTCAGCAATGATAGGCGGTCTCTTTGCCGCGTCGCTTGGCTTTGCGGCGCAGGCGGGGGAAACCAAGGACAGCCTTGTCATCAATAGCGAAGATGGCCCAATCAAGATCATCACCCATGTCAAGAACCCGCCGGCCGGATCTCCACTGCCCGAGCTGTTCTCGGGGTGGGTTTTCCGCTCCAAGGAAACGCGCGCCCTTGAAACTGACGACTTTGACAACCCCGGCATGATCTTTGTCGAACAGGCTTGGGAAGCCTGGAACACGCCTGACGGCAAGGCCGGCAAATCCTGCGCCGACTGCCATGGCGAACCCAGCAGCATGAAAGGACTGCGCGCAGTCCTGCCCCGCTGGGACGACAAGCAGGCCAAGCTGATGACGATTGAAGACTATATCAACTGGAGCCGGGTAGAGCATATGGGCGCCAAGCCGTGGAAATACGGCGGTGGTCAGTTGACCTCGATGGTGGCGTTGATCTCGCTTCAGTCGCGCGGCATGCCGGTCAACGTCAAGACGGACGGCCCCGCCAAAAAGATGTGGGAACTGGGCAAGAAGCTGTACTACACCCGCGTTGGCCAGCTCGACATGTCCTGTTCGAACTGCCACGAGGACAATTACGGCAAGTATATCCGTGCCGACCACCTGTCGCAGGGCCAGATCAACGGTTTCCCGGCCTATCGCCTGAAAAACGCCAAGCTGAACTCGGTTCACGGGCGCTTCAAGGGCTGCATGAAGAACATCCGGGCCAAGCCTTACAAGGTCGGGTCTGATGAATTCAGGGCACTTGAACTGTATGTTGCATCCCGCGGCAACGGCCTGTCGGTCGAGGCCCCCTCGGTTCGCAACTGACCCGCGCCCAACCGGGCTGAAAACACGGCCCTCCCCTTGACTGTGGGGAGGGCCTTTTCAATCAGGCACTGCGGCTGTGCCCCAGGATTTGACAGGAGTATCCTCACATGATTTCCCGACGCGATTTTCTGCAGGCCTCGATGGCTGCCTCTGCCATTGTCGGTGCTTCAGGCTTTGGAAACTGGGCGCGTCTGGCGGCCGGGCAGCGCCTGACGCAAGATGATCTGCTGAAATTCGACACGTTCGGGAATGTATCCCTGATTCATATCACCGACATCCACGGCCAACTCAAACCGATCTATTTCCGCGAACCCGAGATCAACATCGGTGTTGGCGCGGCAAAGGGCCATGTTCCCCACATCACCGGCGCCGCTTTCCGCAAGCTTTATGGAATTTCCGATGGCAGCCCCGAAGCTTATGCGCTGACCTATGACGATTTCACCTCGCTCGCCAAGACCTATGGGCGCATGGGCGGCCTTGATCGTGTCGCGACCGTCGTCAACGCCATCCGCGCCGAACGGCCCGATGCGCTGCTGCTGGATGGGGGCGACACATGGCACGGGTCTTACACCTGTTATCACACGGCCGGGCAGGACATGGTCAACGTGATGAACGCGCTGAAACCCGATGCGATGACCTTTCACTGGGAATTCACGCTGGGTAGTGAAAGGGTGCAGGAAATTGTTGACGGTCTGCCCTTTGCCGCCCTTGGCCAGAACATATTCGACAAGGAGTGGGACGAGCCGGCCGAAACATTTGCCCCCTACAAGATGTTCGAAAGCGGCGGCGTGAAGATCGCCGTGATCGGGCAGGCCTTCCCCTATATGCCGATTGCCAACCCCGGCTGGATGTTCCCCGAATACAGCTTTGGCATCCGCGAAGAACACATGCAGGAAACCGTGGACGAGGTCCGCGCCAAGGGGGCCGAGCTGGTTGTTCTGCTGTCGCATAACGGCTTTGACGTCGACAAGAAGATGGCCGGCCGCGTCAAGGGCATCGACGTGATCCTGTCGGGCCACACCCATGACGCCCTGCCAGAGCCCGTTCTTGTGGGCGAAACCATCATCATCGCCTCGGGCTCGAATGGCAAGTTTGTCAGCCGCGTCGATCTGGATGTGCGCAACGGCAAGATGATGGGTTTCCGCCACAAGCTGATCCCGGTTTTTGCCGATGTGATCGCGGCCGACAAGGGCATGACCGCCCTGATCGACGAACAACGGGCGCCCTACATGGACCAGCTCTCCGAGGTTATAGGACGCACCGACAGCCTGCTTTACCGGCGTGGCAATTTCAACGGCACCTGGGACGACCTGATCTGTAACGCCCTCATCGACGAGCGCGAGGCTGATATCGCCCTGTCACCCGGCTTCCGCTGGGGGCCCAGCCTTGTGCCGGGGCAGGACATCACCCGCGAAGACCTGTTCAACGCGGTCAGCATGAACTACCCGGCAGCCTATCGTTCGGAAATGACCGGCAAGACGCTGAAGCTGATCCTCGAAGACGTTGCCGACAACCTGTTCAACCCCGATCCATACTACCAGCAGGGGGGCGACATGGTTCGTGTTGGCGGCATGGGCTATACCATCGACATAAACAAGCCGATCGGCGCGCGCTTGTCGAACATGACCCTGCTGAAAACCGGCGAGGCCATCGACCCGAACAAGACTTATGTCGTTGCCGGATGGGCCTCGGTCAACCAGGGCACCAAAGGGCCGGCGATCTGGGATGTGGTAGAAAGCTATATCAAACGCAAGGGCACCGTCAGTGTCGACCCGAACAAAAGCGTCAAGGTCGTGGGGGCCTGACATATCACAAGGCGAGGTCTGGAAATGTCGGAACACGAAAAGACTGACAGAACCCGCAGGCGATTTCTGACAACATCGCTGGCAGCCTTCGGCGGGGCTGCCGCCACCCCAGCCCTTTCGGGCGAAAAACCCGACCCCGCAATTACCGAGGTCCAGCCATGGCGGCGCCATCTTGGCCCCGGCGTGGACGCATCCCCCTATGGCCTGCCCAGCCCGTTCGAGGCCCGGGTAAAGCGCCGCAACGTGCCCTGGCTGACAGCCGACACACGCAGTTCCATCAACTTCACCCCGCTGCACCAGCTTGACGGCATCATCACGCCCAACGGGCTGTGCTTTGAGCGTCACCACAGTGGCGTCGCAGAAATCGACCCGGCGAAACACCGCCTGATGATCAACGGGCTGGTCGAGCAACCGCTTGTCTTTACACTGGATGATCTCAAGCGCTTCCCGCGCGAAAACCGCGTCTACTTCATGGAATGCACCGCCAACACGGGTATGGAATGGCACGGCCCGCAGATGAACGGCGTCCAGTTCACCCACGGCATGATTCATAACGTCATGTATACAGGCGTGCCGCTGCGACTGATCCTGCAAGAGGCCGGCATCAAGGCCAGCGCGAAATGGCTGCTGGCCGAAGGGGGTGATGCGGCGGCAATGACCCGCTCAATCCCGCTGGAAAAGGCGCTTGACGACTGCATGGTCGCCTTTGCCCAGAATGGCGAGGCCCTGCGCCCCGAAAACGGCTATCCGCTGCGCCTGCTGGTTCCGGGCTGGGAAGGCAACATGTGGATCAAGTGGCTGCGCCGGCTTGAGCTGGGCGACAAGCCCTGGATGCAACGCGAGGAAACCTCGAAATACACCGACCTGATGCCCGATGGCACCTCGCGCCAGTTCACCTGGGTGATGGATGCAAAATCGGTCATCACCAGCCCCAGCCCGCAAGCGCCGATCACCCACGGCAAGGGGCCGCTTGTCATCACCGGGCTGGCCTGGTCGGGCCACGGGGTTGTCAAAAAGGTCGATGTCACGCTTGACGGCGGGCGCAACTGGACCGAGGCGCGTATAGACGGCCCCCGCCTGCCGAAATCGCTGCATCGGTTTTACCTGGATATCGACTGGGACGGCCGCCCGCTGCTGCTGCAATCGCGGGCGGTCGATGAAACCGGCTATGTGCAGCCGACGATGAAGGCGCTCAAGGCGATCCGGGGTGAAAATTCCGTCTATCACAACAACGGCATCCAGACATGGCATGTGCGGGCAAATGGCGAGGTGGAAAATGTCGAGGTTTCTTGAAATCCTGGCCGCCGTCTTGTTCCTCCTGCCGCTGCCCGCGCAGGCCGGCAAGCTGGGCCTCGGCCGCCCGGCTCTGCCAGCGGAAATCGCGGCATGGGACAAGGATGTTCGCCCCGACGGCCAGGGCCTGCCTGCCGGACAGGGCAGCGTGGCACAGGGCGAAGAGATCTATCTTGAACGCTGCGCCGCCTGCCATGGCGATTTCGGCGAGGGCGTTGACCGCTGGCCGGTGCTGGCCGGGGGACAGGACACCCTGACCGATGAACGCCCCATCAAGACGATCGGGTCCTACTGGCCCTATCTGTCAACGGCATTCGACTATATCCAGCGCACCATGCCCTATGGGGACGCTGCCACCCTTGGCGCCGACGAAACCTATGCCATTCTGGCCTATCTGCTGTACATGAACGACATCGTTGACGACGAGGGGTTCACCCTTTCACGCGAAAATTTCACGTCGATCACACTTCCGAACCAACCCTCGTTTCGCAACGATGACCGGCCCAGGGTTGAATACCCCCTGTTTCGTAACCGCTGCATGACGGATTGCAGGGCCACGGTCGAAATAACCGGCCGTGCCGGCACTCTGGACGTGACCCCGAAATAGGACGCTGGAACCGGAACTGGCATCAATGATGCCCCTGCCTTGCCCCAAGACCCCCGGATATATGTTATTCCGCTCACAATCCGCCGAACTGAATGTCTAATCGAGTCGTACTGCTCGTACTAACCTTGGTTTTCTTGTTGGCGCTTGACGATGTGCCGCCGCTTGTGCTGCTGGCGGCTGTTACCGTGGTGTTGGTTCCGCCGGTACTGCTGGTTCCACCGGCACTACCCCCAGACGTGGGCGAGGTGCCGTTGCCGCTCCAGCCCGGTACATTCGTTCCCTGACCGGACAGCTGGGCAGCGATGTCGCTGGAAAGATTCTGCGCCCCCTTGGACACGACTCCGAGAACCGCAACCCCCAGCCCGACAACGGCCGCCGTCAAGACTACCCAATCCACGGTAACAGCGCCCAATTCATCTGCAACGAAACGTCCCGTGGCCTGGCCGATTGATCTGCTGAACATTTCTTGCTCCTTTCATTTCATCAAGATCGGTGCCAAACAATTCGCCGGTTAGGATTGTCGGTCGAAACGCCCGCGTGATTGCGGTTGCATGCCGACCCCGGCAAAGGACATGATACGATGAATTTCTGGCCTCATTTCGGCACAGGAAACTGCCACGCGGCTAACGTGACGATTCGGAATGCCTGTCGCGAAAATTCTATAAGTCGTTACAATTTATAAAGGTTTTTCTTACACCAGACGCAGGCCAGGGCTGTTCCCGGCAAGAACAGGGCCACTACGCCATTTTTTCGCCACACGAGTTCACGATTTCCGCAGTGTCCTTTTCCTGTGAAACGGGGGGTACCCTTGCATGCACGCGGACATGATCCACGGCCCACCCGGAAGACCCCAGGCACCCCATGCCTTTCGGACATGGCCCGGGTACCAGGGTTGAAAAATTCCCCGAGAACCCGGGCCATCCCACCTTGGTCGAAACGCCCGCGAACAACCCGTGTTGCCCCCGGCTGGATGCGGCGTTAGCCTGCGATCGACAACAGATCATCAGGCTTTCACGAAATGAACGATTATCAGGGAAACCATCTGGCACAAAGCCTTGCAAAGGCCAGCCTGGGGCGCGAAGATGCGCCCTTTATCTACCACCTCAACGGTAAAACCCTTTCATATGGCAGGTTCCTTGCCAATGCAGAACGCATGGCCGCGGCCCTGACGGATGCGGGCCTGAAACCGGGCGACCGGGTTGCCGTCCAGGCGGCCAAGACCGTTACCATGCTTGAACTGTACGTCGGCACGCTGCTTGCCGGGGGGATCTTTCTGCCTTTGAACCCGGCTTACACCACGGATGAAGTCAGCTATTTCCTGAACAATGCCGCCCCGCATATCCTGGTCTGCGATCCGGCAAGGGCCGATGATCTGGCCCCCCTTGCCCGTTCGGCCGGCACCGGCCAGATCTGGACCCTCGGGGCAGACGGCACCGGCAGCCTGACCGACCGGCGCGATGCACATGCACCCGGGTTTCAGGCAGTTCCGCGCGGCCCCGAGGATCTGGCCGCGATCCTCTACACATCTGGCACCACCGGGCGCTCAAAGGGGGCCATGCTGTCCCATCGGGCGCTGGAGTCAAACTCGCAAACCCTGCGCGAGCTGTGGCGCTTTACCGCCAATGACGTGCTGATCCACGCCTTGCCCATCTTTCACACCCACGGCCTGTTCGTTGCCACCAACATCACCATGATGGCCGGCGGCAGCCTTATCTTTCTGCCCAAATTCGACGCCGATACGATCATCCGGGAAATGCCGCGCGCCACCACGATGATGGGGGTGCCGACATTCTATACCCGTCTGCTGGAACAGCCAGGCCTTGCACAGGCGGCACGCAACATGCGGCTGTTCATCTCGGGCTCGGCCCCGCTGCTGGATGAAACCCACCGACGCTGGCAGGCGGTCACGGGGCATGCCATTCTGGAACGCTATGGCATGACCGAAACCAACATGACCACCTCGAACCCCCATGACGGCGAACGCCGCCCCGGCACCGTCGGCTTTGCCCTGCCGGGGGTCGAGATCAGGGTCTGCGATGACAATGGCGTCGAGCTGCCCCAGGGTGAGATCGGCGTGCTTGAGGTGCGTGGGCCGAACCTGTTTTCCGGCTATTGGAAAATGCCGGAAAAAACGGCCGAGGAAATGCGCGACGACGGTTTCTTCATCACCGGCGATGTGGCCCGGATCGACGGTGACGGATATCTGCAGATCGTTGGCCGCGCCAAGGATCTGATCATTTCGGGTGGGCTGAATGTCTATCCCAAAGAGGTCGAAAGCCTGATCGACGCAATCGACGGCGTTCTGGAAAGCGCCGTCATCGGGGTGCCCCACCCGGACCTCGGCGAGGCAGTTGTTGCCGTGGTCGTGCCCGAACGGGGGGCTACACTCGATGCAGCGCAAATCTTGGCACCACTCGAAAAACCGCTGGCGCGGTTCAAGCAGCCAAAGAAGGTGATCTTTGTCGACGAGTTGCCACGAAACACCATGGGCAAGGTGCAGAAAAATGCCTTGCGACAACAATACACCGCGCTGTTTGGCTGAGAAGGTTCAGCCCTAAATCGGCTGCCCTTGCATCAACCGCGGCAGTTCGCCGGTCAGCCCGGCCGCATTGCGCATCAGGCCACGGCGCAATCCCGGTACCGCATTGACCAGCCCCAGCCCCAGGTCGCGCCCCAGCCGCAAGAGCGGGTTGTCGTTTGAAAACAGCCGGTTGATGCCATCCGTTGCGACCGCCATCGAGGCCACGTCAAACCGCCGCCATTGCTGATAACGCTCAAGCACCAGCGGCGAAGAAATATCCTCGCCCCGCCGTGCTGCGGTGATCAGAACCTCGGCCAGCGCCGCAACATCGCGCAGCCCCATGTTCAGCCCCTGCCCGGCCAGCGGGTGCATACCGTGGGCGGCATCGCCCACAAGCACCAGGCGATCGGAAACGAAACTGTTGGCGATCGTCAGTTTCAGCGGATAGGCAAACCGCTTGCCCTCAAGCGCTATCTTGCCCAGAAAATCGCCAAAACGCGGGTGCAGCTCGGCAAGGTATTCCTCATCCGGCAGCGACTGGATCCATTTCGCGCGCTCGGATGTTTCCGCCCAGACGATCGAACAGCGGTTGCCCGGCAAGGGCAGGATTCCCAGCGGCCCGGACGGCATGAAGAACTGGTGCGCAACCCCGTGATGGGGCTTGTCATGAGCAATGGCACAGACCAGCCCCGTCTGGTCATATCCCCAACCCGTGCGGCTGATGCCCGCCCGGCGTGCGGTGCCGCTGTCGCGCCCGTCGCTGCCGACCAGAATACGTGCGCTCAGCACCGCGCCGTCATCAAGAGTGACCTCGGCCCGGTCTTCGTGAATGATCTGATCGACAACCTTTCGCCCATGTATCGCCATGATCCTGCTGTCTGCCTCGACCGCAGCAAGCAGCGCGCGGCGCAGATAGCGATCTTCAAGCATATGGCCCATGGGGCCTTCTTCGATTTCGGCATGGTCGAAATGCAGCGTCCAGGGCGCCGCACCTTCGCCCGGCTTTCCGTCGGACACGACGATATCAAGAATGGGCTGGCTATCTGCGTCAACCTCTTGCCAGATGCCCAGCGCCGACAACATGCGTTTCGACGCCAGCGCCAGCGCATAGGCGCGACCATCGAAATCGTCGCCCTGAAGCAGCTTCAGCGGCAAGGCATCTATCATGGTCACACTCAGCCCACCCTGGGCAAGCGCAAGCGCCAGAGCCGGGCCATTGAGGCCGCCGCCAATGATCAGGATGTCGCTGTCTGTCATCATGCCCCCTTTATGGCGCAACGGGCGGGATTGTCCATTGCCGAAAGGCCGGTTACCGTGCGCCATATCCAGAAAACAGGAGAGCGAGATGTCGCAGGATTGGCTGTTTCAAAGCGCCGCGGAACTTGGCAAGGGAATCGAACGCGGCGAGATAGACCCGCTGGCGCTGACTGAAACCTATCTTGATGCCATTGACAGCCACCCCCTGCGCGACAGTATCTATACGGTTGTCACCCGTGATCGCGCGCTGAGCGAGGCCCGCGCCGCATCGGCCCGTGCGCGGGGCGGGCTGCGGCTGGGCCCGCTGGACGGCGTGCCCGTATCCTGGAAAGACCTGTTCGACACCGCCGGTGTGCCGACCGAGGCCGGATCTGCCCACCTCAAGGGGCGCCTGCCCACCCGCGATGCCGAAGTCCTTGAAAATGCGACATCTGCCGGCCTGGTCTGCCTTGGCAAGACGCATATGAGCGAACTTGCCTTTTCGGGGCTGGGCTACAACCCGGTCACCGCAACACCGCCCTGCGTGAACGATGCAGATGCCGTGCCCGGAGGCTCTTCTTCCGGGGCGGCGGCAAGTGTTGCCTTTGGCCTGGCCCCCTGCGGAATCGGATCGGACACGGGCGGTTCGGTGCGCATTCCGTCCGCCTGGAACGATCTTGTGGGGCTGAAAACAACGCATGGCCTGCTGTCCCTTCGGGGTGTCGTGCCACTGTGTGAAACCTTCGACACCGTCGGCCCGCTCTGCCGCTCGGTCGAGGATGCCGCGCTTTTCCTGGCCGCGCTGGGCGGCAGCAGGCCTGCCGACCTGACGAATGCCAGCCTTGCAGGCCGGCGATTTCTGATCCTGGAAAATGTCGGAATGGAAGATGTGCGGGAAACCCCGCTGAAAGGGTTCGAACGCGCCGTTGCCGCCCTTGAGGACGCAGGTGCCACGGTTGTGCGCGGAGAAATTCCCGAAGTCACGCAGGCCATGCCGCTTTCGGCCTGCCTGTTTACCGTTGATGCCTATGCGCAATGGCGCGACGTGATCGAAGCCGCGCCCGAGCTGATGTTCCACGAAATCCTCGACCGCTTTCGCGCCGGCGCAAAATTCAGCGGGGTGCAATATGCGCAGGACTGGATGACATTGCGCAAGCTGCGCGCGGCATATCTTGAAAAGACGGCCGGCTTTGATGCGGTGATCGTGCCGACATCGCCCATCCTGCCACCCAATCTTGAACGCCTGAAAACAGATCACGTGTATTATGTCACCGAAAACCTGCTGGCTTTGCGCAACACCCGCATCGGCAACCTGATGGGGCTGTGTGCGCTGACGCTTCCCACGGGCGTCCTCTCGGCCGGAATCATGCTGCTGGGCGCACCCAACACCGAGGCCCGCCTGTTGCGTCTTGGCAAGGCGCTTGAGGCGGTGCTGGCCTGAAACAGGCGGCAGCCTGAGCGTCTTCAGCGCAAGGTGACGCTGGACCCAAAGGCAAACTCGCGGTATTGTTTCAGAAAATGGGGCGCTTAGACCCCGGACAATGAGGCAATAATGCGGTTTCCCGAGCGGTTTTCGAACCTGCCAGAATATGCGTTTCCGCGTCTGCGGGCGTTGCTTGCCGGCCATGTGCCGGGCGGGCCCGAGATCTCCATGTCGATTGGCGAGCCACGTCACCCCATGCCCGCATTTGTGGGCGAGGTTCTTGCCAGCCATCTGGAAGGCTTTGCAAAATACCCCCCGAATGACGGCAACGACGGGCTGCGCAGTGCAATCACCGGCTGGCTGAACCGGCGCTATGGGGTAAACAAGGATCCCGCCACCGATATCCTGGTGCTGAACGGCACCCGCGAAGGCCTGTTCAATGCCTGCATCGCCCTGTGCCCCGAACGCAAGAACGGCCGGCCGCCCAAGGTGCTGATCCCCAATCCGTTCTATCAGGTATATGCCGTCGCTGCCGCCGCCGTTGGCGCCGAGCCGGTTTTCATCCCCTCCCCGCGGGAAGACGGCTTTCTGCCGGATTTCGGCAAACTGCCCGATGACATTCTGAATGACACCGCGATCGTGTATCTTTGTTCGCCCTCAAACCCGCAAGGCGCCATTGCCTCGCGCGGATACTGGCGCAACCTGCTGGACCTGGCCGAAAAGCATGATTTCATCATCTTCGCGGATGAATGCTATTCCGAAATCTACCGCGACACACCGCCGCCGGGGGTGCTTGAGGTCGCCCGTGAAACTGGCGCCGATCCCGAACGGGTGGTCGCCTTTCACTCGTTGTCCAAGCGCTCCAACCTGCCCGGCCTGCGATCAGGGTTCGCCGCAAGCGGCCCCCGCAACATTGCCGAGATGAAACGCCTTCGGGCCTATGCCGGTGCACCATTGCCCCTGCCGCTGCAAGAGGTTGCTGCACGCGCCTGGGCCGACGAAACACATGTGCGGGAAAACCGCGCCCTCTACCGGCGCAAATACGAAATCGCTGACCGCCTGTTTCACGACATGCCGCATTACACGCCACCACAAGCCGGTTTTTTCCTCTGGCTGGATGTGGGCGATGGCGAGGCGACAACCCTCAAGCTGTGGCGTGAAACAGGCGTCAAGGTGCTGCCCGGCGCCTATCTGGGACGCGAGGTTGCGGATGAAAATCCCGGGCAGAAATACATACGGGTCGCCATGGTGGCCAAAGAAAACGAAATGCAGCGCGGTCTGGAAATGATCCGCGACTGCATCAACCAGTGAGGCAAGCAGAGATGGCTTATCAGGTCAGACAACGGGATCCGCTGCTGGAAAGCGACATGCAGATGGCGCTGCAACAACGTGGCAAGGAACTTCTCGGCCTGCTGATGATGGCTGTTGCGGCGATGGGGGTTGCGATGCTCTGGTCATACACACCGGACGACCCAAGCTGGCTCAGTGCCACAGACGCGCCGGCGCAGAACTGGCTGGGCCGTTTTGGCGCGACCATCGCCAGCCCTCTTTATGTGACCATCGGTGTGGCGGCCTGGGGCATTCCGCTCGTCTTTCTGGGCTGGGGCCTGCGGTTCTTTTTTCATCGCGGCGAAGAGCTGCTGTTTTCGCGCATCATCTTCTCGCCCATCGCCATTGCCGTTGGCACGGTCTTTGCATCCACCTATGCGCCATGGGGAAGCTGGCCCCACAGTTTCGGTCTGGGCGGCCTTGCAGGCGATACAGCCCTTGCGGCCTTTCTTTCCATGTCGCCCTTCGACCTGCTGTTTTCGGTGCGCTTCATCACCGCCATTCTGGGGCTTTTGCTGCTTGCCAGCGGCCTTTTCGTCCTTGGTTTTTCCCGGGTCGAGCTTGCTGCAATTGGACAGTTCATGGTGGTCGGTGTTGTCGTCACCTATGACATGCTGGCCAAACTGACAGGCAAGCTGCTTCAGCGTGTGGCCCGCACGATGCTGTCACTCAGCCCGCATATGAGGGCGCGTCGCGTCAAGTCGGTAGAATACCCGTCGGCAACAGATGAACGCGGCAGTGCCCACGAACCTGAAAAACCATCACGCCCCTCGATTCTTGGGAAAAACACCACGGCATTCGTGCGCCGCCCCCCGGTAATCAAGACCCCTGCCCCCGAGCTGGTGACGCCAGAGCCGCCCGAAATCGAAGTCGCGGCACCGGGTGCTGACCGGATCCGTTCGCGTATTGCCGACGTCATCCGCAAACGCAATGGCGAGGGCAGCGCAACAACCCCCCGCCCCGAACCCTTGATCCACACCAAAACGCCCGAGCGCGCAACCGTGGAAAAGCCCTCGGTCTTCATGCCGCCGACGCCCGAGGCAAAGGCCGTCGTGCGCCACACCCCCAAGCGGCCGGTACGAACCAGCAAGAAGGCCGTCGAAGAAGCCCAGCCCAGCCTGGCCTTTGAGGACAACAAGTCGGAATTCGAATTCCCCCCGCTGAGCCTGCTGGCCAGCCCCGTCGGGATCAAGCGTCAGAACCTGTCTGATGCCGCACTCGAAGAAAACGCCCGCATGCTGGAAAACGTGCTGGAAGACTACGGCGTCAAGGGCGAAATCGTATCCGTCAGCCCCGGCCCCGTGGTCACCATGTACGAGCTGGAGCCGGCCCCCGGCCTCAAGGCAAGCCGCGTCATTGGGCTTGCCGACGATATCGCACGCTCGATGTCCGCCCTTTCGGCGCGTGTTTCAACGGTGCCCGGACGCTCGATCATCGGGATCGAGCTGCCAAATGTTCATCGCGAAAAGGTTCTGCTGCGCGAGATCCTGGCCTCGCGCGACTTCGGCGATACTTCGCTAAAACTACCGCTTGCGCTGGGCAAGAACATCTCGGGCGAACCGTTTGTGGCCAACCTTGCCAAGATGCCGCATCTGCTGATCGCGGGGACAACCGGGTCGGGCAAGTCGGTCGCCATCAACACCATGATCCTCAGCCTGCTTTACAAGCTGCGCCCGGATGAATGCCGCATGATCATGATCGACCCCAAGATGCTGGAACTCAGCGTCTATGACGGCATCCCGCATCTTCTGTCGCCGGTCGTGACCGACCCGAAAAAGGCCGTGGTCGCGCTGAAATGGGTCGTGGCCGAGATGGAAGAGCGCTATCGCAAGATGTCCAAGATGGGCGTGCGCAATATCGACGGTTATAACGGCCGCGTGCGCGAGGCCCTTGCCAAGGGCGAAAACTTCCGCCGCACGGTGCAGACCGGGTTTGACGACGAAACCGGCGAACCCATCTTCGAGACCGAGGAATTCACCCCCGAAACCATGCCTTATATCGTCGTCATCGTCGACGAGATGGCCGACCTGATGATGGTTGCGGGCAAGGAAATCGAGGCCTGCATCCAGCGCCTTGCCCAGATGGCGCGCGCCAGTGGCATCCACCTGATCATGGCCACGCAACGGCCCAGTGTCGATGTCATCACCGGCACGATCAAGGCAAACTTCCCCACCCGCATCAGTTTCCAGGTAACCAGCAAGATCGACAGCCGCACGATCCTGGGTGAAATGGGTGCCGAACAGCTGTTGGGCATGGGCGACATGCTGTACATGGCCGGCGGCGGGCGCATCACGCGTATTCACGCCCCGTTCGTCTCGGATGAAGAGGTGGAAGAAGTCGTCAACCACCTCAAGAGCTTTGGTGCGCCCGAATATGTCTCGGGGGTGGTCGAGGGGCCGGACAGCGAGACCCAAAGCAGCATCGATCAGGTTCTGGGGCTGGGCGGCAACACCACCGGCGAGGACGCGCTGTATGACCAGGCCGTTGCGATCGTGCTGAAAGACCGGAAATGTTCGACATCCTACATCCAGCGCAAACTGGCGATCGGCTATAACAAGGCCGCGCGCCTGGTCGAGCAGATGGAGGAATCGGGCCTCGTCAGCCCCGCAAACCATGTGGGAAAACGCGAAATCCTTGTGCCGGAAAACAACTGATGTGGGTGGATGCCTCGGCAAATACAGCCTTGGCGCCCCCCCAACAGACGGGGGTCGCAAATAATTGAAGCATCTGCAGGCAAGGTCGGCCTGCAGACGCTGGCTCCGTCCTAGTCCTGCCTCTATAAGGTCTGCATGAAAATCATCCGCCTGGCCCTGTCCCTGCTTGCTGTTCTGACCTTGTCCACCCTGCCCCTTGTGGCGCAGGCAACGGAGGGCGCCCCCACGCCCATTTCGGTTGCGGCGATCTCGGACTGGCTGAACAAGCTTGAAACCGCCAAGGCCCGGATCACCCAGATCAACCCGGATGGCACGATCTCGACCGGCAAGCTGTATATCCGCAGGCCCGGCAGGATGCGGTTCGAATATGATCCCCCCAATGCCGCGCTTGTCATTGCCGGGGGCGGCAGCGTTGCCATTTTCGACTACAAGTCAAACGAACCGCCCCAACAATACCCGCTCAAGAGAACGCCCCTCTCGGTCATCCTGGCAAAGGACGTCGATCTGACCCGCGACAAGATGATCACGGGTCAAAGCTTTGACGGAACTGCGACAACGATCAGGGCACAGGACCCCAAGAACCCGGAAATCGGCTATATCGACCTTGTCTTTACCGACAACCCGATCGAGCTGCGTCAATGGGTAATCACCGATCAGGATGGCAACAAGACGACAGTGATCCTGGGCGATCTGAAAACCGGGATACCGCTGGCAGACAGCCTGTTCAGCGTCGAACTGGAGCTGCAAAAGAACGCCCCCGACCGCTGAGACGCTATTTCCCGGGGCTGCATTCGCTCAGCTGCTTCGCATATATTTTCGCGCGTTTCTGAACATCACGAGATATGCGCATCAGCCAACGCTTGCGCCGGTGCGTTCCGCGCCGATAGCCGGAATGGCCGTCATGATAGGCCAGATACTGCTTGCGCGCGCTTGTCTTGGGGATGCCGAGCTTTTGCGTTGACTGGTCCATGTACCAACCCATGAAATCGACCGCATCCTCGAACCTGTCGCGCCTTGCGCTGAAGTTTCCCGTCTCGCGTTGGTACCACTTCCACGTGCTGTCGATCGCCTGCGCATAGCCATAGGCCGAGGAATCCCTGCCCATGGGAATGACCCCCAGCTTGAAGGCCAGCGGCGTGCGGGCGTCGCCGCGAAACTTGCTTTCCTGATAGATCACCGCCAGCTGAACAGAAATCGGCACCTGCCACTTTTCCTGCACACGGGCCATCGCCTTGAACCATTTCGGCCGTTCCTGGCGAATGGCGCAGGCATCATCAAGGTTGGTCGGTGGCGGGGTCACCCCCGCGCAGGCGGAAAGAAACAACACCAGAGAAATGACTGCCTTGTTGATCACGCGTGCCTGCCCCCTGTTCGTTGCAGCCATTCTAGGCCGAACTCGCCCCCTGGCGAAAGCCCCTGCAAGTAACCTCTACAGCAGAAAGGCCAGAATCACGGGAAGCGATACAAGTGAAACGACGGTCGAAACGACAACAAGCCCGGCAACAGATTCGGCGTCTGCCTCGTATTTTTCGGCCAACAGGTATGACGTAACCGCAACAGGTGTCGAAACCTGCAGCACCAGAACGGCAAATGGAACCGGCGACAGATCAAGCCAGTATGCCGCCCCTGCCGACACCCCGACCGCCGCAATTACCTTGAAGATCGACAGCAACAACGCCCTGCCGAAACCCACGGGCTTCAGCCGCGCAACAGCAACGCCCAGCGTGATCAGCATGAGGGGAATGGCCATCTGACCTATCAGATCCAGCGTGTTGGTGACCCAGTCGGGTGTCTGCCAGCCATTGTAGAGAAACAGCGCCCCCAGCAGGGTCGCCCCGACCAGCGGCTCTTTCAACACCTTCAGGGGCGAGCCCCCTCCTGACACCATCCACACGCCAAAGGTGAACGAATAGATTGCCATTATTGCGAATATTACAACGGCATAGCTCAACCCCACCTCGCCAAACGCAAACAGGGCCAAGGGCAAGCCAAGGTTCCCGGTATTGCCGAACAGCAGCGGTGCCAGGTATGTCCGCATATCCAGCCTGAACAGCTTGACAACAACGAAAACCACCACTGTCATGCCGCCATAGGCAAGCAGGCTGGCATAAACCATGTCGGTCAACGCCGCCGGGTCGATGCGGGTTTTCATCAACGATGTGAACACCAACGCGGGGATCCCCATCGTCATCGACAGGCGGGTCACGAACTTGACGCGGTATTCCTCGCCCAGCTTGACCCAGACAAATCCGATACCCGCCAGGATGAAGACAGGCGCGACGATCTGGAGAACTGTCAAGATAATGGACATGCATTGTTTCCCGAAAAAATGTGCATTGCGACAGTCCGGCTGGTGGACAGGAATTTTGTGAAGGGTTACTAAGTTTCACGGGGGATGTAATCAGCCATGTTAAGAAAAAGCGCAAAATACAGCATTGGCCAAGTGGTCAGACATCGGAAATTTTCTTTCCGCGGCGTCATTTTCGATATTGATCCGGTTTTTGCAAATTCCGAAGAATGGTGGGCTGCGATTCCCGAAGAAAACCGCCCCAGCAAGGAACAACCCTTCTACCATCTGCTGGCCGAAAACGAGAACTCGTATTACGTCGCATATGTGTCCGAGCAGAACCTTCTGCCCGACGAAAGCGGCGAACCGGTGGACCACCCGGACATCTCGGCCATGTTTGGCGGGTTGAACAATGGACGCTACAGGGTTTCCGCACCGCTGAACTGACGGATACAAGCAGGGAACGAACATGCCCCATCGCGGGGTGGTTGGCCCTGCCGTGGTGCTTTCAGATTGCATCTGGCTCTTCCCCCGGGATCCAGATCACAAAGGCCGTTCCCTTTTCCAGAGCGCTGCTGGCCCGAATATGCCCGCCGCTGCGCAAGATCAGCTTCTGGCTGATCGAAAGGCCCAGGCCCGTGCCTTCCTCGCGTTTGGTTGTGAAAAACGGATCAAACACGCTTTTCAGAACCTCGGGGGGCATTCCGTGGCCGGTGTCCGTGACTTCGATCTCGACGCCGGGTGTGCCTTCGTTGTCAAAGTCGCGGCTGCGCAGGGTCAGCCTGCCACCATCGGGCATGGCATGAATGGCGTTCACGATCAGATTGATCAGCACCTGCTGCAATTCGGTCCGGTTCATTGCCACGACCCGCGAGGCCGCCAGATCCATCTCCAGCACGATATCAACCTTGTTCAACAGGTGCTGTACCAGCGGAATGGAATCCCGGATCACGTCATTCGGGCTGTGATATTCGACCACCCCGGCATATTCTTCGGGGCGTGCAAATTGCAGCAGCTTGTTGACCAGCACATTGATCGAATGGACCTGCTCATAGATCAACTTGAATTCGGTCTCGACGGGCAGGGCGTCATCACCAATCTGTTCGCGAATGACATCCAGATTTCCCTGAATCACGGCGATCGGGTTGTTGATTTCATGGGCGATGCTAGCAGTGATTTCACCGATCGCAGCCAGTTTTTCCGAGACCACCAGCTGCTTGGTGGTTGCTTCCAACCGCTGGTTGGCCTCGCGCAGGTCACGGGTGCGCTCGGCCACGCGGCGTTCCAGCTCGTCCGCCCATTCGCGCAGGCGCCTGTCGCGCTCCTGCACCTGTTCCAGCAACAGATCCAGATGCTCGGAAACGCGCCCGATCTCGTCATCCGCGCCACGAATGCCGGTGCGCGCGCCCAGATCGCCCTTTTCGACCCTGCCGATGGTCGCAACCATCGCCTCGAGCGGATGAAAGATCGACCGAGCCCAATACAGAAACACCGGCACCGACAACAGGATCAGCAAAACGAACCCGCCCCCGATGGTCATCAATGTGCGCAGCTTGGCCGCGCGGAAGGGCGTGTCGAGAAAGCCGACATACAGCATGCCAACCCGCTTGCCGAAACTGTCGGTGATCGGCTCATAGGCCGAGATATACCAGTCGTTCACCACAAAGGCCCGATCCAGCCAGACCTTGCCCTGCCCCAGAACCGTATCGCGCACAATTACCGAAACGCGAGTGCCCAGCGCACGCACGTTTTCGAACAGGCGCACATTGGTCGATACACGCACATCATCAAGAAACAGCGTAGCTGTGCCGCGGCTGCCCTCGGTCAGGCTTTGAGCGGGATAGACCAGATCGTTGATGGTGTCGATGAAATCAAGGTTGCGGTTCAGCAGCACGCCGGCGACCAGCGCGCCGCCTCCGACACTGACAGGTGCCGCGGTATGGATCACCATGCCGCGAGTTTCCTCGGTCCGCGTTGTCGGAGCTGCCGCCTTGGTGGGGACCAGCTTGACGCGCGCCTGCTCGGCCAGGGCGGGCGAGATTGCCATCAGGTCATCACGGCTGAAAATGTCCACAACCGTGCTGCCCTTGCCCGCCAACGCCGCATGCACCACAGGCCATTTGTGATAGTTGACAGTCCTTTCCAGACGGGGGGACGAAACGAAATAGCCACCCGGTGCAATGTAATACAGGAAATCAAATCCGTATTTCCTGCGCTCGGTATCAAGAAACTGCTGTAAAACACTGTCCGAACCCCGCGCCAGGGTTTCCTTGAACCGGGCTGACGCGCCCAGCCCCTGCACCTGTTCGCTGGCGCGTTCCTTGAGGCGCGAAAAATACTGATGGGCGATGGTCAGTTCGCCATTCACCTTGGCGATCAGCAACTTGTCGAAACGTGCCGACCAGTTCGCAATGACCACCGCCAGAAACAACGGCATGACCACCAGCATCGGCAGCAGGGCGATCATCAACAGGCGGAACCTGACCGACCTGTACCATGCCCGCCTTTGCGGATCCTTCACCTTGCGCAGCCGCATATCTGGTGCGGAACGGGCCTCAGACATTCCACATCGCGCATTTTCGGTCGATGGTCTTGCGTGACACGCCAAGACGGCGCGCGGCCTCGGCCCGGTTTCCGTTGCACGCCTCGAGAACCGCCAGTATGTGCCGACGCTCGACTGCCTGTAGGGAATCCACCGCTTCGGGCGATTCGCATTCGTTGGCATCACAGAATTCGGGCGGATATTCCCCAAGGATCAAGGACCGCTCGATCAGGTTGCGCAGCTCGCGCACATTGCCGGGCCAATCATAGCAGGCCATCTTGATCAGCACCCCCTCGGGCAACGGCAACGGGGGAACGCCCAGTTCATGCGACAGCTTTTTCATGAACATGGACGCCAGATCAAAGATGTCTTCCTTGCGTTCGGCAAGGCGCGGCATGCGGATGTTCAGAACATTGATCCGGTGGAACAGGTCCTTGCGGAAATGGCCCTCCTTCACGGCTTCTTCAAGGTCGGCATTGGTCGCAAACATCAGGCGCAGGTTCAACGGCACCTCGCGGGCTGACCCGATGGGGCGAATGCGCATTTCCTCGATCACCCGCAGCAGGGTTGCCTGAACAGACAAGGGCATTTCCCTGATTTCGTCAAAGAACAGCGTTCCGCCGCGGGCGTGAAACAGCAGGCCGTCGCGTCGATCATCATTGCCATCAAACCCACCCGAAATAGATCCGAACAGCTCATTCGCAATGGCGTCAGGCGACACCGCCGCACAGTTCACCGGCACGAACGGTTTGTCCGCCCGGTCCGACATGGCGTGAAGGGTGCGTGCCGCGATTTCCTTGCCGGTGCCGCTGTCGCCCGTGAACAGCACGGGGGTCGGCGCCGAGGCAACCCTTTCCAGCATGGTGCGAATATCGGAAATCACCTGTGAACGGCCAAGCAGGCGCCCGCGACCGGCGGTCGCATCGGCTGACAGTTCATATTTCAGCAGATAGTTTTCACGACGCAGATGCTGCCTGTCGATACTGCGGGCAACGGCATTCAGTATCTGGTTCGAACGGAACGGCTTCAGCACGAAATCCGCCGCCCCAGCCCGCAATGCCTGGATTGCGGTTTCCAGATCGGCAAAGGCGGTGATCAGGATGGCGTCGGCAAAAAAACCGACCTTGCGCTGTTCGTGAAGCCATTCCAACCCCGACTTGCCCGGCATCACGTTGTCGAGAATGACAATATCAAAATGCGATCTGTCCAGCGCGCGCGAGGCCTCTTCGACATTGGCGGCCTGTTCGACCTTCTTGCAGCGCGGGGTCAGGATCTTGACCAGAAAGTTGCGCATGCCCGGCTCGTCATCCACGACCAGAATCGATGACGTGGCCAGTCCGGGGCCGAATTCAGCCCCGGAGGGTTCTTTGGTTCGAGGCGGAACCTCTATCTTCCTTGTCACGGCCATGCAGAGCGGGCCTTTCATTCGGCTGGCGTCTTGGCCTCCGACTTGTCGGATGCGGCTGACATAACCTCTTCATACCAGAGGTCATGATGCTCTTTTGCCCACTCTATATCAACCTCTCCCTTGGTCATGGCATCAAGCGCACCCTCCATACCGATGGTGCCGATATATATGTGCCCCAGGATCACGGCCATGAAGGCAAAGGCGACAACCGCATGCCAAAGCTGCGCAATCTGCATCTGTTCCTGCGGGGTGAATGTCCCCTCGGTCACACCAAAACCCAGCAGGTCAGCAAGACCCAGCTTGTCGAACACACCAAGCACCGGCGTCACGATGTCGATACTGTATGGAAACAGCAATGACAGGCCGGTAAGCGAGACAATCAGGCCAAAAAGGATGACGGTCCAGAACAGAATCTTTTCGCCGGCATTGAACTTTCCCGCGGGGGGATGAACCCCCTTGGTCAGCAGCCCACCGGCCCGCATCAGCCATTTCAGATCGTGGCGCGCGGGGATATTGTCCCAGATCCAGAGAACTGCACTCAGCAACAGCCCGAACATGAACACCCAGGCAAGATAATGGTGCAGATATTTGCCACCGGCTGCGATCAGCGAAAAGGTTGGCTTGCCCAGCAGGGGAATCAGCGCAACCCGGCCAAAGGTCAGGCTGAGCCCCGTCAATGCAAGAACCACGAAAGGTATCGCCATGGACCAGTGGCCAATGCGTTCAAGGGTCTTGAAACGCACGATGGTTCGCCCGGCCGGCTTGCCGTCCAGACGAATGCGGCCGCGGATCGAATAGAACAACGCCAGCAGGATGATTACCGCAACCAGCGCAAAGCCGCCATATCTGGGCAGCGGCCCACGCCTGAATTCAAGCCAGCGCATCCCCCCGTCCTGAATGACAACCTTTCCCAGCTCTCCGGGGACTGTCGAGGTCAGCTGCGCCTTGTCATATCGCAGTGCGCGAAAGACATCAGCATCCGACGCGCCCCCCAATGTGCCCAGCGGTGCTGTGGCCGGTTGGGCCGCGTCAGGTGAACCTGTTTGCGAACTGCGGAACCGGCTGTCCACTTTCAGGCCCTTTTGCCGGGCAAGTATATCTTCAAGCGTCTGCGCACCACCAGTTGCCGCGCGCGTATTGTCCGATGTCTGTGAAGCCGCCGGTGCGCTGGTTCCCGCAAGCAGGGCAACGCTCAGCATGACGGCGGCCATGCGGGTGAACCACATCTTTCTTCCCCCTCTTTTCTGGCATGGATCAGGTGCCACGGGACGGCAGGCCGCCCGTGGCACCCGTGGGTCTTGGGCGATACCGGCACGTCCCGTTGCCGGGGTTGCCGGTATCGGTTTCAGGCCGTATCAGCCGCCCTTCTGGCCATAGGCAGTGCCCCAGCCCCAAGCGCCCGAGCCAAAGCCGCGGGCGACCACGCGCTCGCGGTAGATGGCCGACACCACGTCGCCATCGCCCGCCAGCAGGGCCTTGGTCGCGCACATTTCGGCGCAGATGGGCAGCTTGCCCTCGGCGATCCGGTTGCGACCGTATTTCTGGAACTCGGCCTGCGACATGTCCTCTTCCGGGCCACCGTTGCAGAAGGTGCACTTGTCCATCTTGCCGCGGCTGCCGAAATTGCCGGCCTGCGGATATTGCGGCGCGCCAAAGGGGCATGCGTAAAAGCAGTAACCGCAACCGATGCACAGATCCTTGGAATGCAACACCACGCCGTCGGGGGTCTGGTAAAAGCAATCCACCGGACAGACCGCCATGCAGGGCGCATCCGAACAATGCATGCAGGCGATCGAGATCGACCGTTCCCCCGGCGTGCCGTCGTTGATGGTGACGACCCGCCGACGGTTGATGCCCCAGGGAACTTCGTGCTCGTTCTTGCAGGCAGTGACACAGGCGTTGCACTCGATGCAGCGTTCGGCGTCACAAAGAAATTTCATTCGTGCCATGTTTCTTCTCCTTACGCTGCGGTGACCTTGCACAGGGTGACTTTCGTCTCCTGCATCTGGGTCACGCTGTCATAGCCATAGGTCATCGCCGTGTTGGCGGCTTCGCCAAGCACATAGGGATCGGCCCCGTCGGGGTATTTGTCCCGCAGGTCCTTGCCCTGGAAATGACCGCCAAAGTGGAACGGCATGAAGACAACGCCTTCGCCCACCCTGCGGGTGACCATCGCCTTGACCTTGACCTTGCCCCCTTCAGGACCCTCGACCCAGATATCTTGCCCGTCGCGAATGCCCAGATTGTTGGCATCGCGCGGGTGGATCTCGGCGAACATTTCCTGCTGGAGCTCGGCCAGCCAGGGGTTCGAACGGGTCTCGTCGCCACCGCCCTCGTATTCGACCAGACGACCGGATGTCAGGATCATGGGATAATCCTTGCTGAAATCCTGTTTCTGGATCGATTCATAAAGCGTGGGCAGACGATAGGCCCGCTTGTCCTTGTAGGTCGGGTAATCCGCCACAAGGTCGCGCCGCGGGGTGTAAAGCGGCTCGCGGTGGACGGGCACCGGATCCGGGAAGGTCCAGACCACGGCACGCGCCTTGGCGTTGCCAAAGGGTGCGCAGCCATGCTTGATCGCGACGCGCTGGATGCCGCCCGAAAGGTCAGTCTTCCAGTTGGTCTTGTCGCCGGCAATCTTTTCGATGGTGGCGCGTTCCTCGTCGGTCAGGTCCTTGTCCCAGCCAAGCTGCTTGAGCATCGCCATGGTGAACTCGGGGTAACCATCCTTGATTTCCGAGCCCTGCGAATAAACCCCTTCGGCCAGCAGATTGACGCCGTTTCTTTCGACACCAAAGCGGGCGCGGAAGGTCAGGCCGCCCTTGGCGACGGGTTTGCTCATGTCATAAAGGATCGGCGTGCCGGGATGTTTCATCTCGGGCGTGCCCCAGCATGGCCATGGCAGGCCGTAATATTCACCGTCAAGCGGGCCACCCACGGCTTGCAGCGTGGTCCGGTCAAAGGTGTGCTGGTACTTCATGTGCGCCTTGATGCGTTCGGGCGCCCAGCCGGTATAACCGATGGTCCACATGCCGCGATTGAATTCGCGGGTGATGTCCTCGACATTCGGCTCGTCCTCGCCGTCCATGCTGATATTGCGGAACAGACGATCGGCAAAACCCAGCTTCTTGGCGAACTTGGCCATGATGACTTGATCTGGCAGGCTTTCGAACAGGGGTTCGACAACCTTGTCGCGCCACTGGACCGAGCGGTTCGAGGCGGTAACCGAGCCGCGGGTCTCGAATTGGGTCGAGGCGGGCAGCAGATACACCCCGTCCGTGCGATCATGCATGACGGCCGAGACAGTCGGATAGGGGTCAACCACGACCAGCAGGTCGAGCATCTCCATCGCCTTTTTCATCTCGACGCCGCGGGTCTGCGAGTTGGGCGCATGGCCCCACAAAACCATCGCACGCACATTGTCGGGCTGGTCGATATTGTCCTTTTTCTCAAGCACGCCATCAATCCAGCGACTGACAGGAATGCCCTTGAGGTTCATCAGGGACTTTTCCTTGCCATCCTTGGTCTTGAGCTTGTCGAACCGGCCCTTGAGCCAATCAAGATCCTCTTCCCAGACGCGGGCCCAATGTGCCCATGCGCCGCCTGACAGGCCGTAATAGCCGGGCAGGCTGTGGCTGAGCACGCAGACATCGGTCGCGCCCTGCACGTTGTCATGACCACGGAAGATGTTGGCCCCGCCACCAGAGGTCGCCATGTTGCCCAGCGCAAGCTGCAGGATGCAATAGGCGCGCGTGTTGTTGTTGCCGATATGGTGCTGGGTGCCGCCCATGCACCAGATCAGCGTGCCGGGGCGGTTGTTGGCCAGCGTGCGGGCGACGCGCTCCATCTGACTGCCGGGCACGCCGGTGACACGCTCGACCTCTTCCGGTGTCCATTTCTTCACCTCGGCGCGAATTTCATCCATGCCGTAAACACGGGTGCGGATGAATTCCTTGTCTTCCCAGCCGTTTTCAAAGATGTGCCACAAGATGCCCCAAATCACGGCGACGTCGGTGCCGGGCCGGATACGCATATATTCGTCGGCATGCGCCGCCGTGCGCGTAAACCGCGGATCGACCACGATCAACGGCGCGTTGTTCTGCTCTTTCGCCTTGAGGATATGCAACAGCGACACCGGATGCGCCTCGGCCGGGTTCGAGCCGAACAGGATCATCGCGCGGCTGTTGTGGATGTCGTTATAGCTGTTGGTCATGGCGCCGTAGCCCCATGTATTCGCAACACCCGCAACCGTGGTCGAGTGGCAGATCCGTGCCTGGTGGTCGACGTTATTGGTGCCCCAGTAGGCGGCAAACTTGCGGAACAGATAGGCCTGTTCGTTGCTGTGCTTTGCGCTGCCCAGCCAATAGACGCTGTCGGGGCCGCTTTCCTCGCGGATCTTCAGCATCTTGTCGCCGATCTCGTTGATCGCCTGTTCCCAGCTGATGCGCTTCCAGACCCCGCCCTCTTTCTTCATCGGGTATTTCAGGCGGCGTTCGCCATGGGCGTGTTCGCGAACCGAGGCACCCTTGGCACAATGGGCCCCAAGGTTGAACGGGCTGTCCCAGCCGGGTTCCTGCCCGACCCAGACGCCGTTATCTACCTCGGCAATGACCGTGCAACCGACCGAGCAATGGGTGCAAACGGTCTTGATCGTGTCAACCGCGCCCTTGACGGCCTGCTGGGCCGATGCGCGGGTAACTGTTCCGCCGGTCGCACCGATGGCGGCCAGCCCGCCAATGGCAAGGCCCGAGCCGCGCAGGAACGCGCGCCGGTCAACCGATTTCTCGGCCAGTTCCGACAGGAGACTTGTCCGCTGGGGGCGTCTCGCTACCCCGTTGGTTTTTTTCCTGAGCATGTGTTTCTCCCTTTTGGCAAACCGGCCATGCGCCGCGTCTGCCGGATTGATTGTTGCTGCTCCGATCCAGGGGGCGTCTCGCTACCCCTGACCGGTTCCGGTCAGCCCCTCAGAAGCGGGCGCTGTCCAGATAGGCGCGGATATGTGCGGTATCCCGCATCCCCCCCTCGCCGGTTCGGGCCGTTTCGGCCTCGGCCTCGGTTGTCGCAAGCGCGGTGGCTGCCACCGCCGCCGGTGCGGAAACCGAAGCGAGCTTGAGAAAGTCGCGGCGGCTGGGCGCGCCGTCCTTTTCCTTTTCGCTCATCTTTCTTCCTCCTGTTGTTGTGCCCCTTGCAGGGCGGTTGTTCGGGTCTCCCCCCAGGGATGCCCCTCTCGCGCGCTCAGCCCGCGGCAATGCGGAAGGCCTCGCGCTCGATCTCGATGAATGCCTTTCCCGCCGCACCGACGGATGCGTAAAAGACCGAGTTTTCTGCCCCCTCGAGATCGGCAAAGAAATGCTCGGCCCAGGGGCCGATATGGCGGTTGAAGAATTCGGCCTGACGGGCCAGCGGCACCGGCTTGCCGAAACGCCCGGTGATCATTCCGGCCATCATCTCGAACAGTGATGCGATATTGTCTTCAGGCTCGAACACATTGGGCGCGCGCGTGATGCACAGCGCGGCCATTTCCTTGCGTAGCGCGGCAAGCGGCTTTTCGTTCAGAAAGCCGGTCAGGTAATAGCTTGCATAGGGCAGCAATTCGCCGCGCCCGACACCGATGAACAATGCGGTAAATTCGCGCTCGACCCCGGTCGGGTTCGAAATCGCCGCCACCCGCGCCATGGCGCTGACCGCCTGCCCCAGGGGGCTGTCATCGCCGCTAAGCCCCGCGGTCTTTTTCAGCAGGGCCTTGTCGGGCGGCCCGGCCAGAAGCGCGCCAAGGAAATCATAGAAATCCGCGCGCAGGCGGTCCTCTTCGGGAATGTCGGTTTCTGTGGTCATTGCCATCATCTGTCAGGTTCCGTCTGGAAGGGTATCGTCAAAGGAAAAACGCATGCGCCGGGGGCGCCGCTGCATCGCCGCATCTTCGGGAAGCGAGGCAGTCGCAACCTCTGATTCAGGCGCAGAACATGCGGTAGTGTCCTCCGGTTGATCCCCGTCTTGATCCGCCTCAACCACATCAAGAGGCTGGCCATCCGCTTGTTCGGCGGGCTGTTCTTCGGCAAGCGCTGCTGCAACGGGGGCGTCATCGTCTTTCATATCGCCCAACATGCCGCGCCCGACCTTGTAGACCGTCTCGATCACTTCGCCGACCGCACCCTTGCCGGTGAAATCCTCGCCATAGTCAACCAGACCATCGACATTGGCCAGCATGGGGTTGAGGGTCCACAATTTGCGCAAGGCCCGCCTGCGCAGACGCTCGGGGATTGCCGCCTGCATGAATGCCGCGATGTCGTCGCCGGCCTTCAGGCTGTCTGGATCGGGAAGGTTCAGCTCGGCCAGGATCTCTTCATCCGTCTTTTCGGCAAGCGCTGCTTGCTGGCGCTCGGTCTCGGCCTGGGCTTTGCGCCGGGCAAGGGCCTCTTCCTCCGCGCGCACACGGGCCTTGCGACGCGACCATGCGTCAAGGGGTTTGTCTGCCGGCCGGCCTGTAGCTGACATCACTGGACCACCCCACGTTTGCGGCCGGGCGCGCGATAAACATCGCTTGGCTGGGAAATGCGCGGATCGCCAACCCCTTCCTCGACCAGATCGACACGTTTCTTGTCGCGGCGCCGCTTGATGAATTTCTTTTCGCTGTGATGGGTTTCGACAAAATCCTGAACCCATGCACGCAGCGCCGGGGGCATCGGCACCGGTTCGACCAGCTCTTCGCCGGTATCGGCGTAATCCTGCGCCTCAAAGGGGGACACGGTGGCAAGAACGATCTCGATATCCTCGACAGTGCCCGGATCCTCGCCCTCGCGCATGATCACGTAAACCGAAGGCGATTGTGTGGACAGCTCGGCAACATAGGCCTCGGCCTCGGTCCGGTGCAGTTCAAGATCGACGGTTGCGGCATGATATTCGACCGCCTCGCCTTCCCGTCGCAATTCCTTCCAGGTTTCGTTGCGCGCAGCGGGAAGAACACCGACCACCCGCCAGACCCAACCGGCCCAACGGGTGACACCCGGAGATTTTCTTACGACAATCCCGAGCGGCATCGAAATGCTCGCTGTTTCCATTTCCAATCCTATTCCCTGCCGCAGAGTCTACCCTGATGCGCTTTCTTCCCGCCAGAATGTGGGTTTCTCGACGGCCAATCAAATGATTTCGCACTTGTCCGTGTTTTCGTTCTGACCGGCGCGGGAAAACTGGACATTTCGTCCGGATGGCGCTGGCTGCGAAAACCCTGAGGGACAATTTGTCCTTTTCCCATTCCTGACCAAATTTATCGGTTGATTTCACAACCCCGAATCACCGACTGATTCGACTTGCCGCCAACAGGCCCCGAGCGATGAAAAGGCTTTACGCCGGTGCCGCTTCGCGCCTATCAGAACGGAAAGGTCATCGGGCACAAGGCCAGCTCCGATGTTGAACCGACGGGAACCGCCATGCCTAAACGATTGATTCTATGCGACTGTCTTGGAAGTCAAAAGATCGACAAGGACAGCATTGAAGCCTCTGCCGGTGTGCAGTGTTCGCGCGTTTACACGAATCTGTGCGTGTCACAGCTGGACGCGGCAGCGGCGGAAATTGCCAAGGGCGACGCAATCATCGCCTGTCAGCAGGAACGCGAAATATTTCAGGAGATCGCCGAGGAATCGGGGCACGACATCCTGGATTTCATCGACATCAGGGACCGCGCCGGATGGACGGATGACGGCCAGGATGCCGCCCCGAAAATGGCGGCACTTGTGGCAGATTCACTGCTGGAAAGACCGGCCACGAAACTGCTTGATCTGCACTCGGAAGGGCGCTGCCTGATTGTTGGCGATCCAGAAACAGTAATTCCTGTGGCCACGCAGTTGGCCGATAGTCTGGCGGTTACCGTACTGGTGGAAACGATCGACGAAATCCCGCTGGATCGCCGATTTGAAATCGTGGTTGGAAAGCTAGGGCAGGCAAGCGGTGCACTGGGCGATTTTACCGTTCAGATCAACGCATTACAGCGCGTCAACCCGGCCGGTCGCGGCACTTTCGGGCTGACCGAACCCCGTGACGGCGCACATACCGAATGCGACATCATTCTTGATCTGCGGAAAGGACAAACCCTTTTCCCGGCCGGACACAAAAGAGACGGCTATGTCCACGCCGACCCCGGCGATCCGCTTGCTGTGGCACGTGCGGCTTTCGAGGCATCCCAGCTGGTCGGAGAATTTGACAAGCCTTTCCATATCAAACTTAGCCAGCCACTTTGCGCCCATTCCCGGGCCGGCATTACCGGATGTTCGAAATGCGTAGATGCCTGCCCCACCGGCGCGCTGTCGCCAGACGGCGAATATGTTTCGGTTGATGCCGCGGTGTGTGCCGGCTGCGGGGCGTGTTCGGCACTTTGCCCATCGGGGGCCATCACATATGACGCACCTGCCGGGGAATTCCTGTTCCGGCGCATCAAGACCCTGTCGCAAGCATATGAAAACGCAGGCGGAACCAACCCAAGGCTGCTGGTTCACGATAGCGGTCACGGGGCCGAGATGATTGCCCTTTGCGCACGGTTTGACCGCGGCTTGCCAACAGATGTGATCCCCCTTGAAACCGCAACTCTGGCAGGCTTTGGACATGCGGAAATGCTGGCCGCGCTGGCCGCCGGTTTTCCCTCGGTCGATATCCTGCTGGCCCCCGATTCCGAGCGCGACATCATCGAGGGCGAGGTCGCGCTGGCCGAGGCCATTGCCGGCACGGGCCGCATTCGGCTGCTAGACCTGAACGACCCCCAGATATTGGCCGATGCGCTACGCGAACCCGGCCCCCTTGCCCCCCTCTGCCCACCCATATTGCCCATGGGCAGCCGCCGGCAGATCACCCGACTGGCCGCAAGCGCGATCCTGGGTCAGGCCGACGCGCCGGTGCCACTGCCACCCAACGCCCCCTATGGTGCGGTGGTGGTAAATCCCGATGCCTGCACCTTGTGTCTGGCCTGTGTCTCGCTCTGCCCCACGGGGGCGCTTGGCGACAACCCCGACCAGCCCCAGCTGCGCTTTCAGGAAGATGCCTGCCTGCAATGCGGAATCTGCCGCAATGCCTGCCCCGAAAAGGCCATTACCCTTGAACCACAGCTTGATCTTTCCGACGCCGCCCTCGATCAGCGCATCCTGCACGAGGAAGAGCCTTTCGAATGCGTCGAATGTGGCAAGCCCTTCGGTGTGAAGTCGACGATCGATCGGATCATGGATCAGCTTGCCGGCAAGCATGCGATGTTCGCAACATCGCAAAGCGCGCGCATGATCCAGATGTGCGACGACTGCCGCGTACAGGCCCAGTATCACAGCAAGGACAGCCCCTTGCGCGGGGCCGAGCGCCCGCAGGTCATGACAACCGAAGATTACCTTGATGGCAAGAAACGCCGGGATCACTGATGCCTGATCGGAGCCCCCAGATCCGCCGGCTCGAGCGCGGCAACAAAGGCAAGGATGTCATGCAATTCGTCCTGCGTGATTTCGACCGGATGCATCGGTGTCGGACGCGCAGCCGAAAACGGCATGGTGATATCCGCAACCTGAACCACTGCAGGATGGGGGTTGCGCACATAGAAGGTCTGAAACCTCTCTTGCCAATCCTTCAGCGCCCTGAGCGCACCAAAGGACGGGGTCGAGCCTATCCCCTTCATCCGGTTCCTTGCGCCGATAACGTGGCATCGCCCGCAATTTGCGTAAGCCAACCGTTCCCCGCGCGCGGCATTACCCTTGAACACGGTCGGTTGTATGGCCGCCAAGGCCTGTTCGATGGGTTTGAAGACCTGTTTGCCGTCAAGCCGAAACTGCGCGATGGTTCGCCCACCCACCCCGGAACGCATCCAGGCGGCAAATCGGGTTGCCTGGGCTGGCGCATCCTCTGCCATCACCAGCGAATAGATCCGCCCGAACCCCTCGAAAACGGCCAACCCCTGGCCGCTGCCGGCGACAATCCTGACACTGGCAGCATCGTTACCCGGCCCGATTGCGTGAACGGAAACGGCAATCCCGGTCTTGAGGGCAAAACGTGGAAACACGAACGCCGTGAAACCGCTTTCGATCAACTGCGGATCAGCGGCGACAACCAGCCTTCCAGCCTGTGCAGACAGGCGAGCCCCGGCAAGAGCCGACAGAACAAGCACAAGAATTCCGAGTTTCCGCATGTTTTTGTTCGCCCCTGCCTGACCTTTTGCCCCATGATGCTAAGGTGACGTCCACCCCAACGTCAATTCAAACCGGAGAAACCCCATGAGCGAAGATTTCAACATGACAATGCGCAAGTTTCTGAAACAGGTCGGCGTGACCTCGCAGCAAGCCATCGAAGAGGCCATGCGCAAGGCCGGGCCCGAGGCGACTCGCGGCCGGGAATTCACTGCCCGCGTTGTGCTGAGCATCGACGAACTTGATCTTGAACATGTGGTCGAGGGCCGCATCAAGGGGGCCGAATGAACCACCGCAGGAGCCACGGCACATGAGCATCGCAAGGGAAGAGATCCTCAAGGCGCTGAGCGCAATCAGCGACCCTGTCAGCGGCAATGATATCGTCTCGGCCGGAATGGTCCGTGCGCTGGTCGTCGAGGGGCGCAATGTTCGTTTCGTGCTAGAGGTCGATCCGGTTCATGCGAAAACCCTGGAACCCGTGCGCACTGCCGCCCAAGACGCGATCAAGGCCATTGCCGGGGTCGATCAGGTCTCGGTCGTGATGACTGCACATAGCGCGCCCCCACCACCGCCCGACCTCAAGGGCGGGGCCAAACCGGCCGCGGCAAAGGGCCCGCAAAAGATCCCCGGCGTCAAGCACATCATCGCCATTGCATCTGGCAAGGGCGGGGTCGGAAAATCGACGGTTTCCGCAAATCTGGCCGTTGCACTGGCGGCCGAGGGGCGGCGCGTCGGCCTGTTGGACGCCGACGTCTTTGGCCCGTCACAGCCGCGCATGCTTGGCATATCGGGTCGGCCGGCATCGCCCGACGGCAAGACCATCCTGCCGCTGCGCAACCACGGGGTCACCATGATGTCGATCGGCCTGATGACCCGCGACGACGAGGCCGTCGTCTGGCGCGGCCCGATGCTGATGGGAGCGCTGCAACAGATGCTCACTCAGGTGCAGTGGGGCCAGCTCGACGTGCTGCTGGTTGACCTGCCGCCGGGCACGGGCGACGTCCAGATGACATTGGCGCAAAAGGCCGAGCTGACCGGGGCAATCATCGTATCGACCCCCCAGGATGTGGCGCTGCTGGATGCACGCAAGGGGATTGACATGTTCAACAAGATGGGTGTCACCATCCTGGGAATGATCGAGAACATGTCCACGCATATCTGTTCGAACTGCGGACACGAAGAGCACACCTTTGGCCACGGCGGCGTTCGCGACGAAGCTGAAAAGATCGGTGTGCCGCTGCTGGCCGAACTGCCGCTGCATCTGGACATCCGGCGCGCATCCGATGGCGGTGCGCCGATCGTTGCCTCGAACCCCGACAGCGCACCCGCCCAGGCCTTTCGCACGCTTGCCCGTGGGTTGATCGACGCAGGACATGTCTGATGACCGATGAATTCGAAATCGAGACCGGGCCCAGCTTTCCCCCGCTCTTGTCGGGGCTGGCGGTTGCAGGGATCGATCCCTTTGACAAGGCCCGTGCGCAGGCGGTTCTTGGAGTGGATGCCGGGCTGGTCGTTCACAACATCACCCCGGACCAGCTGCGCGCGGCAATCGTCCTTGCCCCGGAAGAACCGCTTGAATCAGCCATGGCGGCGATGATTGCCTGCGCCGTGGGCTTTCAGAATGCCCTTGGCGCGCTCGCGCCGCCCGAGGTCGCCGTTCACCTGACTTGGGATGGTCTGATCAAGGTCAACGGTGCCGAGTGCGGCCGCCTGCGCGCTGCCGCCTCGACCACGGACGCAGACGCTGTGCCCGACTGGCTTGTCATCGGGCTGGAGTTGCAGTTGATCCCCGTTTCCGAGGACGACCCCGGCCTGACACCGGACAAGACCTCTCTTTATCAAGAGGGCTGCGGCGAGGTCTCTCCCATCCGGCTGCTGGAAAGCTGGTCGCGACATTCTCTGGTCTGGCTCAACACCCTTGAGGGCAACGAGCGCGCCCAGCTGCACGAGCAATGGCGCGGGCTGGTCGAGGAAATCGGCAAGAACGTCGAGGTCAACCACAACACAGCCCCCCTTGCCGGAACATTCTTGGGGGTGGACGAGAATTTCGGCATGTTGCTGCGGAAGAACGGGGAATCCATCGTGATACCACTGTCATCGCGCCTTGAAGGGGAAAAACCCACATGAAACTTGCCCGCGCCATCCATCTGGACGAAAGCGACACGCAGATATTTCACAACCCGGCCCGAACCGGGGAATGGGCCATCAGCGGCGGGTTCGAGTTTTCAAACTGGACCGAGGCCGATCTTGCCGGCAAGGCCCGTCAGGCATTTGCCAATGGCTGGCTCGGGCTGGAAAGCTTTGGCCGCGTGACATTTGTTGCAGTGACCCGGATCACGACTGACGAGTTCGAGTCGCTGGTTCACGGGCTGGCCAGCCATTTCGTGACCTACTGGGGCGCACCGAACATCGAAGCGGCAACACCCGTCGCACGCGAAGAGCTGGAGCATATGGCTGATCTTTGCGCCGAGCATGATGAAAACACCTTGCTGACCGTCATGCGCGAACTTACCGAAGCAGGCGTGCGCGAAAGCTTTCGCATCATCAGCCCCCAGGACGCACGCATCGAACAGGTCGCCATACATGCGACCCCCGACCCTGCCGGTGGCGAAACCTGACCAGCCCGGCGCCGCTGAAGCAGCAACGGGTGACACCTTGGCGCGACCAACTGTTAGCAAATCGTTCAAACGGATACCGGGGCAATACGACTTGCGCATGCCCCGGTTCTTGTTGTCAGCCTTGTTCGGGCCGTCTGATCAACCGTAAATCATTCGCGGCAACCACAGGATGATTTCGGGAAAGATCATGCAGATGACCAGCGCCAGCAGCTGGATCCCCAGGAACGGCAGGGCCGCCTTGAAGATTTCCGACATCGGAATTTCGGGCGGTGCCACCCCGCGCAGATAGAACAGCGCATATCCGAAGGGCGGCGAGAGAAAGCTCATCTGCATGTTCACCAGATACAGCACCCCGAACCACAGCGGATCAAAGCCGAGGCTCTTGACGATCGGCACGAAGATCGGCACCGCCAGCAACAAGATGCCCACCCAGTCAAGGAACATGCCCAGCACGATCAGGATAAGCATCATCAGGATCAGGATGCCCCACTTGCCCAACCCGGTCGCGTCCAGCGCCGCGGTCACGAATTGCTGTCCGCCCTCAAGCACATAGAGACCGACAAAGATGGTCGCGCCGAACATGATCCAGATGACCATGCTGGAGGCCTTGAGCGTGGTGATCGAGGCCTCGCGGATGGTGCGCCAGTCAAGCTGCCCGTGCAGCGCCGCCACCACGAAGGAGCCGAAGGTGCCGATACCGGCGGCCTCGACCGGGGTGGCCGCGCCCGAAAACAGCGCCGCAAAGACGACCATGATCAGGATGATCGGCGCGCCCATCTTGCGCAGCAGGGCCATTTTCTGGCGGAAATTGATCCGCTCTTCCACCGGGATGGGCGGGCCCAGCTCGGGGTTGATGTAACAGCGGATGGTTACATAGGCCACATACATTCCCGACAGCATCAGCCCCGGAAAGACCGCGCCGATGAACAGCTCGCCCACCGATTGCTCGGCCACCACTGCATAGATGATTGCCAGGATCGACGGTGGGATCAGAATACCCAGCGTGCCGCCGGCCATGATCGAGCCCATGGCGATGCGGGGATCGTACTTGCGTTCCAGCATCGCGGGCAGGGCAATGATGCCCATGGTCACAACCGCCGCGCCAATGACGCCGACCATCGCCGCCAGGATCGTCGAGGCGATGATCGTCGCCGTTGCAAGACCACCCTTGAGGCCGCCGAGCAACTTGTAGATCACGTCGAACATATCCTTGATGATGCCCGCTCGTTCCAGCATCGCCGCCATGAATATGAACAACGGTATCGCCGACAGCTGATAGTCGGTCATCAGTGGAAAGATGCGGCTGGGAACGATGTTCAGCGTGTCCCCGTCACCCAGGATAAACAGGAACACGATCGCCAGACCGCCAGTGACAAAGGCAAGGGGCAAGCCCGCCATGAGAAGGGCCAGCAATGACCCGAACATGATCAGGGTCAGCCAGCCGATTTCAATTTCAAGACCCATTGGTCAGCTCCCGTTCCGGTGAAAAGACGAGTGATATGTCCTTGGCGAGCTTTGATATGCCTTGCAGGATCAGCAGCGCGGCACCAATGACGATGGTTACCTTGACCGGCCAGTACTGGATTGCCCATTCGGTAAAGCTGACCTCGTGCTGACCAATTGAATCGGCCGCAAAGATCATGCCCGTCCACAGCAGCGTGCCGGCAAAGATGAAGAAAAAGACCGAGGTGATCAGATCCGTGATCGCCTTTCCGCGCGGGCTGAACTTGGCATAGAAGATGTCCACGCGCACATGGCTTTCGGTCAGCATCGCATAGGCGCCAGCAATCATGTATTGCATCCCGAACATCAGGAACATGCCCTCATGCACCCAGTTGGTGGGCGAATTGAAGACATAGCGCACGATGACCTCGTAGTAATAAGCGAACACCGCGATCACCGACCAGAAGGCGACAAATTCGCCCGTGAACAGCGACAGACGGTCGATCGCGCCAAAGATGCCCTTTCCTGCCAGCAGGCGGTCATCCTTCAGGATTTCACGGTCGATCGGATCATCGGGATGTTCCCGCAGCTTTTCCAGCGCCTGGCGCAGCATGCGCCGCATCAATATGGCGTCGACTGCCATGAAGGCGACGATAATCAGAAATGCGTAAAAGGCTGTGTATGACCATTTTTCGCGCAGCTTTGATGCTTCTTCGATCTTGGGACGCAAGCTTTGAACCTCGGCCTTCAGCTCTGCGATCTTGGCGATTGCCTTTTGCTTGCGCGTTTCCTGCTTCTTGATCTTGCGCTCAAGCCGGGCGCGGGCACGTTCGTCATCGGCAGGCAGCTTTGCGATTGCGGTATTTGTCCGCGCGATGATCGCATCGGCCTTCTTGATGCGGGCTTGTGAACGCTCGACAGACTTGTCGATTGCCTCGACCGCGGCAACGGCGTCAGAATAGAAAACGCGCACCTCGCGTTCGATCCCGTTGGCATACAGGATCACGGCAAAAAGCGGCCAGTATAAGAACCCCCACCTGTTCTTGAGATACAGCCGGTGAAAGCCGAACAAGCCCCCGACCAACCATATGAAATAGGCGACACCGATCGAACGCGACCCTGGTGTCGGTTGTATCTGCCGCGACAGATACATGGCTACCAGCGGGAATATGACCAGACCCGACCAGTATAACCAATGCGGTAAGACGAACTCGACGCTCGGCATGGGCTCTCTCCCGTAAGACCACCGGATTGTTATGAGTGACAAATCAGTCGGCTTACCCGGTCTTGAAACCGGATAAGCCTGCTTTCAAAACAAGGGCATCAGAGCTTGAGCGTCTGGCCCGCGATCATGTCTTCGGTCACATAACCCAGTGACGGCGACATCATGTAATCGAGCTGCGTCTTGAAGATCTGCGCTGCGGCCTTGTCCTTGTTGGCCCAGGCATACCAGCGACGCACGGCGATCTCGGTGATGACCTCGACATCGTCCGGGCTGAGGCGGGTGACCTCGGTGCCATCGGCCTCGAACTTCTTCCAGGCTTCCTGGTCGGCGGCCTGGACCGCAGCATGGTGCAGATCCGAATAGCGATGCACCTCGGCCTCGACAAAGACCTTCATCTCGGGCGGCAGCGCGTTCCACGACTTCATGCCGACGGTGATGTCCATCAGGTCGACAGGCTGGTAAACCGACATCATTCCCGGCGGGCCCATCGAGATGTATTTGGTCACCTGGCTGAAGCCCAGCGCATAGTTGATCGCGGGGCCTACATAGTCGGCCACGTCGATGGTCCCCTTCTCCAGCGCCGGGAAGATCTCCGAGCCGGGCAAAAGGGTCGTCTTGGCGCCCAGTTCCTGGAACACCTCGGCCACCATGCCGCCGGGCAGGCGCATCTTGCGGCCGCGGAAGTCATCGACCGAGCGGATCGGCACCTTGGAATGGATGATGTTCGGGCCGTGCTGAACGGGGCCGACATAATACATGCCCTGATCGGCAAACAGCTTGCGCGCCATTTCCAGCCCGCCAAGGCCGTAATAGAACGTGTCCCATTCACCCGGGTTACGCAGACCCATCGGATACGAGCTCAGAAACACGGCCGCCGGAATCCGGCCTGCCCAGTACAGCGTGAACGGGTTCATGGCATCGAGAACGCCGTTTTTCACCGCGTCGAACAGCTGGAAATCACCGACGACATCCTTGGCGCCGAAGGGAATGAATTTCAGCTGGCCCGAGGTGCGTTCCTCGATCGAGTGGCACCAGTCCTTGAAGATCTGCAAGCCGATACCGCCGGGCCATGATGTCTGGAGCTTCCAGGTGATGGTCTGTCCGGCAGCGGTCGCCAGAGACGGCGCGGCAAGTGCGCCCGCCCCTGCTGCTGCGGCCGCTGATTTCATAAGGAAATCGCGTCTGTTGGTTGTCTTTGTCATGGTTTTCCTCCCTGTTCACTGACAAATTTCTTTCGCCCCTAAGCGGCGATCACGTTCACTGCCCGATGGGTTCCTCCTGCATTTGTTCCAGCCGTATCCAATTCAAAGCATGATTTCCTGTGCCTCGCCCTGTTCCTGCGCAAGCCGCGCCGCGACCGAAGCAACCGCCAGATCCTGCAAGCCCACGCCGGTGCCATCGAAAAGGGTGATCTCGTCATCCGATGTCCGGCCCGGATGGTCACCGTTGATTACCATGCCGATAGGCGTGATGTCATCCTCGTCCAGAAGGCCCGCAGCAACGGCGTGCTGGGTTTCGCCAATGGTGATCGACTGGGCAATTTCGTCGGTAAAGACGGTTGCCGCGGCAACCAGTTCCGGGTCAACCTCTTGCTTGCCCTTGGTATCGGTGCCCATGCAGGCAATATGCGTGCCCGGCTTGATCCAGCCCTTCATCAACAGCGCGTCATGGGCCGATGTAATCGAGATGATGACATCGGCCTCGGCGCCCAGCCGTTCGCGTTCGACCGCCTCGAAAGGCAGGCCCAGCTCTTCGGCCACCTTGCCCAGAGACGGCAGCATGTCGGGGTGATAGTTCCAGGCGATGACGCGCTCGAATTCGCGTTGCTCGGCTGCGGCACGCAGCTGGAACTGCGCCTGATGGCCAGCCCCGACCATGCCCAGAACCCGCGCATCCTTGCGCGCAAGATGGTTGATCGAGATCGAGCTTGATGCGGCTGTGCGCACCGCCGTCAGGTAGTTGCCCCCGACCAGCGCCGACAGCTGCCCGGTATCGGGGTCGAACAGGAACACGGTTGACTGGTGGTTGGTCAGCCCCCGCGCCATGTTGTGGGGCCAATACCCCCCGGCCTTGACGCCCAGCGTCAGCCCGGCCCGGTCAAAACCCGACTTGAAACCATACAGCGCGTCCGCATGCCCGATGGCCTCGCGCACGACAGGAAAGTTCCACGCATCCCCACGCGCCATGGCCCCGAACACGGCCTCGACCGCATCATAGGCTGCCTTGCGGGTCACGACCTTCTGGCAGGTTTCCTCGGATACGATCAGCATCAGTAGGCCAGCCCCCGCGCAGTCACCGGGATCACGTCTTCGACCTTGTCACCGCGCACCAGCACATACCAGTCGTGAACATTGCAGGTCGGGTCGCAATGGCCGGGGATCAGCTTGATCTTCTGGTTGATCTGCAACTTGCCCTCGGGGTCGGCGATCACGCCATGCTCGTCGGAACATTTGATATATTCCACACCTTCGATGCCATGCACCTTGGGCAGGCCACTATCGACCGACTGCGCCTTGAGGCCCGCATCGACCACCGCCTTGTCTGGTTTTGCATGGCTCATCACCGAGGTCAGCAGGAACAGCGAACTGGCGAACTGGCTTTGGCTGATCGGCACGCCGTTTTCATCCAGGATGCGGCCGTAATCGGCATCCATAAAGGCGTAAGAGCCACATTGCAGCTCGTTATAAACGCCCGAGGCGCCCTCGAAATAATAGCTGCCGGTGCCACCGCCGCCAATGATGTCGCATTCCAGCCCCTGCGATTTCAGCGCCTGAACGGCATCCTTGACCATGGCAACCGCGATATCGATCTTTTCCTTGCGGTCCTCATAGCGGTCGAGATGCTGCATCGCGCCCTGATAGGCCTGAATGCCGGAAAACTTCAGCCCAGGCGCCGCGTCGATCAGCTTGGCAATATTGACCACATCCTGAGAGGTCGTCACCCCGCAACGCCCGGCGCCGCAGTCGATTTCGACCAGACATTCGATCTCGGTCCCGTGCCTTTCGGCGGCGGCGGAAAGGTCGGCCACGTTTTCGGGATCATCCACACAGACCAGCGTACGCACGCCCAGTTTGGGCAGGCGGGCAAGGCGGTCGATCTTGGCAGGGTCGCGCACCTGGTTCGAGACCAGAATGTCCTTGATGCCGTTGCGGGCGAACGCCTCGGCCTCGCTCACCTTCTGGCAGCAGATGCCGCAGGCGCCGCGTTCGATCTGCATCTTTGCAACATCGGCCGATTTGTGCATCTTGCCATGTATGCGCAGACGCATCCCCATCGCATCGGCATCCGCCTGCATCTTGTCCAGGTTCTTTTCCAGCTGATCCATGTCGATGATCAGGCAGGGTGTCTGGATTTCGTCAAAGCTCATCCCCGGCTTGGCGGGAATGTTGTAGCCGACCTCGTATTCTTCGAAATTCAAGTCCTTCATGGTCATTCCTCCTTGCCCCGATCACATCCAGGGCAGTTTTTTCAGATCGACATTGCCCCCGGTCAGGATCACGCCCACGCGCTTGCCTGCAAACCGGTCCCTGTTTTTCAGGATGGTGGCCAGCGTCACCGCGCTGGATGGCTCGACCACGATCTTCATGCGCTGCCAGATCAGATACATGGCGTCGATGATCTCGTCCTCTTCGGCCAGCAGGATGTCGGTGACGTGGTTGCTGACGAAATGCCAGGTCAGATCCTTGAGCGGCACCTTGAGGCCGTCGGCCACCGTCTCCGGCGCGTCATCGGCAATGATGTGCCCGGCCTTGAAACTGCGGTATGCGTCATCGGCCTGTTTCGGCTCGGCGGCAAAGATTTCGACATCCGGCGCGATATTGGACAGCGTCAGGCAGGTGCCCGACACCATGCCGCCACCGCCGATGGGGGCGATCACGGCATCCAGCCCCTCCACCTGCGACAGCAGCTCGCGCGAGCACGTCCCCTGCCCGGCAATCACTCGCGGGTCGTTATAGGGATGCACGAATTCGGCACCGGTTTCAGCCACGACCTGCGCGAACACCTCTTCGCGCGAGCTGGTCGAGGGTTCGCATTCGGTGATGGTGCCGCCATAGCCGCGCACGGCCTGTTTCTTGGCCTCAGGCGCGGTGCGGGGCATGACCACATGGCACGGGATCCCCCTGCGCCCGGCGGCATAGGAAAGCGACAGCCCGTGGTTGCCGGAACTGTGGGTTGCGACACCACGGGCTGCCTGGTCTTCCGTGAGTGAGAAGACGGCATTGCTGGCCCCGCGCGCCTTGAACACGCCGGCCTTTTGAAAATTCTCGCATTTGAAGAACAGCTCGGCCCCGGTCATCGCATTGAAGGTGCGCGAGGTCAGAACCGGGGTTTCATGCACATGGGGGCGGATGCGTTCATGTGCGGCAACGACATCGTCATAGGTGGGTATCTGCATCTGTGGCATCCCTCCTCAGGCGGCGTTCGACATGGCGGCGCGGGCGGTTGCGCGGAAATGTTCCTGCGCCGCCGCAACCCCGCTGCCAAGCGTGATCGGATAATCGAGATCCTTCATGGCCATCTCGATGGTGGCCAGCCCCGACAGAACCATGACATCGGTCAGCGCGCCCAGATGGCCGATACGAAACGCCTTGCCGGCCATCTCGCCCAGCCCCACGCCAAAGGAAACGCCGTAGGCATCATAGGCATGGTTGACCAGCGCATCGGCATTGAAGCCCTCGGGCACGTAAATCGCGGTGACGGAATCGGAATACAGCTCGGCCGATCTTGCGACCAGTTCCAGCCCCCAGGCGGCAACGGCGCGGCGCACGCCCTCGGCCAGGCGGTGGTGGCGGGCAAAGACATTGTCCAGCCCCTCGTCAAACAGCATCTCCAGACTCTTGCGCAGGCCGAATATCAGCTGCAAGGGCGGGGTATAGGGATAACCGGCGGCTGCATTGGCCTTCAGCATGTCGCGGAAATCGAAATAGCAGCGCGGGCTGGCGGCGGTTTCGGTCGCCTTCATGGCCTTCTGGCTGACGGCGACAATGGCCATGCCGGCGGCCAGCATCAGCCCCTTTTGCGACCCCGAAATCGCCAGATCGACCCCCCATTCATCCATGCGGAAATCCATCGAGGCCAGCGAGCTGACGCAATCGACATACAGCATCGCCGGGTGATCGCAGCCATCCATGGCCGCGCGCACGGCACTGATATCGGACAAGACCCCGGTTGCGGTTTCGTTATGGGTGACCAGAACCGCCTTGATGCGGTGATCGGTGTCGGCTGCCAGGCGTTCGGCAAACAGATCGGTCGGCGCGCCGGTTCCCCATGGGCATTCGATCACCTCGACATCCAGGAAATGCCGCTGGCACAGGTCGATCCAGCGATGGCTGAACATGCCATAGCGCGCCACCAGCACCTTGTCGCCGGGGCTGAGCGTATTGGTGACAGCTGCCTCCCAGCCGCCCGTGCCGCTGGACGGAAAGGTGATGATTTCGGCCGTTTCCGTCTTGAACAGGCGCTTGAGGTCGGCCAGCACCGGGCGCAGGGTCGTGGCGAAATCCGGCGCACGATGGTCCATCGTCTGCACCGCCATGGCGTGGCGGATCGGGTCGGGTATGTTTGTCGGGCCCGGGATGAAAACCGGGTTCTGGCCGGACATGGCGAATCCTCTGCTGATATCGTGTCTGCTTTTGATTGTTGCCCAGATCCAACAAATTAACAATTTTTTTGAAAAAGTTTTCTGTTTTCAGGTAAAAAATTCTATCAGATTGAAATACATATATTTTTGATTTTTCGAAATTCGATAAAACTGATTTTGGAAAACTTTTTTATTTCCACGTAAAATGAATTGCGCCAACACTGACAACCGGAGACAGCCATTGAAAGAACAGAACATCACCAAGCGAAAACGCGGCAGACCACGGTCGATTCCCAAGGAAAACGGCGCATCTACAGTGCAGGCACTTGACCGAGGATTGCAGATTCTCGAGGCGCTGGCCAAGGTCAATGGCGCCACCCTCAGCGAACTTGCACTGCAAGTAGGGATGCCCCCCTCTACGGCGCATCGGACGCTAGCCACCCTTCAGAACCACGGTTTTGCCGAATTCGATGAAACGACTCAGGAATGGATGATCGGGGTCGGGGCTTTTCGGGTGGGCAGCTCTTACCTTGTGCGCACCAATCTCGTCGATGCAGCACGCGACACGATGCGAAAACTGATGCAGGAAACCGGCGAGACGGCCAATCTGGGCATCATGGACGGCACGCATGTCGTTTTTGTCAGCCAGGTCGAAACCAACAGGCCGATTCGCGCCTTCTTTCGCCCGGGAACCCGATCGGAAATGCACGCGTCGGGCATCGGCAAGGCCCTGTTGGCCAATATGGAGCGCAAGGACGTTGAAAAGACCCTCCGGAAAACCGGTCTGCGACGGTTTACGCCCAACACCCTGACATCTGCAGATGCGTTGTTTCGGGATCTGGAAACCAGTCGCAGGCGAGGATGGGCGCTGGACAACGAAGAACGCTATAGCGGTATGCGCTGTGTCGCGGCACCGATCTACAATGCCTTTGGTGAAACGATTGCCGGCATTTCGGTATCGGGTCCGGCCGTACGGTTTTCAGACGAAGTCATCCTGTCTACCGGGCCGATCGTCAGAAAAGCCGCCGAGCGCATCACGGAAATGATCGGGGGCAAGCTGCGCGGGGCTGCCGGCGACACAGGCATGGCCTGAATCAGTCATCATTTTTTTCGAGATCGACCAGGCATTCGGCCAGCCGTGCAAAGCTTGCCCCCGTATCAAGCCCCTGCGATTCGGCAAAAAACGCCTCAAGCTTGGGCCAGATCTTGATCGCCTGGTCGATCTCGGGGTCACTTCCGGCGGCATACAGGCCCGAACGTATCATCAACTGCGCAGATTCATATGTGCCAAGGATCTTTCTGACCTTCTGAATCAACAGGTTTTCCCCTTCGCTGGCGGCCTGCGGAAGGCTTCGCGATACCGAGCGCAGCACGTCAACCGCCGGAAACCGCCCCCTTTCGGCGATGGTTCGATCAAGAACCACATGCCCGTCAAGCACACCGCGGACAATATCGGCCAGCGGCTCTTCCATGTCAGAGCCGGCAACCAGAACAGAAAATACCGCCGTGATATCACCGCCGCCGCCAGCACCAGGCCCGGTTCGTTCACATAACGACATGATCAGCTGCGAGGTCGATGGGGGAAACCCGCGCATGGTGGCCGGTTCGCCTGACAAGAGGGCGATTTCACGATGCGCCTCTGCAAAGCGGGTGACGGAATCAAGAATGAAAAGCACCTGTTTGCCTTGATCCCGGAAATATTCGGCGATGCTGACCGCGCTCCACGCAGCCCGGCGTTTATCAAGTGGCGACTTGTCCGAGGTCTCGACCACCACCACGGCACGCCGCAACCCGGCTTCGCCCAGCACTTTTTCGGTAAAGTCGCGCAGCTCGCGCCCGCGTTCACCCACCAGCGCAATCACGGTAACATCCGCTTCGATATCGCGGGCAAACCGGCCGATCAACGTGGTCTTGCCTACACCCGAGCCGGCAAACAGGCCGATGCGTTGCCCCTGCACGATAGGCAGGATTGTGTTGAACAGACCCTGCCGCGTTTCAAGCCGTGGGCCGAATGCACGACGCTCGGCCGCCGCGGGAGGGGGGGCCTGGCAGGCATAGGCACGCGCCCCGGTCAAAAGTTCCTTTCCATCAAGCGGCTGGGCTCGTGAATCCATTATCCTGCCGATCCAGCTTTCATGCGGATACAGGAACTGATCGGTTTGCCGCACAACCCTGTCGCCCAGCGCGATGCCGCGCGCATCAGACGACAACAGAACGGCAATATGGTCGCGCTCAAGGCGCAGAACCTCGCCAGAAACGGCCTGACCTGTGCTGGGCCAAACCATAACCCCATCGCCCAGCTTGCAGCTGCCGGACAGGCCCTCGACCAGAATCGTGCCGCTACGCGAACCGACAACCCTGCCAAGCGGCTTGACCGCCGATATCCTTTTCAAGGCCGCGAAAAGCGGCGCAAAAACATCGCCCAAGGCGAATCCTCCTCTGATCCACTGCTTACCTTTTCTAAAGAAATCAGGGTTAAGCCCGTCTTTACACGGACCAGGGAGAAGCCCTCATGAGTATCAGTCTCGACATTCTGTCCATGGCACAGGAAGTGGCCAGATACGCCGATCAAAGGCATGCACTCATAGCCGAAAATATCGCCAATGCGGATACGCCCGGTTACAAGACCCGCGACCTTCCGCCCTTTGAACGAGTGTTCTCACAAGGTGAGGCGTCGCTTTCTCTGCGAACCACCCGTCCAGACCATATCGCCTCGGCCAATCAGGATTTCGTGCATGAAACCATCCGCGAAAGCGGGCTGGAGGCATCGCCAAACGGCAACAATGTTTCCCTTGAACACGAGATGATCAAAGCCGCCGAAACACGGCAAAACTACGATATGGCGCTGGGTGTCTATTTCAAGTCACTTGAAATTCTGAGGGCCAGCCTTGGGCGGTAGCGGATCATCATGAACAGTCTCGAAAAATCCATGGCCGTTTCGGCCAGCGGCATGACGGCACAATCGCTGCGTCTGCGTCTGGCCGCTGAAAACATCGCAAATGCCAACACGCCCGGATACAGGCGAAAAACCGTGGCCTTCAGGCAAAGCTTCGATCCCGAAACATCTCTTTCGACGGTGAAGGCCGGCACACCCGCATTGGACCCGTCGCCGTTGCGAAAAATATACGACCCCTCGCATCCGCTTGCCGACTCAAGCGGGTATTTCGAGGGATCGAACGTCAATCTCATCATCGAAATAGCTGACGCGCGAGAAACGCAGCGCAGCTACGAGGCCAACATGCGCATGTTCGATCAGGCCAGGCAAATGGCCCGCGATGCGCTGTCACTTCTGAAGAGGTAAACCAACGGAGGCTCCAGAATGGATGTCAAGACGCTCTCGGCCAATCGCCTGTATTCATCTGCCCGTCAGGCCGCTCAACCGGGCACCCCAGACGGCCAGTTTTCCCAGAACCTCGGCAAGGCGGCGCAGGATTTCGTGTCAACCCTGCGCGAAGGCGAGAAAACCGCCATGCAGGCAATGCAGGGCCAGGCAAGCCTGCCCGATCTGGCCGAAAGCATGGCACGCAGCGCCCTTGCAATAGAATCCGCCGTGACCGTCAGGGACAAGGTCGTCGAGGCCTATCAGGAAATTCTGAGGATGCCCGTCTGATGTTCGACGAAAATGCCCTGTACGACATGGTGCGTCAGGCCCTGTGGGCAGCGGTCAGCATTTCTGCGCCGATCCTTCTTGTGGCGCTTGTCGTCGGGCTGGCCATCGGCCTTTTGCAGGCGCTGACCTCGATCCAGGAAATGACCCTCACATTCGTGCCCAAGCTCGCCTCGATCGTGATTGCGTTCTGGCTTTCGATCGGCGTGATGGGCCGCACGCTCGATGGTTTTTTCACCGATCAGATCATCCCCATGATCGCGGGAATCGGAAAATGACCCCCCAACCACGCAGGAGAACCCCATGGACAATGCCGGCTATGTCAGCCTGACCCGCCAGACCGGTCTTTTGCGGCAGCTGGAAAAGGTTGCAAACAACGTGGCGAATGCGTCAACCACAGGTTTTCGCCGGGAAGAGCTGATTTTCTCGGAATATGCCCTGCCCACCGGGCCGGGATCGCCGTCGCTTTCCATGGCAACGGCCAATGCCAGATTTGTCGATACCACGCAGGGCGCCCTTGTCGAAACGGGCAACCCGCTGGATTTTGCGATCTCGGGGCAGGGATTTTTCGTTTTGCAAACCCCCGACGGCAACCGCCTGACCCGAGCCGGGGCATTCAC
>JAUZRU010000066.1 GCA_030950185.1 Paracoccaceae bacterium | reverse complement strand
TTACCCCTTCCCTTGCCGGTGAAAACGGTTTCGGCAAATGTCCTCTTGCCTGTCGCCTTGTCCTCGGCCCAGATCCTGATTTCAGTGAGTTCCGCCTTGGCCGCAGGCGAGTCCGGCGGCGCAATGATGAACAGCTTGTGGGTGCCGGTTTCATCGGCAGGCACCGTGACGGTGGTCGCCTCGACCCCCTGCACCTTGAGCTTGAACATCCCCTTGGGCGTGACCGTGATTTCGAAAGGATGTGCCTCGCTGGTCATGTTCCGTATCCGCAGCTTGTAGGTGTTGCGGATGGATCCGTCAGAGAGAGTAACGAAAACCGGATTACGCAGCGGAGAAACGTTCAGATCGATATCCGAGCGCATGAACAGCGCGAAAATAATCAAGGCACCGATTCCGGCCCACAGAACCGTGTAAACCATGGTGCGGATGCGGAAGATATGCTTCCAGATCGGTTTGGGAGGCTTGCCTTCGCGCTCCAGCTCTTCGTCGGTCAGCGCCATATAGTCGATCAGGCCGCGCGGCTTGCCGATCTTGGCCATCATGGTATCGCAGGCGTCGATACATAACGCGCAGGTAATACATTCCAGCTGCTGGCCATCCCGAATGTCGATCCCCATGGGGCAGACATTGACGCAGGCCATGCAGTCGATGCAATCGCCCAGCTTGTCGGCATCTGCCGATTTTCGGTGCTTGCCGCGGGGCTCCCCTCGCCAGGGTTTGTAGGCGACGGTCAGCGTGTCCTCGTCCATCATCGCCGCCTGGATACGGGGCCACGGACACATGTAGATACAGATCTGTTCGCGCATGAAGCCGCCAAACAGAAATGTCGTGAAAGTCAGGCTGCCGATAAAGGCATAGGCGACCAGCGGTGCCTCCCCCCCGGCCAGCTGCCTGGCAAGCGTTGGCGCATCGGCAAAATAGAACACCCAGGCGCCGCCCGTGGCCAGCCCGATCAGCAGCCATACGGTCCATTTTGTCAGCCGGAGCCGCAGTTTGTGCAAGTCCCATTTGGCGCGGTGCAGGCGCAGGCGGGCGTTGCGGTCGCCCTCGATCCAGCGTTCGACCAGAATGAACAGGTCGGTCCAGACGGTTTGCGGGCATGCGTACCCACACCAGACGCGACCGAGCGCGGATGTGAACAGGAACAGCCCCAGCCCGGCCATGATCAGCAACCCGGCGACAAGATAGAATTCCTGGGGCCAGATCTCGATCCAGAAAAAGAAAAAACGCCGGTTGGCAAGATCGACAAGCACCGCCTGATCCGGCAGGTTCGGCCCCCGGTCCCAGCGGATCCACGGGGTCACGTAATAGATGCCAAGGGCCACCACCATGATGGCCCATTTCAGGTTCCTGTAGAACCCATAGACCCGACGGGGGAAAATGGGTTCCCTTGGTGCGTAGAGTTGGGGTGCTTCGTGTTCTTGGCCGGTTGAGCTCATGTTACGGGTCTTTCCTTGCCTGAGGGGGCTGGGCCGGTTTCAGGGGGCCGCTTGACTGCCATCACTCACGGAAATGGGATTCGGAAACTGAAAAAGCACCGGCCTCCTGAAAATGTGAACAGGACTGGGAGGCCGGTGCCCGCATCCCCGGGCGCAAGAGGGAGCGCCCGGGAAATTCTCGAATTACTCGCCGCCGCCCTGCTGGTGAACCCAGACGGCAACCTGACGGATCTGCGATTCCGTCAGACGACCGGCCCAGGCAGGCATGACGCCGTGACGACCGCGCGTGACTGTCTGGGTAAGGGTCTCGACGTCGCCGCCATACAACCAGATCTGGTCGGTCAGGTTGGGGGCGCCAACGTCGCGGTTGCCCTTGCCGTCATCGCCGTGGCAGGCCGCGCAGTTGTCGGCAAAGACGCTCGCCCCGGCTTCTGCCATCCTGGCGTCAGCCTTCTGGCCGGAAATGGAGCGGACATATTGCACCACGTCGGCAATTTCCTGTTCGGAAAGCTGATCACCCCAGACGGGCATTTGGGAATCCCGCGTATCCTCGTCCGAGGCGAACCGGATGCCGTGGCTGATCGTCGTGTGGATGTCGTCGATCGTGCCACCCCACAGCCAGTCGTCGTCGATGAGGTTGGGATAGCCCTTGGCCCCACTTGCGCCGGCACCGTGGCACTGGGCGCACCAGGTACGGAACACCGCGGCGCCACCGTTGAGCGCATAGTTCAGCAGCTCGGGATCCTTTTCGATCTGGTCCACCGGCACGCTGGTCAGTTTCTTGTCCACCGCCGCATTGGCCTTCTTGTACCGCTCGATGTCGGCAGCAACCGCTGCACGCGAGCTGTAGCCCAACAGGCCAGGTGTTGCGCCCTTGGTCGAGATCGGCCACGCCGGGTAAAGGATCGTCCAGACGATGGCAAACAGGATACTCGCGTAGAAGGTCCACAGCCACCAGCGGGGAAGCGGGTTGTCGAATTCCTCGATCCCGTCCCAGGAATGGCCCGTCGTGTTGGGGTCTTGATCTTTCATTTTCTTGTCACTCATTTCCGGGCCTCCTTTTTCGACAGGCTTTGCCGGGTCGCCTCGATGGCCGCCAGATCGTCTTCCAGGTTATCGCCTGCGCGCAGAGGTATGTTTGCACTGGCCTCGTGGACGGTTTTGCTGCCCGGCCGCAGAACGAAGATCGTTACCCCGATAAAGATGAGGAACATCGCAAAGAGGCCCCAGCTATCGGCGAAATGTCTCAGGAAACTGTAGGTATCCATGGTGTCACCTCCTAGCGGCTGGCATCGGGAATGAAGGTCGAGAAGTCGACCATCGTCCCGAGAACCTGAAGATATGCAATCAGCGCATCCATTTCGGTCAGCTGCGGCTGCCCATCGAAATTGGCGACCTTGGCGCCGGGATAGCGGTTGATCAGGCCGTCGGTGTCGGCTTCGGGATCAGCCTGTGCCTTGAAGTCCTCGCGGGCCTTGGTGATCATCTCGTCCGTATAGGGAACCCCGACCATCCGGTTGGTCTTGAGCATGTCCGCGATGTATTTCCCGTCGATTTCATTCTTCAGCAGGAAACCATAGGTCGGCATGACCGATTCAGGCACAACCGAGCGCGGGTCGGTCAGGTGATGCACATGCCATTCATTCGAATAGCGGCCACCTACGCGGGCCAGGTCGGGCCCGGTGCGCTTGGACCCCCACTGGAACGGGTGGTCATACATCGACTCGGCCGCCAGCGAGTAAGGGCCGTAACGTTCCACCTCGTCACGCAGCGGGCGGATCATCTGGCTGTGACAGACATAGCAGCCCTCGCGGATGTAGATGTTGCGCCCCGCCAGTTCGAGAGGGGTGTAGGGCCGCATGCCCTGCACCTTCTCGATGGTGTTCTGGATGAAGAAAAGGGGCACGATTTCGACCAGGCCACCGATGGTCACAACAAGAAAGCTGAGAACCAGCAGAAGGGTGGCGTTGGTCTCGATGACCTTGTGTTTGGAAAGTATCGACATGTTTCCTGTCCCTCTCATTCAGCCGGAACAGCCGCGGCGGCGTCGGGGCTGGTCTTGTCCTCGACGCTGGTCACGGTTTTCCAGAGGTTGTAGCACATGATGACTGCGCCGGTCAGGAACAGGGTTCCACCCAGGGCACGTACCACATACATCGGATGTTTGGCGGCCACGGTGTCGGCGAACGAGTTCACCAGGAAGCCCTGGGCATCAACTTCACGCCACATCAGGCCTTCCATGATGCCGCTGACCCACATCGAGCTGGCATACAGAACGATGCCGATCGTCGCCAGCCAGAAATGCCAGGAAACCATCGACAGGCTGTACAGCCGGTCCTTGTTCCACAGACGCGGTACCAGGAAGTAGAGCGCGCCAAAGGTAATCATGCCGTTCCAGCCAAGTGCGCCGGAATGAACGTGGCCAATGGTCCAGTCGGTATAGTGCGACAACGAGTTGACCGCGCGGATCGACATGACCGGACCCTCGAAGGTGGACATGCCGTAGAAGGCGACGGAAATCACCAGCATCCGCAACACCGGGTCGGTGCGCAGCTTGTCCCAGGCACCCGAAAGCGTCATCAGTCCGTTGATCATGCCACCCCAGGACGGCATCCACAGCATGACCGAAAACACCATGCCCAGCGTTTGTGCCCAGTCGGGCAGGGCGGTGTAGTGCAGGTGGTGCGGGCCGGCCCAGATATACAGGAAGATCAGGGCCCAGAAGTGGATTATCGACAGCTTGTAGGAATAGACCGGGCGCTCGGCCTGCTTGGGAACGAAATAGTACATCATCCCCAGGAAGCCTGCGGTCAGGAAAAAGCCCACCGCGTTATGCCCGTACCACCACTGGGTCAGGGCGTCCTGCACCCCGGCAAACAGCTGGACCGATTTGGAACCGAGGAAGGAAACCGGAACTGCCAGGTTGTTGATGACGTGCAGCATCGCGATGGTCACGATGAAGCTGAGGAAGAACCAGTTGGCTACATAGATGTGCGGCTCTTTCCGCTTGACGATGGTGCCGAAGAATACTGCCAGATAGGCGACCCAGACGATCGTCAGCCAGATGT
>JAUZRU010000065.1 GCA_030950185.1 Paracoccaceae bacterium | reverse complement strand
GATCTGCCCGCCCCGCCCCCCAGGCGGGCGCTTTCGCACCCAGCTCGGGGCAGGCGCTGTCCTGTGTGGTTGTTGGCGTGCTCATTCCAGCCCCTCCAGTTTCGCAGGGTCGAAATCGGCCCCCGGCAGCAACTCGACGCCGTCCTTGCCCATCCGCACCTCGACCCCGGCGGCAATCAGCGCGGCCTTGAGCCGGTCAACCTGGGAAAAATCTTTTGTCTCCATCGCCTTGGCGCGGGCTTGGGTCAATTTCTTGGCGTGCTCTGAAAGATCCGCCTTCGGGGCGGTTGCCCATTCCGGCGCGTCATCCTGCATGAGACCGAGGAATTGCAGTGTATGGCGCAATGTCGTGGCGTCGCCCGCATGGGCCAGCTGGTGACATTCGGCAATGGCGCCGGGGGTATTCAGGTCATCGGCAAGCGCGCTGACCACCGCGACATATGGCGCGCCGCGCCCCTTGGCCCGGGCGGCCAGCGCATACCATTTGCGCAGGGTTGCCTCGGCCTCGCGGGCCTTTTTTTCCGTCCAGTCCATCGGCTTGCGGTAATGGGTGCCCAGATAGACGAAACGGATCACCTCGCCGGGGATGCCCTGATCCAGCAATTCCCGCACGGAAAAGAAATTGCCGAGGCTTTTCGACATCTTGCGCCCCTCGACCTGAAGCATCTCGTTATGCATCCAGAGCTGCGCGAAACAGCCGTCCTTGCCGGGGTGCGCGCAGCAGCTTTGGGCGATCTCGTTTTCATGGTGCGGGAATTTCAGATCGCCCCCGCCGCCGTGGATGTCGAAACGCGGGCCGAAAAGTTCATAGGACATGGCCGAGCATTCGATATGCCAGCCGGGCCGGCCACGGCCCCAGGGGCTGTTCCAGCCGGGTTGGTCGGCGTTCGAGGGTTTCCACAGCACGAAATCCATCGGGTTGCGCTTGTAGGGGGCGATTTCGACGCGCGCGCCGGCGATCATGTCCTCGACCGAACGGCCCGAAAGGCGCCCGTAATCGGCATAAGAGTCCACGGCAAACAGAACATGGCCCTCGGCCTCGTAGGCGTGGCCGCCCCTGATCAGTTCCTCGATCATGGCGATCATGTTGCCGATATGGTCGGTGGCGCGGGGTTCGGCATCCGGGCGCAGGGTGCCGAGGGATTCCATGTCGTCGTGATACCAGCGAATGGTTTCCTCGGTGATCTCGTCAATCCGCCGGCCCGTTTCGGCGGCGCGCTTGATGATCTTGTCGTCCACATCGGTGAAATTGCGCGCGTAAGTCACATGGTCCTTGCCATAGACATGGCGCAGCAGGCGGTAAAGCATGTCGAACACGATCACCGGGCGGGCATTGCCGATATGGGCGCGGTCATAGACGGTGGGACCGCAGACATAGATCCGCACTTTCTTTTGGTCGTCAGGGACGGCGTCGTTTTGCCAGTCGAGCGGGCGAAAGATTTCCTTCTTTCGCGTCATGCTGTTGAATAGTCTGATTTCGGGCTTGGTGTCGGGCATGTGGCCTTCTCGCGCAGGGTTTTTCCGCCTGTCGCGGGCCTATCACCTTGGATCATGTTTGAAAACACAAGAGAGAACGGCCCGCTGACGGTTTCAGCAGGTAATGCAAATCTCGCAAATGCAGATCGATGTTCTCATGCCCGGTTTTCTAGCAGCGCGTGCGGGGCTTGGCAAGCGGGGCGGGCGCTATCCGGCCTGTCGGCCGGGCGTTGGGGTGACGGTTGTCGTGCGAATTTTCGAATGCGTCCCGCGGCAGGGATCTCATGGGTCGAGAGTTCAGCTCTTGCCTTCCAGCAGCTGGTCCATCGTCACCGAGGGCTGGGCGCAGCCGGCCTCGCCCACGATGCGGGCGGGCACACCGGCGACCGTCTTGCAGGGCGGCACGTCCTTGAGCACGACCGAGCCCGCCGCGATGCGCGTGCAATAGCCGACCCTGATATTTCCCAGCACCTTGGCCCCTGCACCGATCAGCACGCCGTCTTCGATCGTCGGGTGGCGCACGCCGTCGGATTTGCCGGTGCCCCCCAGCGTGACCGAGTGCAGCATCGACACATTGTCGCCCACCACCGCGGTTTCGCCGATCACGATGGAATGGGCGTGGTCGATCATGATGCCCTGGCCGATACGCGCAGCGGGGTGGATATCTATGCCGAACATTTCCGACACCCGCATCTGCACGAAATAGGCCAGTTCCTTGCGGCCATGTCCCCACAGCCAATGGGCCACGCGATAGGCCTGGATGCCCTGAAACCCCTTGAAGAACAGAACCGGCTGGATGAAGCGGTGGCAGGCCGGGTCGCGCTCGTAGACCGCCACGATGTCGGCCCGCGCCGCGGCGCCGAGGCTTTCGTCACTGCGATAGGCCTCGTCCACGATCTCGCGCAGGATCTGGTCGGACATTTCGCCCGAGGCCAGTTTCAGCGACATGCGAAAGGCCAGCGCGCGTTCCAGGCTGGGATGGTGCAGGATGCCGCTGTGAACCAACCCGCCAAGGATGGGTTCATGTTCGACGATCTCATGCGCCTCTTGCCGGATCCTGTCCCAGACCGGATCGAAATCCGCCAGTCTTGCCTTGCTTTCGGCCATTCTCTTCCCCGATTTTCAAGCAGTGATGCCAGTAGATATGCAAAAACAGGGGGCAGTAAAGCCCCCTGAAGCGATTGTGACAATGGGCGGCAGCTGTCTGACGCCCGATATTGGGCGCCTTTTCGTGTCAGGCCGCAACCAGTTTGTGACGCTGCCGGCCAAGGCCCTGAACCTCGACTTCGAGGATCTGCCCCTCTTTCAGGAAGACGGGTTCGGGTTTCTGCCCCATGCCCACACCCGGCGGTGTGCCGGTGGCGATCACGTCGCCGGGTTCCAGCGTCATGAATTGCGACAGATAGCTGATCAGGGTTTTCACGCCAAAGATCATCGTGGCGGTGGTGCCGTCCTGCATCCGCTGGCCATCGACATCGGCCGTCAGGCGCAGGGCCTGCGGGTCGGCCACCTCGTCGCGGGTGACCAGCCAGGGGCCGAGGGGGGCGAATGTGTCGTGGCATTTGCCCTTGGTCCACTGGCCCAGGCGGTTGATCTGAAAGTCGCGCTCGGAGGCGTCGTTGAAGCTGGCATAGCCCGCGACATGGTCAAGGGCCTCGTCCTCGGTCACATATTTGGCGCGCTTGCCGATGATGACGGCCAGCTCGACCTCCCAGTCAAGCTTGCTTGCCCCGCGGGGGATTTCCAGATCGTCGTCGGGCCCGCACAGCGCCGAGGTGGCCTTGTGAAAGATGATCGGCTCGGTCGGGACATCCATGCCCGCCTCGGCCGCGTGGTCGGAATAGTTCAGCCCGATGCAGATGATCTTGCCCACATTTCCGACGCAGGCGCCAATGCGCGGGTTGCCCTGAACCAGCGGCAGGCTGGCAGGATCAAGCGCCCCGATGCGGGCCAGCGTTGCCGCGTCAAGGGTCGCGCCGGTGATGTCGTCGATGACGCCGGACAGATCGCGCAGGCGGCCATTTTCATCGACAAGTGCCGGTTTTTCAGCGCCGATATTTCCGAAGCGTGCAAGTTTCATTGCCTTGACCTCTTTTGCATGTTTTTCAGAGTGCGTCCCGTAATGCGTATTGCATGGTGGCGGCGCGCAAGTACAGACGCCGCAGCCCCGGCAAGGGAAATTTTGGCGGAAATTCCGTAACGATCCGGGGCAGATCCGGTGTCTTTCCCGCAACCATGTCGGCAACCAGGCGCCCGGCCTCGCTGGCCATCGCCACGCCATTGCCGTGATAGCCAAAGGCGGCAAACGCCCCCGGCATGTC
>JAUZRU010000064.1 GCA_030950185.1 Paracoccaceae bacterium | reverse complement strand
GACAGAATTTCAGCGAAGACCCTGCAGCACGGCTGTCTTTGACCTTGTATCTTGCGATGTAATCATCCGTTGCCTTATCGCGGTGGGATTTCGAAGCAACCACGATCAGCGCATCGTTATCAGGCTTTGAAACCGCGATCGGATGCGTTTCTCCGGGCTGCCCGGCCTTGTGGTCACCGGTCTCTTCTATCGAGCGGCCAGAGGCATCGGTATAGAACAGCCTGCCCCTTGCCGGCGCATAGACAACCCCGCGCACTGGCACGCCGTCCTGAACAAAGGCGATGTTCACGGTGAAATCGCCGCGCCTCTTTATGAATTCCTTGGTACCATCAAGCGGATCGACAATGATGAAGTCCCGCGCGCTGTGCCCATGGGTTGCGGCCTGTTCCTCGGTAACCAGCAGGATATCGGGAAATGCCGCGCGCAGCCCTTGGGAAATCACGCGGTCGGCAGCCTCGTCAGCGGCAGTCACGGGGCTTTCATCGGCTTTTGCGCGAACGTCCATGTCGCCACCTTGGTAGATTTCCATGATCCGTTCGCCGCCTGCCAGCGCCAGATCGCGGAAAACCATTACCATCTTTTCGAAATCCAAAGCTCTGCCCCCAATCATTCCCTCGGCCCTGTTGACCGGTTTCTTGAAAAATCCACGTTTTCTTCTTATGATCGGCGATCAGACAATCGGCAAGGTTTCCCGCGATAAAAACATGTGGAAACCACCGAACAAGGGCAGGCAACGAAAATGCTTCAAAATGAAAACGGCCACAGGGGCATCTGGGCGATCTATCGGTTCGCCGACATGCTGTTTCACACGACGGTGCGCGTTGTGCGAAAATCCAGCAGCAGCCCGATTGCCAGCCTGACATCCAGCATTTTCCAGTCGGTCATGTTCATCATGGTGTTTTACATCATGTTCGCGGTCTTTGGCCGCCGCTCGGCCGCCATCCGTGGCGATTTCCTGATTTTCCTGATGTCGGGCATCTTCCTGTTCATGACGCATGTGAAAACCGTTGGTGCAGTGGTCACCTCGGAAGGGCCGGCTTCGCCCATCATGAAACACGCGCCGATGACAACGTTTCTGGCCATTTCATCTTCGGCACTTGCCACGCTTTATCTGCAGCTGCTTTCGATGGTGGTGATCCTGTTCATCACCCATGTGGCCATCAACCCCGTCGAGATCGAAAACCCCGGAGAATTCTTTCTGGCGTTTCTGCTGGCCTGGTTCAGCGGTATCGCTGTCGGTCTGGTGTTTCTGGGGATCAAACCCTTTTCGCCCGGCACAGCACGGATCGCCACGACAATCTATTCACGCGCCAACATGATCGCCAGCGGCAAGATGTTTGCGGCAAACAACCTTCCCTCTGCCATCCTGCCCTTCTTTTCATGGAATCCACTGTTTCACACCATCGACCAGGCGCGGGGCGCCGCTTTCATAAACTACACCCCGCATGTGACATCGATGTGGTACCCGCTGTATTTCAGCCTGGCGGTGCTGGTCATCGGAATGATGGGGGAATTCTATGCCCGCAAGTTCGTGTCGATAAGTTGGTACAGCCGGCGGTAATCTTGGCGGAATCTTTCAGAAAAGATCGGACGCGCGACGAGGGGCAAGGCGACACTCCTGACCGGGTGCTGCCAGATCGGCGCCGACTGATCAGCGCACGACCCGCAAGGTCAGATTGATCCTGCCGCCGCCCGGCACAAGGGAAGAGCTGCCAAAGCGGATGCGGTCTATGCCGTGATAGGCCAGACGCGCCGCGCCGCCAATCACGACGACATCGCCGGATTTCAGCCACACCGACGATGTCTTGCCCCGTCGCACAGTGCCGCCCATACGAAACAGCGCATCATCCCCCAGTGAAACCGACAGCACGGGAAAGGAAAAATCCCCCTCATCGCGATCCTGATGCAGGCCCATCCGCGCGCCTTCGCCATAGTAATTGACAAGACATGAATCAGGTGGCGGCGCGTCCGGCAGAAACGCCTGCCATATTTCCAGAACGCTGGCCGGGATCTGCGGCCAGGTCGTGCCTGAGGGATGCCTTTCGGCATAGCGATAGCCGGACCTGTCAGAATACCAGCCAAGCCTTCCCGCCGATGTCATCTGCACCGACATCTTGCGGCCATATGGCGTCATTGGCGAAAACAGGGGCGCCAGTTCGATGATCTGCAAGACGTCGGCAAGCACCTTTGATCGGACACCGCGTTCCAGCGCCGCCTGAAAAATGCGAAAGCCCGCAACACAAAGTGGCTTGCCCAAGGTCTTTTCCGCTTCTTTGACCATGTGAAAACCCTAACATCTTCCGAGTTTTAGGCAAAACCGCGATTCTTGTTGCCGAAATGCCCGCCAAAGCCGCTTTTTTGCACCCGGCCACGGTTGCAGCGGAAAATTCGCGAACCTATATACGGCTGGAATGATGGTCGGTCCGATCATGTCCGACCATTGGGATCAGGTGGCAGGGGCCGCGAACGGACCTGTCATCGCATTATCGCCGCTAGGAAAGGACTTTAGGAATGGCTAAAGTAATCGGTATCGACCTCGGAACAACGAACTCGTGCGTTGCCATCATGGACGGCGCACAGCCGAAAGTCATCGAAAATGCCGAAGGGGCGCGTACGACGCCCTCTATCGTGGCGTTCACGGATAACGAACGCCTGGTCGGGCAGGCTGCCAAACGGCAGGCCGTGACCAACTCGGAAAACACTCTTTACGCTATCAAGCGCCTGATCGGCCGCCGCTTTGACGACCCGACCGTTCAGAAAGACAAGAAGATGGTGCCCTACAACATCGTCGAGGGGCCCAATGGCGACGCCTGGGTCGAGGTGAAGGGTGAAAAATATTCGCCCAGCCAGATCTCGGCCTTCATTCTGGGCAAGATGAAGGAAACCGCCGAAGATTATCTTGGCGAATCCGTCACGCAGGCGGTCATCACCGTTCCTGCCTACTTCAACGACGCCCAGCGCCAGGCCACCAAGGACGCAGGCAAGATCGCCGGTCTCGAAGTGCTGCGCATCATCAACGAACCCACCGCCGCCGCGCTGGCCTATGGCCTTGACAAGGAAGGCGGCAAGACCATCGCCGTTTACGACCTTGGCGGTGGCACCTTCGACGTGTCGATCCTTGAAATAGACGACGGCCTGTTCGAAGTGAAATCCACCAATGGCGATACCTTCCTTGGTGGTGAAGATTTCGACATGCGGATCGTCGAATACCTGATCGCCGAATTCAAGAAGGAAACCGGCGTTGACCTGAGCAAGGACAACATGGCCCTGCAGCGCCTGAAAGAGGCTGCCGAAAAGGCCAAGATCGAACTGTCCAGCGCCACGCAGACGGAAATCAACCAACCGTTCATCTCGATGGATCCGAACGGTGGCCAACCGCTGCACCTGGTGCTGAAACTGACCCGCGCCAAGCTGGAAAGCCTGGTTTCCGACCTGATCAAGCGCACGATGAAGCCCTGTCAGGCCGCGCTCAAGGATGCCGGCCTCACCAAGGACGACATCGACGAGATCGTTCTGGTCGGCGGCATGACCCGCATGCCCAAGGTCGTCGAGGAAGTGACCAAATTCTTTGGCAAAGAGCCCCACAAGGGCGTCAACCCCGACGAGGTTGTTGCGCTGGGCGCCGCCATTCAGGCAGGCGTTCTGCAAGGCGACGTCAAGGATGTCGTTCTGCTTGACGTGACCCCGCTGTCCCTGGGCATCGAAACCCTGGGTGGCGTGTTCACACGCCTGATCGACCGAAACACCACGATCCCGACAAAGAAATCGCAGGTGTTCTCGACCGCCGAAGACAACCAGAACGCGGTGACGATCCGGGTCTTCCAAGGCGAACGCGAAATGGCCGCCGACAACAAGCTGCTTGGCCAGTTCAACCTGGAAGACATCCCGCCCGCGCCGCGCGGCATGCCCCAGATCGAGGTGACCTTCGATATCGACGCCAACGGCATCGTGTCAGTCAGTGCCAAGGACAAGGGCACCGGCAAGGAACAGAAGATCACCATCCAGGCATCCGGTGGCCTGTCGGACGAAGACATCGAGCGCATGGTCAAGGAGGCCGAGGAAAACGCCGAGGCCGACCGCAAGCGCCGCGAACTGGTAGAAACCAGGAACCAGGCCGAAGCGCTTATCCATTCGACCAAGAAGTCGCTTGAAGAACATTCCGACAAGGTCGATCCGACCACGGTCGAGGCGATCGAACTGTCGATCAAGGCCCTCGAAGAGGCGATGGAATCGGATGATGCCGGCAAGATCAAGTCGCTGTCACAGGATCTGACCGAGGCCGCGATGAAGCTGGGCGAAGCCATCTACAAGGCCCAGGCCGAAGAAGGTGGCGACAGCGCAGAGGAAGACGGCCCCAAGCCGGTTGACGAAGACATCGTCGATGCCGACTTTGAGGACGTGGACGACGATCGCAAGAACTGATCGCGGTCGAAATGATGCTCACAATGTCGGCCCTCTCATGGGCCGACATCCGTTTACGGCAGGTTGAAACAGATGTCCAAGCGCGATTACTACGACGTTCTGGGGGTGTCCAAGGGGGCGTCTGAGGCGGAATTGAAGAAGGCCTATCGCAAGAAGGCGATGGAGCTTCACCCCGACCGCAACAAGGACAACCCCGACGCAGAAGCCAAGTTCAAGGAAGTGAACGAGGCCTATGACATATTGAAAGACCCTGAAAAACGTGCGGCCTATGACCGTTTCGGCCACGCGGCCTTTGAGGGTGGCAATGGCGCTGGGCCCGGCGGCTTTGGCGGCGGTGGTTTCGGCGGACATCCGGGCAATGGCGACTTTGGCAGCGCCTTTTCCGACGTGTTCGAAGACCTGTTCGGCGACTTCATGGGTGGCGGACGCGGCGGCGGCAATCGCGCCACGCGCGGGTCTGACCTGCGCTATAATCTGCGCATCTCGCTGGAAGAGGCCTATACCGGCAAGCAGAAAACCATTCGCGTTCAAAGCTCGGTCGCCTGTGAATCCTGTCAGGGAACCGGCGCCGAAGGTGGTTCGGAACCCATGACCTGCCCCACCTGTTCGGGCATGGGCAAGGTCCGGGCACAGCAGGGCTTTTTCACGGTCGAGCGCACCTGCCCCACCTGCGGAGGCCGCGGCCAGATCATCAACAACCCCTGCAAGGCGTGCGGTGGATCGGGCCGGCAGCAGAAAGAGCGCACCCTCAGCGTCAACATCCCGCCGGGCGTCGAAACCGGCACCCGCATCCGCCTGGCCGGCGAGGGCGAGGCCGGGCTGCGTGGTGGTCCGCCGGGTGACCTTTACATCTTTATCGAGGTCAAGGATCACCCGATTTTCGAACGCGAAGGTCAGAACCTGTTTTGCAGGGTGCCGATTTCCATGACGACCGCGGCCTTGGGTGGCGAAGTCGAAGTGCCCACTATCGACGGCGGGCGCGCACGAGTCAAGATCCCGGCAGGCAGCCAATCAGGTCGGCAGATGCGTCTGCGCGGCAAGGGCATGCCCGCACTTCGCGGTGGACCTGCCGGCGACATGTATATCGAACTTGTCGTTGAGACCCCTGTAAACCTGACATCCCGTCAAAAGGAACTGCTGCGGGAATTCGAAAATCTGAGTAAGGACAACAACCCGAAAAGCAAGAATTTCTTCAGCAAGGTCAAGACGTTCTGGGATGGAATGACCAGCTGACCTCAGCTTGCCAGCCGCTGTTCCAGAAACACTTTTACTTCGTGAAGGTCCGGTATTGCCTCGGCGGTGCCGGGCCTTGTCACTTGCAGGGCCGCGCCGGCGGCGGCGAATTTCATCGCGCCCTTGACCGGCATGCCAGCATCCAGCCCGGCAACAAAGAACCCCAGCCAGGTATCGCCGGCGCCGGTGGTATCAACCGCCTCGACATCGAACGCGGGAACTTCGATCTCGGTTCCCGCTGCACCATATACCGCCCCACGCGCGCCGCGTGTCACGACGACCTCGGACACCGGCAGATGTGCCGATGCCACGCCCAGCGCGTCGGCCAGCTGCGCGGCCTCGACTTCGTTGAGCACAAGGATATCGACAAAGGGCAGAACCTCGCGCGCCATCTTGGCCTGAAACGGGGCCGCGGAATAAACCACCCTCATCCCCTTGTTTTGCGCAATTTCAGCGGCATAGGCGACAAGGTTGGTTTCATTCTGCAAGATGCAGAAATCGCCCTCGCCACCCGCCATCAGTGCCGTGCGAATGCGGCCCTTGTCCTGCGCCATATTCGCGGCGCTATAGATCACGATGGCGTTCTCGCCCGCGTCATCGACGTTGATGATCGCATGTCCGGTCGGCAAGTCGAGCTTGGTAATATGGTCGGTATTCACCCCGAATTCCGCCAGTCGCGCGATGGCCCAGTCGCCATCCTGGCCAACGGCCCCGATGTGAACCACCTGCGCCCCGGCGCGGGCCGCTGCCACCGACTGGTTCGCGCCCTTGCCGCCCAGCCCGCGCGAATATTCGCTTGCCGACAGCGTTTCACCGGGCTGCGGCAGATGTGGGAGGCGATAGAAATGATCCGCGTTGATAGAGCCAAGATTATAGATTGCCATTCACGCCACCTTGCATGCCGCCATGACCGCCATGTGTAAAATGTCGGTTTCGGTTGCAGTTGTTGCACAAAGCTGAACCGATTTCTCAAGCCCGGTCAGGATTGGGCCGATCACGGTTGCCCCGCCCATCTCTTGCAGAAGCTTGACCGAGATCGAGGCCGAATGCCGTGCCGGAACCACCAGAATATTCGCTGGTCCCGACAGGCGGCAGAACGGATATTGCGCCATCACATCGGGGTTGAGCGCAACATCTGCTGTCATCTCGCCATCATATTCAAAGGTCACGCCGCGCCTGTCCAGAACCTCGGGCGCCAGATGCATTTTTTCGGCGCGCTCGGATACCGGATAGCCGAAATTCGAAAAGCTGACAAAGGCCACTCGTGGCGTCAGGCCCAGGCCGCGGGCCACCTGCGCGGCACGTTCTGCGATATCGGCAAGGTCCTCTTCCTCGGGCCATTCATGCACCAAAGTGTCGGCGATCAGCACCAGCCGCCCGCGCAAAAGAACGGCAGTGACCCCCACCGCGCCATGGGCGGCGTCGGCATCAAACACATGGTTGATCAGCTGCAACACCTGTGCCGACTTGCGTGTTGCCCCCGTAACCATCGCATCGCCATGCCCATGCGCAACCATCAGCGCCGCGAATACATGGCGGTCGCGCGAGGCCAGCCGGTGGCAATCATGCTGGTCAAAACCTTTTCTTTGCAGGCGTTTGTAAAGAAACTCCTTGTATTCTTCGAGATGCGCCGTGTTGGCGGCGTTGACAACCTCGATCTCGTCAAAGGCCTCGGGCATGCCAGCCTCTTCCAGCTTTTGCCGAACGCTTGCCTCGCGATCGACAACGATAGCGTGGCCCAACCCCGAGCGCACATAGGCCACCGCCGCGCGCAGCACGCGCGGGTCATCACCTTCGGCAAACACCATCCGGGCCTGCGCATTCTTGGCGCGTGTATAAAGCGACTGAAGGATCGAGGCCGTCGGATCAAGCCGCGCCTTGAGAGACAGCTCGTAGGCCTCCATATCGATGATCGGCCGACGGGCAACCCCGGTATCCATGCCGGCCCTGGCAACCGCCGGCGGCACCACATGAATCAGGCGGGGGTCGAACGGCGTCGGAATGATATAGTCACGCCCAAAGCGCAGCTTGGTGCCGTAGGCCAGCGCAACCTCGTCTGGCACGTCCTGGCGGGCAAGCTCGGCCAGGGCGTTGGCGCAGGCGATTTTCATCTCGTCATTGATGGCGCGCGCATGGATGTCCAGCGCCCCGCGAAAAAGATAAGGAAAGCCCAGCACATTGTTGACCTGATTGGGGTAATCTGATCGGCCGGTTGCGATGATTGCATCCTGGCGTATCGCGTGAACCTCTTCCGGGGTGATTTCCGGGTCGGGATTGGCCAGCGCAAAGATCACCGGATCGGGCGCCATGGATTTCACCATTTCGGCCGTCACCGCCCCCTTGACCGAAACACCAAGAAAGACATCTGCATCAACCATGGCCTCTTGCAGGGTGCGGGCGTCGGTATTGGCGGCGTGGGCCGATTTCCACTGGTTCATGCCTTCTTTCCGGCCCTGATAGACGACGCCCTTGGTATCGCACACGATACAGTTGTCGTGTTTGGCGCCCAGCCTCTTTATCAGCTCGATGATGGCGATGCCCGCGGCCCCTGCCCCGTTAAGGACGATCTTGCAGTCCTCGATCTTCTTGCCCGTCAGGTGCAGCGCATTTATCAGGCCGGCAAGACAGATTACCGCGGTGCCGTGCTGGTCGTCGTGAAAGACGGGAATGTCCATCTCTTCCTTGAGGCGCTGTTCGATAATAAAACATTCGGGCGCCTTGATGTCTTCAAGGTTTATACCGCCAAAGCTTGGCCCCATCAGCTTGACCGCATTGATAAAAGCCTCGGGGTCTTCTGTATCAAGTTCAAGGTCGATCGAATTTACATCTGCGAACCGTTTGAAAAGAACAGACTTCCCCTCCATCACGGGCTTGGCGGCCAAGGCGCCGAGATTGCCCATCCCCAGAATGGCCGAGCCGTTGGTGATAACTGCCACCAGATTGCCCTTGGTCGTGTAATCATAGGCCGCTGCGGGGTTGTCGGCGATCGCCCGCACCGGCACCGCCACGCCGGGGCTGTAGGCCAGCGACAGGTCACGCTGGGTGGCCATGGGGGTAGAGGCGCTGATCTCGATCTTGCCGGGCTTGGGTTCAAGGTGATAGGCCAGCGCTTCTTCGTCGGTGAACTTGGCGTTATCTGACATGTTTTGCCCTGTTTTTTCGTGTTACCCCAACTTCTTACATCCCGGCCCGCGGCGCGACAACAAAAACAGCCGGTTTTGTCTTTTACCTGCTGTCAGGTCATTGTAGTTTTCAGGCTCATCCACGCCGGGGGGAATGATGAACGTCGCCAATGCCAATGTGACGCCGATGATGGCGCAGTATCTTGAGATCAAGCAGGATCATCAGGATGCGCTGCTGTTCTATCGCATGGGCGATTTCTACGAGATGTTCTTTGACGACGCGGTTCAGGCCGCCGCCGCGCTGGACATCGCCCTGACCAAAAGGGGCAAGCATCTGGGTCAGGACATCCCCATGTGCGGGGTGCCGGTTCATTCGGCCGAGGGTTATCTTTTATCATTGATTCGCAAAGGCTTCCGCGTTGCAGTTTGCGAACAGATGGAAGACCCGAAAGAGGCGAAAAAGCGCGGCTCCAAGGCCGTTGTCAAACGCGAGGTCGTGCGCGTCGTCACACCGGGCACCCTGACCGAAGATTCCCTGCTTGATGCCCGCCGGCACAATTTTCTGGCCGCCTGGGCGCAGGTCAGGGGCCAGGCTGCGCTGGCCTGGGTCGATGTTTCCACGGGCGATTTCACCGTGGCGCCCTGCCCCCGTGTCGCGCTGGGGCCGCAATTCGCCCGTCTTGCCCCGCGCGAGGTGCTGTTGTCGGAAGCCACCGCGGCCGAGCTGCGGCCCCTGGTCGAGGAACACGGTGCCGCCCTGACCGAACTGGCCCGCGCAAGCTTTGATTCCGAAAGCGCGGCCAGGCGGCTGTGCAAACTTTACGGGGTCACCAGCCTCGATGGGTTTGGTCAGTTTGACCGCGCCGCGCTTTCGGCCATGGGAGCGGTGATCGAATATCTGGAACTGACCCAGAAGGGCAAGCTGCCGCTGCTAAAGCCGCCAGCGGTGGAGGCGCAGGACGAGGTCATGCAGATCGACGCCTCGACCCGGCGGAATCTTGAGCTTGTTCAATCACTTGCCGGCCATAAAGAGGGCTCTCTTCTGTCCGTTGTCGATCGCACCATAACCGGCGCCGGCGCGCGTTTGCTTGAAAAGCGGCTGTCCAGCCCTTCGACCCGGCTTGAGGTAATCGCGCGACGCCAAGAGGTGGTGGCATTTTTTCACGATAACCAGGCCCTTGCCGACAGTTTGCGCGATCATCTGCGCCGCGTCCCCGATATCGACCGCGCGCTTTCGCGGCTGGCGCTCGATCGCGGCGGACCGCGTGATATCGGCGCCATAAGGCAGGGGCTGGCGCAGGCGGATAGCCTTGCCGACCAGCTGCAACTGCCAGGCATGCCGCAAGGCTTGTCGCAGATGGCAGATGCGTTGCAAGGGTTTGGCCCGCTTGTTGGGCATCTCGCATCGGCCCTTGTCGAGGAACCGCCCCTGCTTGCGCGCGACGGGGGCTTTGTCGCGGCAGGTTTTGACGCTGATCTTGACGAGGCCAGAACCCTGCGCGACGAGGGACGCGGGGTCATTGCCGGTTTGCAGAAAGACTATCAGGAACTGACTGGTATCAACTCTCTGAAAGTAAAGCATAACAATGTGTTGGGTTATTTTGTTGAGACCCCGTCCACACATGCGGAAAAGATGCTTGGCGCGCCTCTTTCAGAGACCTTCATCCACAGGCAAACGACAGCCAACGCCGTGCGCTTTACCACGGTCGAACTGTCCGAGCTTGAAACCCGCATTCTGAATGCCGGCAATCGCGCGCAGGAAATCGAGCTGCGCATTTTCGCCGAGTTGCGCGAGGCCGTCCTTGAACACGCTGCCCGCATCAGCCACGCCGCCCGCGCGCTTGCCGAGCTGGACGTTGCGACCTCGCTTGCCGATCTCGCCCGTGGCGAAGGCTGGACGCGCCCCGTTATAGACAACTCGCGTGACTTTGAAATTGTCGAGGGCCGACACCCCGTGGTCGAGGCCGCGCTGAAGCAGGCCGGTTCCGGGCCTTTTGTGGCAAATGACTGTGATCTCACCCCGGAATCCGGCGAATCTGCCGCCATTTGGCTGCTGACGGGCCCGAACATGGCGGGGAAATCGACGTTTCTGCGCCAGAATGCACTGATAGCGCTGCTGGCCCAATGCGGCAGCTTTGTGCCCGCCCGCAGCGCACGCATCGGGCTTGTGACACAGCTGTTTTCGCGGGTGGGCGCGTCGGATGATCTGGCCCGCGGTCATTCGACATTCATGGTGGAAATGGTTGAAACCGCCGCCATTCTGAACCAGGCCGGCCCTCGGGCGCTGGTGATTTTGGATGAAATCGGCCGGGGAACGGCCACCTATGACGGGCTGTCGATCGCCTGGGCGACGCTTGAACACCTGCATGCGGTCAACAAGTGCCGAACCTTGTTTGCCACGCATTATCACGAGCTTACGTCGCTAAGTTCAAAACTTGATGGAATGACGAACGCAACCGTCACCGTGCGTGAATGGGAAGGCGATGTCGTGTTTCTGCACGAGGTGCACAAAGGCGCCGCTGACCGTTCTTACGGTGTTCAGGTCGCCCGCCTTGCCGGCCTGCCCGAATCCGTCGTCAACCGCGCACGCGAGGTTCTGGAACAGCTTGAACAGGGCGAACGTGACGGCGGCGGCAAGGCAGCTGCGCTGATTGATGATCTGCCCTTGTTTTCCGTGCCCCCTGCCCCACCGCGCGAACCGGCCAAGGGCACCTCGGAAATCGAGAAGATTCTGCAAGATCTCCACCCGGACGAGCTGGCCCCGATCGAAGCGTTGAACTTGATCTATGAACTGAAGTCGCGGCTGAAATAGAAACGCCCGCACGAGGCGGGCGTTTTTTTGGTTATTGCTGTTGCTCGGCTTCCGGCGCGTCAGGCGCGGGGGCCTTCGCCGTTTCGGATTTGGTCGCGGGCGTGGACGACACACCCACCTGTGCCGGGCGCAGCAAACGGTCGCCTATGACAAAGCCTTCGGCCATCAGCTGCACGATATTTCCGGCATCAATACCTGGAACCGGTGCCTCGAACACGGCCTGGTGCAGGTTGGGGTCGAATTTTTCACCCACCTCGGGCGCGACGCGTTCGATCTTGTGCTTGGCCAGAACCGACAGCATTTCACGCATGGTCAGCTCGATCCCCTCGATCAGGGCCTTGGCGACCTCGCGCTGCTGGTCGTCAACGGTTTCCAGCGCGCGTTTCATGTTGTCGTAAACCGACAGCATGTCGCGGGCCAGTTTGGTGCCGCCATACAGCTCGGCGTCGCGGCGGTCGCGCTCGCCCCGCTTGCGGATGTTTTCGGCCTCGGCCAATGCCCGCATCAGGCGGTCGCGCAGCTCGTCCCGCTCGGCGATCAGCTTTTCAAGCTCGTCGTCCTGCTCGTCCAGCGCCAGCGGATCCGGATCGTTCATTTCCGCCGGATCGAAGGGTTGTTGCGCTTGCTCGTCAATATCGACCTCGGGGTTTTTCTTTTCCTCGGACATCTACGCCTCTTTGTTAGCTCATGCCGGACAGGAATCGCCCGACCAACTGTGCCGTGTAATCAACAATCGGCACGATCCGCCCATAGTTCAGACGGGTCGGCCCGATGACGCCGACGGCGCCAATGATTTTCCGGTCAGAGTTCATATATGGAGAAACCACCAAAGAGCTACCCGAAAGTGAAAAAAGTTTGTTCTCCGAGCCGATAAAAACGCGCACACCGTCGCCCTGCTCGGCCAGTTCCAGAAATTCGACCAGATCCGACTTGCGCTCGATGTCGTCAAACAGGTTTCGGATACGTTCCAGATCCTCTCCGATGGTTTCGTCGTCGATCAGATTCGACTGGCCCCGCACGATCAGGCGTTCGTAATCTTCGCCCTGCCCGTCCCACACGGCCACGCCGCTTTCGACAAGCTGGCGCGCCAGCACGTCAAGTTCCTGGCGGTGACGTTCGATTTCATGCGCCACCACGCGACCAAGTTCCGACAGGGTGCGCCCCTGCACGATGGCGTTCAGAAAATTCGCGGCCTCACGCATGGCCGAGGGGGTTTGCCCCGGCGGCGGCGCGAACAGGCGGTTTTCAACATTGCCGTCGGCAGTGACCAGAACCACCAGTGCGCGGTCGGGTGACAGCGACACGAATTCGATATGCTTGATCGGCGCCTCGGATTTTGGCGCCAACACCAGCGCGGCACCGCGGGTAAGCCCGCTGAGCACCGCGCTGGCCTGGTCAAGCATGCGGGTGACGTCGCCCTTGTCGGCATCAATCGTGCTTTCGATCTTTTTCCGCTCGGTCAGGGAAAGATCGCTGACCTCAAGCAGCGAATCCACGAACAGGCGCAGGCCAGTTTCGGTGGGCACGCGGCCGGCCGAAACATGCGGACTGCTGAGCAGGCCCAGATGTTCGAGATCCTGCATCACGTTGCGCACGGTCGCGGCCGAGATCTTTTCGGTCAGCGAACGCGCCAAGGTGCGCGAGCCCACGGGCTCGCCGGTTTCGATATAGGCCTCGACCAGCCGGCGAAATACATCGCGGCTACGGTCGTTCAACTCTTCAAACGGGTTTACGCTTTCGGTCATGTCGCATTCATACCAGCATTCTGTTTGCCGATCTCTACCAAAGTGGAGGCTTGCGCGCAGCCTTCCGCCCGGGGGCCTTGTCCACCTGCCAAAGGCAGGGTATTGGGCGAGATCGGAAATGCAAAGGAAAACAAATGCGCCCTTCTGGTCGAGATGTAGATCAACTTCGCCCGATTTCAATAGAAATCAACGTGACAAAACATGCCGAGGGCTCTTGCCTGATCAAATGCGGTGACACCCACGTTCTGTGCACCGCCAGCCTGGAAGAGCGCGTTCCCCCCTTTCTGCGCAACACCGGCCTGGGCTGGGTCACAGCCGAATACGGCATGCTGCCACGCGCGACCAACACCCGCAACCGGCGCGAGGCCGCGGCCGGCAAGCAATCGGGCCGCACGCAGGAAATCCAGCGCCTGATCGGGCGGTCACTGCGGGCCGGGGTCGATCGCGTTGCCCTGGGCGAGCGCCAGATCACCATCGACTGCGACGTGATTCAGGCCGATGGCGGCACGCGCTGCGCCTCGATCACCGGCGGATGGGTCGCGCTGCGCCTTGCCGTGAACAAGCTGCTGAAGGCCGGCGATATCTCCTCGGACCCGCTGACCGACCATGTGGCGGCCGTGTCTTGCGGGATATATGGCGGGCAACCCGTGCTTGACCTCGACTATGCCGAGGACAGCGAGGCCGGAACCGACGCCAATTTCGTGATGACCGGCACCGGCGGCCTGATCGAGATTCAGAGCTCGGCCGAAGGCGCCACTTTTTCGCGCGACGAGTTCAACCAGCTGATGGATCTGGCCGAGCGCGGTATCAAGGGGTTGGTCGAGGCACAATCCAAGGCGATCGAGGGCTAAGAGATGCGCAACCTCAAGGGGCGAAAACTGGTTATCGCCAGCCACAACAAGGGCAAGCTGCGCGAGATCGCGGATCTTCTGCACCCCTTGGGCATCGAAACCGTCTCGGCCGCTGATCTGGGGCTGGAAGAGCCGGAAGAAACCGAAGACAGCTTTGCCGGAAACGCTCGCATCAAGGCCCATTTCGCCGCCCGCGCCAGCGGCCTGCCGGCGCTTTCCGACGATAGCGGGCTGATGGTCGATGCACTTGACGGTGCGCCCGGCGTTTACACCGCCAATTGGGCCGAAACCCCGAATGGCCGCGATTTTCATATGGCCATGCGCAAGGTCTGGGATCTGCTCGAGGAAAAACGGGCGCCCGAGCCCCGCACCGCACGGTTCTGTTGCACCCTGTGCCTTGCCTGGCCGGATGGTGAGGACCAGATATTTGAAGGCACCGTCGAAGGCCGGCTGGTCTGGCCCCTGCGTGGCGAACGCGGTTTCGGCTTTGACCCGATGTTTCAACCCGTCGGCAAGGACCAGACCTTTGGCGAGATGGATCCGGCCGAAAAACACGCGATGAGCCACCGCGCCGTGGCCTTCGCCAAGCTGGTCAAGGCGCTCGATGCGGCCTGACACACAAGACGCCGGATTCGGCATCTATATCCACTGGCCGTTTTGCCAGTCAAAATGCCCCTATTGCGATTTCAACTCGCATGTTGCGGCGCATATCGACCACCGCGCCTGGGCGCGCGCATATACCCGCGCGCTTACCCATTACGCGCAGGAAACAGGTGATCGTGTTGTAAATTCGATATTTTTCGGCGGCGGCACGCCTAGCCTGATGGAACCGGAAATTGTCGAAACCGTTCTATGGTGCATCGTTGAAAACTGGAAGATCGACCGCGACGTGGAAATCACGCTCGAGGCCAACCCCTCATCGGTCGAGGCCGGTCGCTTTGCCGATTATCGTGCCGCGGGCGTCAATCGGGTGTCGCTTGGCGTGCAGGCGTTGAACGATACGGACCTACGCGCACTCGGGCGTTTGCACAGCGCACAGGAAGCCCTGCAATCCATTGATATTGCTGAAAAAAACTTTCCGCGTGTAAGTTTCGACCTGATCTATGCACGACAAGACCAGACCATCGCGAACTGGCGGCAAGAGCTTGCCTTTGCGTTGTCTCTGGGAACCGAGCATCTTTCGCTTTACCAGCTAACGATCGAGGACGGCACCGCCTTTGGCAAACGGCACGCCGCCGGCAACCTGCGGGGACTACCCGACGATGATCTGTCAGCCGATCTTTATGAAGTCACCCAGATATTGTGTGAAGAGGCCAATTTGCCGCCATATGAAGTATCCAACCACGCCAAACCTTGGGCCCAGTCGCGGCATAACCTTATTTATTGGCGCGGCGGCGATTTCATCGGTATTGGCCCCGGCGCACATGGCAGGTTGACCCTTTCCGGCACGCGCTATGCAACGGAAACACCGCGCGACCCTCAAGAGTGGCTGGCGAAGACACTGAAATCTTGCGGGGAATCGCAACGAACGGCCCTGCCGCCACATGAGGTGGCGCTCGAATATCTGATGATGTCGCTCAGGCTGGCAGAAGGCACCGATCTTGAACGCCTGTCGGCGCTGGGATTTCAGCTCGATCACAAAAAGGTTAGCGATCTACAGGATCTGGGGCTGGTATCCATGTCGAATTCAACAATCCGCGCCACCACCAATGGGCGGATGGTTCTGAATTCTATCCTGCGGGAATTGTTGGCCGTCTAGGCGGGATGCGTCCGGGCAAGGATCTGGCACAGTTCGTCCAGCTCTTCCAGGTTTTTGTACTGGATGCTGACAACGCCGGATTCCCCGCCTGCCCGGTGGTCTATCCTGACCTCCATCCCCAGGCTTGCCGTTAGATCAAGCTCGAGCGCCCTGGTATCGGCGTCTTTTTCCGCTTTGTTTTCCTTGGGCTTTCTTTCCTTTGTTTCCACCTTGGGATTTTTGGCTAGCGCCTCGGTCTGGCGAACGGACAGGCCCTTTGTGATGACCTTGCGCGCCAGTTCGGTCGGGTTTTCTGCGGTAATAAGCGCGCGCGCATGCCCTGCGGTCAGCTTGCCTTCACGAAGCCATGTCAGCACCTCTTCAGGCAGAGTCAAAAGCCGCAGCAGATTTGCGATATGCGATCGGCTTTTCCCCAATGCCTCGGCCAGCTTTTCCTGGGTATGGCCAAAACGATCCATCAATTGGCGATAGCCCATGGCCTCTTCCACCGCGTTCAGATTGGCGCGTTGGATGTTTTCGATGATGGCTATTTCAATCACTTCGGTATCGTTCAGCTCGCGAACGAGAACCGGAATGTCGTGCAGATTGGCACGCTGGGCCGCCCGCCAGCGGCGTTCGCCCGCCACGATCTGGTATTCGCCGGGGTGCTGGGGGTCGTTGCGCACCAGAAGGGGCTGAATGATCCCCTTTTCCCTGATCGAGGCGGCCAGCTCGTCAAGATCCTCGGGCGAGAAATCGCGCCGGGGCTGATCGGGATTCGGGCGCAGTTTTTCGATCGGGACCAGCAAATCCGGGCTGTTCGCCTTGTCCGCGGTGGGGGCGGCCGGCGAAACAATATCCGCGTCGGCCATAAGGGCCGACAGGCCGCGCCCCAGGCCCCTTTTCGGAGGAGATTTTTTCGCCATTGTTTTCAACCCCTTATATTAATCTTATCCGTTATCTGTGGTTCCGGCGCAGGACCTCGGCGGCCAGCTTTTGATAGGCGATGCTGCCGGCGCTTTTATGATCATATAGCAGCGCGGGCATGGCATAAGAAGGCGCCTCCGACAGTCTGACATTTCGCGGAATCACGGTCTTGAAGACCAGGGCGCCCAGATTGTCGCGCACATCCTTTTCAACCTGCTTTGAAAGGTTGTTCCTGCTGTCATGCATGGTCAGGACAACCCCCTCGATGCGCAGCGTGGGATTTAACGCCTGCCTGACCTCGCGGATGGACAGCATCAACTGTGAAAGCCCCTCCAATGCGAAGAATTCCGATTGCAGGGGGACAAGAACGGAATCTGCGGCCGCCATCGCGTTAACCGTCAACAGATTGAGGGACGGCGGACAGTCGATAAGGATATAGTCAAAGTTATAGTCCTTGACCTCTGCCCTGTTCAGCACATCGCGCAGCCTGGTCGTTCGGTTGTCGGTATTTGCCAGGTCTATGTCTGCCGAGGCCAGATCGGTATTTGCCGGAGAAACCAACAAGTAAGGCACCTGCGTTTCGCACACAACATCTTGCAGCCTGGCATCGCCAAGCAACAAGTCGTAGGTGGTGGTTTCTCGCTCGGTTGGCTCAATCCCCAAGCCGGTTGACGCATTTCCTTGTGGATCAAGGTCGATCAGCAACACGTTTTTTTCAACTGCCGCCAGCGCGGTTCCCAGATTTATCGCGGTTGTTGTCTTTCCAACGCCGCCTTTCTGGTTTGCTATTGCAATGATTTTGGTTTTTGATCCCGATTTCTTTGGGTCAGACACGCCCAAGACCTCCGATTTTCAGTATGATCCCGCCAGATCCGGTGATGCTGGGCGATTTTTCCAAGGTGAATTTCCAGCATTTCCTTGCGTCAGTCAATTCCGTTTCGACAGATTCACCCTTGGAAAACAAGCAGATTCCGGAATTTCCTAAATGCCGGGCTGCCAATGGCAACAATTTCGGCAGCGGCGCCAACGCACGGGCCGAAACCACATCACCATTCTGCGGTTCAAGCGCTTCGATGCGTGTCGCGTGGATGGTGGTTTTGAGCGACAGGGCGCGACTCGCCTCGCGCAGGAAGGTTGCCTTCCTGACGTCGGATTCGACCAGAACCAATTCCAGCTCTGGCGCAACCTCTTTGGCGATAACGGCCACGACGAGCCCTGGAAACCCTCCGCCACTGCCGAGGTCAACCCATTTTGTAGCGCCCGGGGGGCAAAGCCGCCATATCTGGGCGGAGTCTAGGAAATGCCGATGCCAGATGTCGTTCAGCGTAGAGGCGCTGACAAGGTTTATCGCAGGATTCCACTTTCTCAGCAGCTTTTCATATGTTTCAAGCGCCGCGATTGTTTCACGTGAAACATCGGCCACGTTTTTCAGGCGCTGAATGGCGTGATTATGCCCCCTCATGCGCTTTGTCTTCCCGATTCTCGACGAATTCGTGAAAGGATCAGTGTGAGCGCCGCCGGCGTCATGCCATCAATCCGCCCCGCCTGCCCCAATGTCTGCGGGCGAATCGTTGCAAGCTTTCCCTTCAACTCGTTCGAAAGCCCCGAGATCGTTGTATAGTCGAAATCGTCGGGAATCTTCAGCGCCTCGTCTTTTTCAAGCGCCTCGACATCGCGCCGCTGCCTTTCGATATAATTGGCGTAGACCGCGTCGCATTCGACTTGCTCCGCTGTCGCGGGTTCGACTTGTGCAAGATCGGGCCAGACGCTCTTCAATGACTCGAAGGTAACCTCGGGGAAGGACAGCAGATCAACGCCATTTCGGCGTGTACCGTCGCGGTTTACCTTTATACCGTATTTTTCAGCCTCTTGCGGGGTAAGTGTAAGGGATTTCAACAGCTCCTGGGCCTTTTGAAGCTTGTCCATCTTCTCGTTGAACGCGATTTTCCTTTCCGCGCTTATACAGCCGATCTCGATACCCTTTGGGGTCAGCCGTTGGTCCGCGTTATCGGCTCGCAGCGATAGTCGGAACTCTGCCCTCGAGGTGAACATTCTGTAGGGTTCTGTCACCCCTCTTGTGACCAGATCGTCAATCATGACACCAATATATGCGTCAGAGCGCCTGAAAATCACCGGCTCCATGCTCTTTGCGGCACACGCAGCGTTAAGGCCGGCAACCAAGCCTTGCGCCGCGGCCTCTTCATAACCGGTGGTGCCGTTGATCTGGCCTGCAAGGTAAAGCCCTGGCAGCGTCCTGACCATCAGCGTCGGCGTCAGCGCGCGGGGATCTACGTAATCATATTCAATAGCATAGCCGGGCTGCGTGATCCGCGCATTTTCTAGCCCCTTGATAGAGGCCACATATTCCTGCTGAACCTCAAACGGTAGCGATGTCGAAATACCGTTCGGATAGACTGTGGTCGTGTTCAAACCCTCGGGTTCCAGAAACACCTGATGCGAGGCTTTTTCGGAAAACCGCACAACCTTATCTTCTATAGATGGGCAGTAGCGCGGGCCGACACCCTCGATATACCCGCCATACATCGCGGATTTTTCAAGGTTTTTTCTTATTACCTCATGCGTCTTCTCATTTGTGTGGGTGATCCCGCATGAAACCTGCCGAACTGACGGGCCTTTTGACAAAAATGAAAACATCACGGGGTTTTCGTCGCCCGGCTGGGAATCCAGAATATCCCAGTTGATGGTTCTGCCGTCCAGCCGAGGGGGAGTCCCGGTCTTGAGCCGGCCCATGGGAAGGCCCAGATCGTCAATGCGCTCGGCAAGGGGAATAGCGGGCCTGTCGCCCATGCGGCCGCCGGGCTTTTGTTCGTTGCCGATATGAATAACGCCGCGCAAAAATGTGCCGGTTGTCAGTACAACCGCATTGGCCGGAATAACGGACCCGTCACCCAGTATGACGCCAGTGACCCTGCCAACCTCTACCCTCAGATCCGCGACCTCGGCCTCGATCACAGTTAGGTTCGGCGTGTTCGCGATCTCGCCCTGCATCGCCGCGCGATACAACGCCCGATCGGCCTGGGCGCGCGGGCCACGAACGGCCGGGCCCTTGCGGCGATTCAACAACCGGAACTGAATTCCCGCCCGATCAGCGACACGGCCCATCAGACCATCCAACGCGTCAATTTCCCTAACAAGGTGACCCTTGCCCAGGCCGCCAATGGCCGGATTGCAGGACATCTCGCCAATTCTGTCAAAACGGTGCGTGACCAGTGCCGTATTGGCGCCCATTCTGGCAGCGGCATGGGCGGCGTCAGCGCCCGCATGCCCGCCCCCGATTACCACAACATCGAACCCGCCATGTTTCACGTGAAACATTCCTCACTTGCCAATACAGAAGCTGGCGAAAATTTCGTCCAGCAAGTTCTCGACCCCAACCTTGCCGATCAGTGAATCCAGCGCCCTTGTTGCCGAGCGCAGCTCTTCTGCCGCCAGTTCCGCAAGGCCTGAGCCGTTGTTTACATGATCCAGGGCGCGCTCCAAACAGGAAATTGCGGTTTCCATCGCGATGCGGTGTCTCAGCCGCGTTGCCGTTGCGGCGCCAAGGCTTTTGCGTTCGAGCCTGGCCGCGATCTCTGCCACCAGCTCATCAACCCCCTGACCCGTTTTTCCAGATATTGCTAAGCCATTGTTTTTCCGTGATATATCTGCCTTCGCTCGCACGACGATGTCATCTTCCCCAACCTGCCGCCCGATCGCTGACGCGCCTTCCTCGTCAATCAATAGCACCCTCAGATCCGCGCTTTCGGCCCGTTCTATTGCGCGCGCGACGCCGAGCTTTTCAACGTGGTCCTGCGTTTCTCTTATGCCCGCCGTATCCAGCAACGTCACGGGAAGGCCGCCCAGGTCCATCCTGACCTCGACGATATCCCGTGTCGTGCCCGCAATTTCCGACGTTATCGCCGCCTCTCGTCCGGCCAGGCGGTTAAGAAGGGTCGATTTTCCGATATTCGGCTTGCCGATGATTGCCACTTCAAATCCTTCGCGGATCCGCTCGGAAACGCGGCTGCCTTCCACCTCGGCCTTCAGCGATTTCAGTGTTTCGCCAATTGCGTTCGTCACCTCGGGCGACACATCAACGGGCACATCCTCGTCGGCAAAATCAATTGTTGCTTCGATCAGCGCCGCTGCACGGATCAGATTGTTGCGCCAGCCGTCCACAAGCTGCCCCAGGCGCCCTTCGAATACCCGCAGGGCCTGTCGGCGCTGTGCCTCGGTTTCGGCCTCTACAAGGTCAGCCAGGCCCTCTACCTGTGCGAGGTCCAGACGGCCGTTTTCCAGGGCGCGGCGCGTGAACTCACCAGGTTCCGCGGGTCTGAGGCCCTTGATCTGCGACAGACGTTTGAGAACAGCGTTGATGACGGCCATGCTGCCATGGACATGAAATTCAACGATGTCTTCGCCGGTAAAGCTTTGCCCGTGCGGGAAAAACAACACCAACCCCTGGTCCAACGGGTTGCCTTGCTTGTCCCTCAGCCAGCGCAAGGATGTACGAAATGGCACGCCTACATCCCCGGCGACGGTCTTGCCGGCATCTGTCGCCGCAGGGCCGGAAACGCGTATGACCGCGACCCCGGCCTTGCCGCGGGCCGAAGCGAGCGCAAAAATCGTATCCATGACATTCCCCTTGCGCGACCTGCGCCGCGTATCAGGTGTTCATCGAGTCAAAGAATTCCGCGTTGCTCTTGGTCTGTTTGAGCTTGCTGAGCAGGAATTCGATTGCATCGGTCGTGCCCATCGGATTGAGAATCCGGCGCAGCACATAGGTCTTGGTCAGATCGCCCTTGTCAACCAGCAGCTCTTCTTTCCGGGTACCGGATTTGAGGATGTCGATTGCCGGGAATACGCGCTTGTCGGCGACCTTGCGATCCAGCACCAGTTCACTGTTGCCGGTTCCCTTGAATTCTTCGAAAATCACCTCGTCCATACGGCTGCCGGTGTCGATCAGCGCGGTCGCGATGATGGTCAATGAACCGCCCTCTTCGATATTTCGCGCGGCGCCAAAGAACCGCTTGGGCCTTTGCAATGCGTTTGCATCCACACCACCCGTCAGCACCTTTCCCGAGCTGGGCACAACCGTGTTGAACGCGCGGCCCAGACGGGTGATTGAATCCAGCAGGATCACCACGTCGCGCTTGTGTTCCACCAGGCGTTTGGCCTTTTCGATCACCATTTCCGACACCGCCACATGGCGTGTTGCGGGTTCGTCAAATGTCGAAGAGATGACCTCGCCCTTGACGCTGCGCTGCATGTCGGTGACTTCCTCGGGCCGTTCGTCGATCAGCAGAACGATAAGATAGACCTCGGGGTGGTTATGCGCGATAGAGTTGGCGATGTTTTGCAGGATCACTGTTTTACCGGTGCGTGGCGGTGCCACGATCAGCCCCCGCTGGCCCTTGCCGATAGGCGCGACCAGATCGATCACTCGCGCGGTCTTGTCCTTTATGGTGGGGTCTTCGACCTCCATCTTCAGGCGCTCATCCGGGTAAAGCGGTGTGAGGTTGTCGAAATGGACCTTGTGCTTGACCATCTCGGGATCTTCAAAGTTGATCTGGGAAACCTTTACCAGACCAAAATACCGCTCGTTTTCGCGCGGCGCCTGGATGACGCCCTCGACGGTATCGCCGGTGCGCAGTGAAAACTTTCTGATCTGTTCCGGGCTGACATAAATGTCGTCGGGGCCCGGCAGATAGTTCGCCTCGGGCGAACGCAGGAAACCAAAACCATCCTGCATCACCTCAAGCACACCGTCGCCGGAAATTTCGACGCCTTCTTCGGCCAGTTCCTTGAGGATGGCAAACAGCATATCGCCCTTGCGCATCGTCGAGGCGTTCTCGATCTCGAGTTCCTCGGCCATGTTCAAAAGGTCGGCGGGGCTTTTCTTTTTCAGTTCCGAAAGGAACATCTTTTCTAGTGTCATGGGAACTTCCGTATCGACGGCAGGTGCAATGACCTGTCGATGCTATGGGCTATGCTCAGGAAACGTCTTGACGGCCGGACGGCCAGACGTCACGGCTTTTACCGCATTGCCAGGGGGTAAGTCAAACAGGCGCTCAGAACGGCTTGACGACCACCATCAACACGATGACGATCATCAGCAGGGTAGGGACCTCGTTCATCAATCTGAAGGTTTTCGATGTTGTCTGGCATGTGCCATTGGCAAGCTCTTTACGCCTACGGCCCAGCCAATGGTGGAACCACGTCATGATCAGAACCATCGTCGCCTTGACCCATGGCCACCCCTGCGACCAGTCAACGATCCCCGGGGTAGAGATAAGCAAACCCCCGAATGTCCAGGTCGCGATCATCGCCGGGTTCATGATCATCCGCAAAAGCTTGCGTTCCATCGTCTCGAATGTTTTAGCCGGAACGTCGGAATTCGCTGTCAGTTCGACGTGATAGATAAACAGGCGTGGCAGGTAAAAGATGCCGGCCATCCATGTGATCACCGAAATGATATGTAGCGCCTTTATCCAAGGATACAGGTTGGAAAGCGTTTCGGCCATCATTTGGTTCCGGATTTTGCACAGACGGTTCCCCGCTTCCTAAAACAAATAATATTAAAGAGAAAGACGTTGTTGTTTTAGATACAGTGGAAACATCGGGATCAAGGTTTTCATCCACAATAATTCAAAATAAAATTTATACCGTTCCCGATGAAAAGATTGATCAACATGTCGATATAAGTGATATTTATCGTTGTTTTTCATATATTTAAAAAATCCTTTGTTGTGGATATCTCTGTGGACTGCATGGTATGAATCAACGGTTATCGCGGCGTAAACGGCATATCCACATAAGCGGGAAAAAACCATGCCTTGTGGACAACCAGCGCCGAGCGGCTTTACAACCGGGCATGTTATGCAGGATTTCGGGCTATCGTCCGATTTTCGACAAACTGCCCCGCTCTGCGCAATTCTTTTCCACAGGGTTCTACAATGGTTGAACACATCATCCTTGCCTCTGGCTCGACAGCAAGACAGGAAATGCTTGCACGTGCTGGCGTTGCTTTTGGCGTTCGACCCGCGCGCGTCGATGAAACTGCGATCAAGGCGGCGCTGCTGGCCGAAGGGCTGGCGCCTTTTGATATTGCCGATGCCCTGGCCGAGGCCAAGGCGGTGCAGGTTTCGAACCGGAACGCCGATGTGGCGGTCATCGGGTCTGACCAGGTGCTTGAATTTGACGGCGTGATTTTCGACAAGCCCAAGGATATGGATCAGGCGCGACAGCACCTGAAAACCTTGCGCGGCAAGCGGCACCGATTGCTGGCAGCCGCCGTCATTGCCATCAACGGTCAGCCGGTCTGGCGCAAGGTTGGGGTGGCCAGACTGGAAATGAAACCCTTTTCCGACAGGTTTCTCGACAGCTATCTTGCGCGAATCGGTGAGGACGTTTTGACAACAGTCGGTTGTTACAAGCTTGAAGATATTGGCGTAAGATTGTTTTCCGCGATAGAAGGTGATTGGTTCACAATTCTCGGGATGCCCTTGATCGACGTCCTGGGCTACCTTGAACAGGCGGGGCTGCTGGAAAGATGAGCACTGAATCAATACCGCTTGCGGCAGTGATAGGTTCGCCGATCGCGCACAGCCTGTCACCGCGCGTTCATGGTTACTGGCTGAGAAAATACGACCTGCGGGGCCATTATATCCCCATCGAGCTGTCACAAGACAATCTTGCCTATGGGATCGAGGCACTGATCCGCCTTGGCTTCAGGGGCGCAAATGTGACGATCCCTTATAAAGAGGCGGTTGTTGGCCTTGCCGATGTCATTACCGACCGGGCCGCGTTGATAGGTGCGGCAAATACCCTGACATTTCGCAAGGACGGGCGCATTCAGGCCGACAACACCGACGGATATGGATTCATCGCCAATATCAAACAGCATGTGCCAGCCTGGTCTGCCTCTACCGGCCCGGCCATGGTTATCGGGGCGGGCGGCGCGTCTCGTGCGATCCTTTCATCGCTTTTGTCTGAACGGGTGCCTGAAATCTATCTTGTCAATCGTACCCGCAGCCGGGCCGAGATGCTGGCCGAACATTTCGGCGCGCGCATCAAGGTGGTTGACTGGACAAAGGCGGGCGCGGCGATGGCCAAGGTCGATATGCTGGTCAACACCACTTCGCTTGGCATGACCGGTCAGCCACCGCTGAACCTGCCCCTGGCCAAGCTGCGCAAGGGAACATTGGTGACCGATATCGTTTATACCCCCTTGCGCACGCCCCTTCTTGTCGAGGCCGAAAAAATGGGTTGCCAAACGGTTGACGGGCTGGGAATGCTGTTGCACCAGGCGGTGCCGGGTTTTGAAAACTGGTTCGGGATCCGCCCCGATGTTGATGAGGACCTGCGGCAAGAGGTGTTGAACGCATGACGCGGCCGCTGATTCTGGGCCTGACCGGATCCATCGGCATGGGAAAATCGACGACCGCCGGTTTTTTCCGGGAATTCGGCATTCCGGTCTGGGATGCGGACGCGGCCGTGCACCGTATCTATGGGCCCGGCGGGGCAGGGGTTCCGGCGATTGGCAGGATCTGCCCCAAGGCAGTTGTTGACGGGCAGGTTGACCGCGCGGTGCTGCGTGAATGGATAGGCCGCGATGAAACAGCCCTGGAACAGATCGAAAAGGTGGTTCATCCCCTTGTTGCGCGGGATCGTGCCGCCTTTATCGAACAGGCGGCACGGCAGGGGCGGGATATCGTGGTTGTCGATGTTCCTCTGCTGTTTGAAACCGGGGGTGACCGGGCAGTTGATGCCACACTTGTCGTAACCGCGCCGCCGGACGTCCAGCGTGCCAGGGTCATGGCCCGGCCAGGCATGAACGAAAAGCATTTTCAGAAAATCCTTGCAAACCAGATGAGCGATGCCGACAAGCGCGCACGCGCTGATTTTGTCATCGAAACCCGCACGCCCGAATGGGCACGCGCCGAGGTCAGCCGCATCATAGAGCAGCTTCGCAAAAGGATCGAAACGGATGCGTGAAATCGTGCTGGATACCGAAACGACGGGCCTGAACCCGGACAATGGCGACCGGATCGTCGAAATCGGCGCGGTCGAACTGTTGAACCACGTCCCGACCGGCCGCACCTATCACCAGTATATCAACCCGGAACGATCCATGCCCAAAGAGGCCGAGGCGGTTCACGGGCTGTCCGACGAATTTCTTGCCGACAAACCGGTTTTTGCCGCAATCGTCGATGCCTTCCTTGAATTCATTGCCGAGGATCCGCTGGTCATCCACAATGCCAGCTTCGACATGCGCTTTATCAATGCCGAGCTGCTCAAGACCGGGCGGCAACCCCTGCCCATGGCGCGTGCGATCGATACGCTTGAAATTGCGCGCAAACGCTATCCGGGCGCGCAGAACTCGCTGGACGCGCTTTGTCGCAGGTTTTCGGTGGACAATTCCGGCCGCGAAAAACACGGCGCGTTGCTGGACTCGGAACTTCTGGCCGAAGTCTATCTTGAACTCATGGGAGGCCGGCAGCCCGGCTTTGGTCTTGATACGGGGGCGGGGCGCGACACGTCGTCGGAAACGGGCCAGGGTAGCTGGAGGGCACCGCCACGACCAAGACCATTGCCACCACGCCTGAGTGCGGACGAACAGGCGAGGCACGCAGAATTCATCAAGTCGATGGGCGAGAATGCGCTCTGGTCGAAATTCGGCCAGAGCTGATTTTTCCGCGCAGCTGGTCAGGCGACGGGCTGGCCGGCCTTTTCGGCCTCGGCGCGGCGCTGAAGCTCTTGCTGGTACAGCGACAGGAAGTCGATGTTTTCAAGATTCAACGGCGGGTAGCCACCATCATGGGTGATGTCGCTCACGATCCGGCGCAGATAGGGGAAGATCATGCGCGGACATTCGATCAGCAGGAACGGATGCAGCTGATCGTCGGGCACGTTTTCGACCTGAAAGATTCCGGCATATTCGATTTCAAGGATGAACAGCGTGGCATCCATTTCCTTTAGCCGGGATTCGATGTTCAGCTTGAGGATGACTTCGTAATTCTTGTCTGATTCACGACGCGTGGCATCAAGATTGACCTGAACCTGAATATCCGGTTGCCCTTCACCCATCACGCCCTTTTGGGCCGCGACGTTTTCAAACGACAGATCACGGATGAACTGGCCCAGCACCTGAAGGCGCGGGGGCTGGGGTGCCTGGTCATTCTGGCTGTTGTTTTCGTCGGCCATCAAGAGACTCCTGTAAACTTGCAAATTTTGCGGCAATGACTAGCAGGTCATACCGGCGGCCACAATCTAATGTTTGGTCCAGCCGGACGGGCCTTCGCGCGGCTCGGAATCCTCGTCAATGATGATGTAATCGGTTTCTATCGTGGTGCTTGCGCCGTGTTCTGACGCCGAGGTCGTGGACGAGAAGTGAACAGAGCCACTGGCAACGATACGTGCAGAAATCCATTTGATCAGGGCAGCCCGCACCGGCGGCAGCAACAGCATAAAGCCGATCGTGTCGGTAAAAAACCCCGGCGTAAGCAACAGAACACCGGCGACCAGGATCATCGCCCCCTGTGCCATCGGATCAGCCGGGTTGCCCCCCTCGGCCAGAGATTTCTGCAGTTTCGCAAGGGTCATCATCCCCTGTTGACGCATCAGCCAGGTTCCGGCAAACGCCGTCAGCACCACGATGGCAAGGGTTGGCCACAGGCCGATCACACCGCCGACCTGTATGAACAGTGCGATTTCAATGATCGGAACCGCCACGAATATCAGAAACAGCCACATTTTCTTGTTCCTTGCCTGTCATTCTCGCAATGTAGTGTGGTGGACTTGACCACAGCCGTAACATACATATGTGCTTGTGGACCCGGATACCACGTCCGACAGTTATATTTCAGGAGCCGTCCCAAAAATGAGTTCAGCCGTCATCCAACTGATCGTGCTTGCAGGGATAGCCATTTTCCTGATCGTCCGCCTGTCCAAGGTTCTTGGCACGAGGGACGGATTCGAAAAACCGCCCGCACCGCTCCCCCCGCAGACAGGCCCGACCGTCAACCGGCGCGAGTTCGAGGTCATTCAGGGCGGAATCGACAAGGACATTGCCGATCATGTCGATTTGAACAGCAAGGCGGGGCTTGCGCTGGCCGAAATGAAACACTTCGATCCCGAATTCAATGTCACACATTTCATGGAGGGCGCACGCGCCGCCTATGAAATGCTGCTGATGGCGTTTGAAAACGGAGACAAGCAGACCTTGCGCCGTTTTCTGGCCGACGAGGTATATGACAGCTTTTCCCAGGTCATAGATGCCCGCGCCGCCGAAGGTATTCACATTGATGCCAGCTTTATCGGCCTGCGCGACAGCAAGATCATCGACGCCAATCTCGACCCCGACACCCGGGAAGGGGAAATCACCGTTCAGTTCGTTGCCGAACTGACCTCGGTCGTGCGCAACAAGAGCGGTGAAATCATTGAAGGCGATCCCAAGCAGATCAAGCGGCAAAAGGATGTCTGGACCTTTTCCCGCATCATGGGCAGTAGCGACCCCAACTGGATACTGGTCGCCACGGGCCTGTGAGCCGACGCTTGCCAAACCGTGGCGCCCTGTGCGTCGGGGTTCTGGCCTTCTTTCTTTCTGCATTTTCCGCGGTTGCTGGCCATAAATATCAGGCCGTCAGGTTTGATCAGCTTCTTGGCTGGCAACAGGATGATCATCTTGCCGCGCTAAGGGCATTTCAGAAATCATGTCAGGACATATCGGCCCCTGAATGGGCGCCGATCTGCAAATTCGCGAAAACCAACCCTCCGGCACGCCAGTTTTTCGAGCTTTTCTTTACCCCGGTCGTGATTGCGCCCGAAAACAACGCGCTTTTCACCGGATATTTCGACCCGATACTCGAGGGATCAAGAGCTCCGACCGACCTGTATCGCTACCCGATCTACCGAAAGCCGCCCAACCTCAAACCACGCGATCCGATGCTGACACGCGAAGCCATCGACAACGGCGCGTTGGCGGGCAGGGGGCTTGAGATTGCCTGGGTGAAAGACCCGGTTGACCTGTATTATCTGCATATCCAGGGCTCGGGCCGTGTGCGGTTGCAGGATGGCACAATCATCCGTGTGGGATATGCGGGCGAAAACGGGCATGTATACCGTTCGGCCGCGCGCGAGCTCGTCCGCCGGGGCGTGCTTGATTTTCCGAGCGCGTCAATCGAAGGCGTCAAGAAATGGTTCATGCAAGACCCGGCGCGCGGAATCAGGGCGCTTGAATTCAACAAGTCCTATGTCTTTTTCCGCGAGCTCAAGGATGACAGCGACGCCACCTTTGGCGCGCTGGACAGGCCCCTGACCGGCATGCGCTCTATCGCGGTGGATCCGCGTTTCGTTCAGATGGGCGCGCCGGTGTGGATCGAAAAGGGCGGCAGTTTCGTCATGCGCCGCCTTGTTGTCGCGCAGGATACCGGATCTGCCATAAAGGGGCCCCAACGGGCCGATATATTTTTCGGCGCGGGCCCTGCGGCGGGAACGCTGGCCGGGCAGGTGATGGACAGTGGCCGGCTTGTTGTTCTATTGCCTAACCAGATTGCGAAAAGACTGGTGCCGGAAGGATGAACCGTGTCGGGAAAGAAAAAGACCAGGCGTAGCTTGACCCCGGCCGAACGCGCGCTTTGGGAAAAGGTCGTGGCACGCGCCGCGCCGATGCGCCAGACCGCCGAACCCCCGACGACAGCAGACACCCCACCGGCAAGGCCGATGCCGCCAAAGCCCGGCCATAGCATCACATATTTTCGTATTGGCCAGGCCGGGCCCGTTCCACCGCAACGCCGGGATCTGGCGCCAAGTCTTGAGGAAAGCTTTGCGCTGTCGGGTGGCAACAAGGCACCGGCAATGGACCGGAAGCGCTTTGAAAAGCTGAAACGGGGCAAGCTGGCAATAGATGCGCGGCTTGATCTGCATGGCATGACCCAGGCCCGCGCCCAGGCGGCGCTAAGCATTTTTGTTCGGGATTCGCACGCCTCGGGCAAACGCCTGCTGCTGGTGATTACCGGCAAGGGGCGGGATGGCGAAAATGACGACATCATGCCCACCCCCAGAGGCATCCTGAAACATCAGGTTCCCCGCTGGTTGGCACAACCACCCCTGGCGCCCCTGATATTGCAGGTCAATCAGGCCCACCGCCGCCACGGCGGCGCGGGGGCATATTACGTGTATCTGCGCCGCCGCCGCACGGGGTAACGCAGTTGACCTAGGGTAACTTTTGACTCGACAAAGCCGGATCTCGCGACAAGAATACCCGTGTTACTGGTAAGATATCTTCTGATTGTTGCAAGGGGGTGCTTGTGCGTATCCGTGTTGGCAAGATCTTTGTCACCGCAGCAACCGGTTTCGTGGCCGCCATCTTCATGGCCGCACCGGGCGCGGCAAAGACCAACCTTCTGTATATACTTGATGCTTCCAATTCCATGTGGGGGCATGTGGGCAAGCAGACCAAGATTGATACGGCCAAGTCCGTCTTGCAGGGGTCTGTTTCCTCTTTACCCAAGGGGGTAACCCCCGCGCTGATGGTCTATGGGCATCGGCAAAAGAATGATTGTGGCGATGTTCAGCTGGTGGCCCCGTTTGGCAGCGCCTCGCCCAAGGCAATCGCGGGCCTTGTGAAAAACATCACTCCACGGGGCAAGACGCCGATTGCCGCCGCCCTGGAACGGGCCGGACGGGCTTTTGAGGACAGGCTTGAGGAAAACAATTCGGTTCTTCTGATATCAGATGGGATCGAGACCTGCGGCGGCGATCCATGCGCGGTGGCGGCCGAACTGACCAGGCGTGGCATCAACCTGCGCGTCAATGTGGTTGGCTTTGATGTTGACGCCAAGGCCCGGGCACAACTGCAATGTATCGCGCGGGCGGGCAAGGGCCAGTATTTCGATGCGCGAAATGCAAATGATTTCAAGGTTGCGGTTGCCGAGGTTCAGAAACAGGTTGAAAAGCCTGCCCCACCGCCACCGCCACCGCCCCCGGCGCCCAAGACGCCAGAGATGTATTTCTCGGATGATTTTGACGGCGGCAATCTTGCCCCGCATTGGCAGGTCATCAACCCCGACGAAAACAATTACCTGGTCGAAGACGGGATCTTGACCATCGTTGCCCCTGACGGAACACCGGTTGCACAGCCGGTCGGGCCGAACATTCTGAAACTTGAAAAGCCGGTTCCGAAAGGTGACTGGCAGATCACGGCGCGTGTGTTGATAGAGCCCCGCTATCTGGGCGAAGCATTTCGTATCGGCATAGGCCGTGAAGATGGCCGCGGCATCTATTCGTCGGTCTTTTTCAACACTTATAACAATGTGCGCACGGACCTGACGCTTGTCGGCGAGAAAATTGCCAGCGCCAAGGGCAAGAACGCCAGATTTGACAGGATGGTCTATTATGTCGAAGGCCGTAACCTGCAGGCGCGGGCAGCATTTTTTGCCAGAAACATCGCCGCGATACAGCTGCGCCTGACCAAAAAAGGCCGCAAGTACATTGCCAGTGTCCGGCTTGAACCCCGTCCCGGCGCAAAGGCGCCACCCAATGGCAAATGGATAGAGGTTCAAAAACTCAGTTCGCTGAAAACACCGGGCGATGCATTCTACATTTCGTTTGGCGGTTCGGCATCGGATTACCTGCCTGACAATGGTGAAGGTGTCGTGCAGATCGATTGGGTCAGAATCGAACGCCCCTGAGCGCGGCCCACAAGAAGACCGAAAACCCGTTGTTGAGGAGAAGGAAATGAACAATCTCAAGAACACGCTTCTGGCCCTTGCTGCCAGCCTGGTCGCGACATCCGCCGCTGCCGAGGTATATTTCGAAGACAATTTTGATGGCCCGCAGCTGTCTTCAGACTGGACGGTCGTGAATGAAAACCCCGAAACATATCTTGTCGAAGATGGCGTGCTGACCCTGCTGGTTCCGGATCGCACCTCGGCCTGGTTTGGCGAGGCGCCCAACACCCTGGTGCTGAACAAACCGATTCCCAAGGGCGACTGGAAAATGACCGTCCGGCTGATCTTTGCCCCGCAGACGCTGGGCGAGATCTTTCAGGCCGGTGTGGCAAAGGACAAGGACAACGGCCTGTTTTCCATCTTCGATATGTACACGCGCAACAATGTCGTGACCGATGTCAACCTGACCGGCAAGAAGGTCACCAAAGGCAAGCAGACATATTTCAACCGCACATTATACACGATCAGCGGCCGAAACATTGATGGGCGCGCATCGGTTTTTCCCGCGAACATCGCTGCGGTCGAGCTGCAACTTGAAAAAAGGAAACACAACTACATTGCGCGAATGCGGCTGGAGCCGGTCAACCCCGGCACCGAAGGCGCGCCCGACGGCAAGTGGCGTGAAGTGCAGAAACTGACCTCACTGCGCAAGCCAGGCGACAAGTTTTTCATGACCTTCGGCAGCTGGAGCTCTGACTACCTGCCTCACGATGGCGAGGCGTTGATAGCGGTCGATTGGGTCAGAATCGAAACACCCTGATCCTGCATCGCTGGAAGAACCAAGGATGGGGAGGTGAAGCGAAGCTTCGGAAATACCGGTCTTTTTCGAAAGCGGGCGAGAACGCCATTAACGGGCTGGCCGTTGGCTGTTCTTGCGGCAAGCCTGGGTTTTTCTGCCTTGGCAAGATCCGAGGTCGTGCAGGCACCTCAGCGAAATGCCGAGGTTGTTTTCACCGTCCCGCCCGACAAACCACGGCCGGTTACCTTCAACCTTCAGGGTTGGGTGTGCATCGAGGGCGATCTTGATCAGGCGATTGCCCGCCTGACGGCAAAGCTTGAAAGAACCCCCTACAGCATGCGCCCCGCCTTGTTGGGGCTGGATCTGCGCGATGCCCTGCAGAAAGTGGGCGGTATCAAGATAATCGCAAACCCCGCGATTACCGTTCCGGCACCGGGGCGGAAAATCATTCAGCCCTGCCATGATATCGAAAGCTGGGCGGTCATACGCAGCCACATTGAAAAGGTCATTTCCTCTACCCCCTACACGGTTGTTCAAAAGCTTCCGCAGGGCACAATCAAGACCGGGCCGACAGGTCGAAATCTGTTGATACCGGCCGATCCCCGCAAACGCCCCGAAAGCATCGCACGCCTGCCCGGGGGCGACATCGTGACCGGCGGAACACCCATCGGTAACGCGCCCGGTCTGCGTACAGGCGCGGCGAACAAGACACCAAACCCCGCGGGCAAGCCCGTTCTGGGCAAGGACGGGCGGCTTGCCGGACATGTTCAAACGGATCCCACAGGCACCGCATGGTTCACACCTGTAACCCCCGATGGGGCCACGCCGGCCGAACCTCAGCGTGTCGAACTATTGCCGGGCGGTCATATCGTCTGGGGCACTATCAGGATCGGAAAAATCGCCGCGGAAGAGCCCCCGACAACCCGCCCCGCAAAGCCCACTGTCGAGGATCCGGCAGGAAAACCGGTTTACGGCAAGGACGGGCAGATCACCGGCCATCTGATGACCGGGCCTGACGGGCAGAGCTATTTTGCGCCCCAGGTCCCGCCAGGTGCGATGCCGGCCGAACCTCTGCTTGTCGAAAGATTCCCGGACGGCACCATCATGTGGGCCGGGCGCAGGATCGGCAGCCTGAACAAGCGCCCAGTGGCCCGTAAGAAGAGCGCGCCAAGCAGGGAAACCCACAATGTGCCCGCAAGGCGCCCCGAAACCACCAGGACGGAAGCACCCGCAATGCCGGTGGATGCAGAACAGGCCGCGTTGGATCATATCACGGCGCTGAAAAGGGCAAGATCCATCACCCGTTCCCGAATTCAACAGTTGCAACGGCAAAAAAACCGGATCCATGCCCGAATTCTGCAGCTGCTCAAAAGCGGGGATCTTTCCGCGGAACAAGAGATCAACCAGCGGGTTCGCAAGCTCGAGGCGCATTGGGAAAAGCTGCGAAAACAGCAGGCCCGACACTTTGATCGTCTTGATCGCCTGCGTGATGCACTGGTCGAGGCGCGCAAGGGGCTGCCCAAAGCGCGCGAACTTGCCCGCGAACAGCGGCGGCGAAGCAGGCTAGCCGCCTTTGTCAGGGAACTGTACCGCGACCGGTCACATCCCCCGAAACCGCCCATAACCGAGCTGATCGTGTTTCTCGAGCGCGCGGTTGGCATCGATACCGTTGACCGGATCATTGCCGAATTCAAACAACGGGCCGACACGAAAACGCCGGTAGGGTTTCTGGGCTTTTTGCGGCGCTGGATCAAGAACAACACCCCTGCCACGACAAGCCTGAACAAGGGAATTGAACAGGATTATCTGAGAATAATCACAGGCATCCTGAGAGACCCGGAACGCGCCAGATTGTGGGGGCTGGAACATGCAGATATGGCACCCTTGCGGGAACGCGCAATAAAGGAGCTGGATCAACAAATCGGCGACAACAGGGCCCGCCTGAAAGCAGAACGAAGCCTGCGCTCTGCCTATGAGCTGATCGAACTCCAGTTGCTGAAGGCGAGCCTGACAAAAGGCAAGAGCCGCCTTGATCAGGAAAACCGGATTGCAGAATCCGTTGCAGAACTTGAAAAGCTGACACGCCAGAAGGCCCCAAAGGATACCAAGGCGGCCGTTGCCTTCTGGAATCGACATGCCAAAAGATTACGCCATTTGATCCTGCTTGCCGGGCGGGCCGAGTCGCCCTTTGCGCGCCGGTTGTCGGGGCTTGTCGCGCAGTCGCTGGCCAAAGGGCTGGTTGCGCAGGCCGATCTGGTGAATGTGCCGGACGACAAGGTTTCGGCACTGCGCCTGGCAGCGGCGCGTGCGTTTCTGTTGGCTGGCGACAGGGCGCGCGCCCTTGCACAGGCAAGTTTGGCCGAGCAAGCCGGCGATGCGGCCATCAGGCTGGGTGCGCGATCCCTGCAAATTTTGGTTCTGAAAGATCTCAAGGCGCGCGAGGCCCTGCTGTCGGATACGGAAAGGCGCATCATTGTTCTGCACGGGCAGGGCACAAAGGTTTCCGAAAGAATTCGCAACGGCATCGACGCCACCTTGATCAGGATAATCAATGACAGCGCGGCAGAAACCGGAACAAGGCTGAGGGCCGGCCTGACCCTTTGGCAACAGGGCGCCCCCGATGCCCGAAAAAAGGCGGAAGAGATCCTGAACCGGATGCTGGCCGAGGCCCGCGAAAATCAGGCAAGCATACCCCCCCTTCTTGCGGCGTGGGAGGCGCTGGGAAAGTGGCCATCGGAAAAGATCGATCCACGCAATCGCGCCGACGTTCTGGAGCGCATCATCGGCGCCAAACCGGCAACGCTGGTCGCTCTTGGCCAGTTGATCTTTTCGGCTGATCTGAAACCTGACGCGCGAAAGGACCTGGCCCTTGCCGCCGAAAGCCTGTTCTGGCGCATGCTGAGAAAGGAAAAGGACGAAGCCGCAAGAAACCGGCTGATCCGGGCGGCGATTGCACATTATCACAGCTATCTGGGCCACTATTTTCTGAATGATCCCGATTTCCTGCTGGCTGACGCAGCATCGACCAATATTTCCGAGGTTGATCGGGTAATTTCGAACCTGCGGTACTGGATCGACCGCCTGCCAGAAAAAGAGCGGCCCCGATATGCCGGTGTCACCGGCTTTGCACGTTCCGTCATGCAGATTCTGGCTGACAGGGCCAAGGCGAGGGCCCAGTTGGAACACGGCGATCTTGCGCGGACATACGATATCGACAAGCTGATCAGGTTTTCCTTCACGCAGTTCAGGGCAGGAAATTTTCGCAATGCGGCCAAGGCCTTTCAAAGGGCGGTAGAGCTTTCAGAGCAGAACGACAGCGATGAACGCACCCGTTCGCTTGTTGCGGCGATGTTGCGTCTGGTGAACAGGCAGATACAAAGCGATTTGCCCATCCTTTTGGGCGACGCGATGCTTTCGGGCAAACTCGGCAAGGCAAGGCTTGCCGCATTGGCACATGCAAACCCCGAGGGACGGGAAAGGCTTTTGAAAATCGGCAAGACCGAGCGCAAGGCGCTGGAGAAATTTCGGAAATGGCTGAAAAAGAAATATGTCAAGGCGCTGGGCAAGGCGGAGGCCGGCGAACTTGAAGTCATCGTCAGGGAAACCACAAACGGCATTATTGCCTTGCCGGAAGATGCAACTGGAGAGCGCGCGAAAAAGCTGGAGCATCTGCGCCGCAAGCAATTGGTCGCCCTCAAGAAGCTGCGCATGCTCAAGCGTCGCCAGCTTGAGCTGGGCAAGACGGATCGCGCGACGATTGAGAGGCGACTGAACGAACTGAATGCCAGGATTGCCCAGCAGGAACAACGTATTTCTGCCCTCAAGGGAAAGGCGGGCGACCCTGAAGAGGCGAATAACCACCTGAGACAGAGGCTGATGATCGAACTGGCCGGCCTGAATGTTCTGCGCGCCGAGCGCGATGCGGCGCAGGATCTGTTGATGGATCTTTACCCCGGCATCAATGGGGTCCGCACCCGGCGTGAACAGATTGCCCGCGATATATTCGACGAAATAAATGGCCGGCCAGACCGGCCCAATGAACGGCTGCGCAAGCATGGGGTGATGCAGGAACTGTTCACCGACGACGATGACAGCGGGCTGACCGCAATTATCCTGAAGGACAAGCTGCGCTACCTCCGGGCCCGGCGCCGGGCCGTGATTGTGGAAAACCCCAACCGCGACCCATCTGAAAACGTTGCCGCCTATCTGCGCGAGCTGAATCGTGAAAAGGCCTATTGGAAGGGCGAGGGGAAACGCCTTTCCTACGGGCCGTTCGATCTGGGCAGGGATCAGCGTGCCTATGCCGAAAAGCTGGAGCGCGACTTGCGGTATGGTGAAACACCGACTTTGGTCGACCAACTGATCTATCAAAGCCGCCGCGCCAGCCCGCAGAAATTCTTTGCCCTTCTTGCCAAGCTTCAGGACATCGAACTCGACAAGGGCCTGGCCAGCTATAACAAGTATCTTGAAACGCCGTGGTACCGTCTGGGGGCGTCGCAGGCCTATTACCTTGCCAGCGGTTACCTGGGGCTTGGCAACGAATGGGGTTATGACAAGGTTCTTGACCGATTCACAAAGCAGATCAACGAAACCGGCAGCTTCAATGCGGCGCTCAAGTCGGCCTCGCGAATGACGGTCGAGCAGCTGAAAAAGAAACATCGCCGCGCATATGACCTGCTCAGGCAGCGGGGGTTCATCGAAGAGGATAAAACCGGCGCGAAATATGTGATCCCCCGCGGGTTCACTTTTCACGCGGGCACCGATCTTGACAAGGCGAGCAAGCGCACCGCGCTGGACGATCTCGTCAATGCCAAAAGTGTGGGCGAGGCCTTGCTGACAGTCATTATCCCCGGACGCCTTTCCTTTGCAGCCACGGAATATGTCGCCAGCCGCTGGATTGCCATGAACGCGCTCGGACGGCTTGGCGTCGAGGCCGCGTTTTTTACCGGCTACAGCCGCGCCGGCGCGTTGATGCTGGACCCCTCCCTTGCCCTGGAAAAAGATTACTGGAGTCTCAAGACCTGGCTCAAGGACTATGCCCATAACGTTGTTGTCATGGGCGGTCTGCAGGTGTCGGGTCTGGGCGCGACCAAATTTGGCGAGTTGGTGCGCGACGGCGCCCCTTTGCGTTATGGTGCTGCCGATATCATGAATATGCCCCTGTCCCAGCTGCGCGAGGTAACGCGTCGGGAATGGAAGTGGTTCCTGCTGGGTGGGGCGGGCAAGGTGGGCATCGAGGCCGCAACCCTTCAGGCGATAGACCGAGTTTTCAACGGCAGCGAAATCAATGGCGAAGGTCTGTTGCGGAACCTGGTTTTTCTGGCCGAGCTCAAGGCGGTTGGTTTGCCCTTCAACAAGGCCTTTGACGCCTTGAAAGGGGGGGGCGCCCCGCGTGAAAACGCGCGCGACCTGAAAAGACGTCAGCGGGAAAGGGATAGCGCGCTTCAGGTTCTCATGAAGGAATACAACGGCGATTGGCACCAGCTTGTCGATGCGTTCAAGGCCGGAAAGGTGCCCGAAACCACGATGCGAGAGTTGACCCGCATGCGCAAGGAAATCGTCGACGCGCTGGCCGACGAGGTGGTGTTGAACATCTATGGGCTTGATCGCATGGCCCGCGAAAAACTGTGGGATGCCGTTGGATCGGTCAATCTGACCAGCGATTATGACCTCAGCTTCAAGGGCGAAAAGGCGGAACTTGCGGTTCTGTTGTTCAACGAACGCTTTCGGGCGCGCTGGGGCAAGGCTTTTGGCATCGGCGGGGTGGAATCCGCCGGGCGGCTGGATACGAATGTCTATACCTATCCCCGGTACCGCGAATATGTCGGAAATGAAAAAGACGTGGTTTCACAGGAAACCGCCGCCCAGCTGGGTGTGCGTCGCTATTCTACCGATGCAGAATGGCAGGCCCACCGCAAGCGTGTTCTCGACGCATTGGAAGGTACGAAAAAGGCGCAGATGCGTGACATTCTGGACCGTGTCGAACAGGGTTATGCCGAGGCCCAGCGCAAGCTTGAAAAACTCTCCGCCGGCGGGGGTGAAAATGCCAGAACCTTTGCGGCCAATACGCTTTACGGGAAGTCTCTCAAGCGCATCATCGAGTTGCGGGAAAATTTTGCCAACGCAAAAACCGAGGCCGAGCGCAGCAGGATTGCGCAGCAGATTCGCGACACCCAAGCCAAGGCCCTGTATTTTGCCAGCGAGGCCTATCTGACCGAGGCCGCGATCAACCACATCGTTTTCAATACACAAATGGCAGGGCGCAAGATCACTGCCGAAACTCTGCTGAGCGCAAAGATTGAAAAGCTGGAACTGCCAATGACCAAAAACGAGGCACGCCAGTCACTGTTTGAACAGCTTGGATATCTGTTGCACCAGTATTCCCATTATCAGGGGTATGAAAAGACTCCCGAAAAGGCGGTCAAGCTGGCCGGCAAGCTGTCAAAATACTTCCTCAGGATGCTGGATGCGGCCCATCTTTCCGGCGTCGATCTGCGCCCCATAGAAAAGCTGGTTGAATTGACCGTGAAGGTCGAAAAGGATCGTGGCAATACCGAAAAGCTGGCGGAATTGCTGCCGGGTGAAAAGGCAGCCGAATTTGCCCGCGATGTGCGCAAGGCGATGGAATGGCTGACGGGCGAAGTATACCGAAAAGCGCCTGTGTTGATTGTTCAGCCCCGCAAACAACCCCCGCCGCAACCCAAGGCCAAAGCGATAAGCACCGAACCCACCGGCGGCAGATCGGCAGCGGGTAAAACGCATAGGGCACGGGGCGCCGGTTCGGGCCCGCCGGGTGGGCAGAAGGATGACAAGGCCAATCACGAGCCCGCCAACATCCAAGGAAAATGGCACAAGGTCGTGGACAGCAATGGCGATCAAAACGGCTGGGTCTATCGTGACCTGAACGGCCAGGCATGGTTTCAGCCACTTGGCATGCCCGGCACACCCTTGCCCCCGCCGCAGAAGGTTCAACTGTCAAGGGGAGGGGGGGTTGTTACACCGTATCGCAAGATCGGAAAGGCCGTTCCCACGAGTGCAAGGCCCTCGGGCGCTGGGCCGAAAGCAGCGCAACCGGCCAACCGTTCTGGCGGCGCGGCAAGCGGAAACAAGCGCAGGCAGACAGTGCGACGCGGCGTGACCGGAAACGCAGCAACAGGGAAGGCAGGGTATGGCGCAACCGGCCCGGCCAAAAAGAAAACGGCTGCCTCCACCAGTGGCCAACGCGCAGCATCTTCCAACCAACCTGCAACAGAACCGGAAAAGACCCGTACGGAAAC
>JAUZRU010000063.1 GCA_030950185.1 Paracoccaceae bacterium | reverse complement strand
AGGGTCAGCGAAGTCTGGGCCAGCTGCGCAACCGTCTTGGCGCTGCCCAGTGCCCGGATGGAAAATTCAAGCCCGTCCAGATCGCCGCGCCCGCCGCCAAGGTTGACATTGGTTGCCCGCAGTTGCCGGCTGACATCCGCGGCCGTGATCCCCAGCGCAAGCAGGCGGTTGGGGTCGAGTTCGACCTTGATCTCGCGATCGGCACCACCGATGCGTACGACGCCACCGACGCCGCGAATACCCAGCAGCTCGCGCCCGATGACGTCATCGATGAATTTCGACAGTTCCTCGATCGATCGCGTCGGATCGGCCACCCCGTAGGTCAGGATCGGCTTGCCGACCAGTTCTTCGCGTTTGACGATGGGTTCGGAAATGGTGTCGGGCAGGTCCGAGCGGATGCGACTGACCGCATCCTTGACGTCATTCAGCGCACGGTCGGTCTTGGTGTCCATGGTGAAGTTGATGATCACCTTGGCCTGAGAATCGGTTGCCCGCGAAATGATGTGGTCAACGCCCTGGATATTGGCGATCGCGTCCTCGACCGGCTTGATCACCTGACCGGCGAGTTCTGCCGGTGCCGCACCGGGCTGCCCGATGGTGACCGAGACGATGGGAATATCGACATTTGGCAGTTCGGTGACCGGCAGGCGCATGAAGCTGTAGATGCCGGCAACCAGCATCACCAGAAAGAAGGCCAGCGACGGAACCGGCTTGCGGATCGACCAGGTGGCAAAGTTCATTTCATCGCCCCCGCATCGACAAGCGTCGGCGTAACCTGGTCGCCATCGCGAAAGAATGCGCCCGCGCGCAGCATGACCTGATCATCCGCGCTCAGGCCCGACTTGATTTCACGCATGCCCTTCCAGAACAGCCCGGAAACCACCCGGCGCTTGTGCGCCTTGCCGTCTTTCACGACCATCACGAAATCACCCTTGGCATCGGCCAGCACCGCACTTGTGGGCACGCCCAGCGCCTTGTGGTGGCCGACAGTGATCCAGCCATTGGAAAACAGCCCGATACGCAGGGAATCGGCGCTGTCCAGGCTGATCCGAACGGTGCCCAGGCGTGTGCGCGCATCGATGCGCGGCGAGATGCGGCGCACATGGCCGCTGCGTTTTCCCAGCCCCGAAATATGCAGGCTGACCGGATCACGGGGTTTGATGCGGCCGATATCGGATTCGATCACATCTGCCTGCACCTCGACCTCGCCATCGCGGATGATGTGGAACATGGGTTGCGCCCCGGCAACGGCGACGGCGCCCAACCGGGCCGAACGAGTCGAGATGATGCCCGCCACGGGGGCGCGAATTTCGGTGAAGGAAAGGTTGAGCCTGGCACTGCGGACGCGGGTTTCGGCAGATTGCAGCTGCGCCTGTGCGATGCCAAGACCTGCCTCGGCGGCGGCGACCGAGGCACGGGCCTGGTCCAGGGCAGAGCTGCTCTGGTCAAAGACGGCCTGCGAAATCGTGCCGCTTTGGCGCAGACGCAGGTTGCGGTCGTAATTCGTCTGTGCCTGCCGCAGACGCGCCTTGGCCAGCGTGATCTGGTCACGCGCCTGCTGCACGGCCGCCCTGGCGCGCGGCAGGTCCGCCTCTGCCTGTGCCAGCTGCACTTCGATCTGGCGCTTGTCGAGAACGGCCAGAAGTTGCCCCTTTTCCACCCGGTCGCCGACATCGACCAGCAGTTTCTCGATTACCTGTCCGTTGATGCGGGTGTTGACAAAGACCTCTTCGCGCGCGACCAGCGTGCCGCTGACCGGGATGCGATCAACGAATTCGGCCGGGGCCGGCTTGATGACCGTAACATGGGGGGCGTTCTGCGCCTGGGCCTGGGGGGGGATCAAGGCCGCGAGAAACAGCGCGAAGGTCGTCAGGAAATGGCGAAGGCGGATCATGTATCTTCCCGTTCGGTTGCGCCTGGGCGTGGCGTTTGACAGTTGTTGATATTGCGTGCTATGCAAAATCTGCACGATATGCAAGTGAATTCATTGTCACATGTCGGGCGCTGCCGCGGGTCCGGGGTGGCCTGCTCGCACACTGGAAAGCTGAAGGATCATGGAGCGGCAGGAACGCATGACGGAATGTTCTGGTGATTTGCGCGCCCGCCGGCGCATGCGCACTGCCGACACCATCCGCAAGGCGGCGCTCAGGCTTGTCGTGACGCGGGGCATCGACAATGTGACAACCGAAATGATCGCCCATGAGGCAGGGATCAGCCTGCGCACCTTCTTCAACTATTTCGCCTTCAAGGAAGAGGCCCTGATGCCGCCGCCGATCGATTTCGACGAACGCGCGATCGCCTGTTTCAACGAGGGCAGGGACAGCCTGCTGAATGATGTCGCGACGCTGCTGCTGACCCAGTTCGAGGATGTAGATGAAGATCGCGCGCAGCTGCGGTTTCTGTTCGAACTGTCCCAGACACATCCCAAGCTGGTTCTGGTGCGCGACAAGGCGTTCCAGCAATATGAAGATATCATCTGCAAACTGATCGCCGGCCGCCTGAAGGTCGCGCCCGATGCACTCAGGCCCCGGCTGATGGCGGCGTGTATTGCGGGGGCCATCAAGGTGGCCATGTCGGGCTGGGTTCGCTCCAGCGAGGGAACCGCCGCCGACCATGTGCGCCGCGCCCTGGCCGCGCTCGAGACATTGTTTTCCGAAAACTGACCACCGGCTGCGGCGTTTCAAGCTGCCCGCGCCGGTCTGGCGCCTCAATCCTGATCCGGGCGCATCACCAGCCAGATCAGCGCCGCCCCCGCAAGCGCCAGAAACGGGATCATCGCCAGATTTACCGCATTCCAGCCCGCAATCACCGAGCTGCCCGAACAGTTCATCAGCCCGCCCGAGGCGATCGACGCCACCGTGACCATGCCGAAAACGATCATGTCGTTCATGCCCTGCACACGCCCGCGTTCTTCAGGAGCATGGGCTTCGGCCAACATGGTCGAGGCGCCGATAAAGCCGAAATTCCACCCGATCCCCAGAAGCACCAGCGCGATATAGAAATTTTCCAGCTGCACGCCTGACAACCCGACCAGCCCGGCGCCGGCCAGCAGCACCAGCCCCGTGGCGATGATCTTTTCCACACCAAAACGCGCGATCAGATGACCGGTAAAGAAGGACGGCACGAACATGGCCAGCACATGGCCCATGACAACATCGGCCGCATTGGCCTTGCTGTATCCGCAGCCCACCACCGCCAGGGGGGTCGAGGTCATCATCAGGTTCATCAGCGCATATGACACCATTGCCGAGATGATCGCGACCACGATGCGCGGCGATTTCAGCAGCTCCAGCCGGCTGCGCCCGCCATCGGCACCTTCGGCCAGCGGCGCGGGCTTGGGGATGCGCAGGAACAGGAACAGAAGCGCGCCGACGATATTGATGGCGATCACGCTCAGATAGGTGCCAAGAAACGGCACCGCCATCGCATCGGCGGTGAACTTGGTCAGCTGCGGGCCGATCACGGCCGAAACCAGCCCGCCCGCCATCACATAGGACATGGCCTTGGGGCGGAAATCGTCAGAAGCGGTGTCAACAGCGGCAAAGCGGTAGAAACCCTGCGCCGACATGTAGATGCCGGTGAAATACGACCCCAGCAGAAACAGTGGAAAAGACGACTGGATCAGCCCCCATGCCCCGATGGTCGCCCCCAGCGCGCCGCCCAGCGTGCCGACAAAGAACCCGGCCTTGCGCCCGTATCTCTGCATGAGCTGGCTCATCCAGGGCGCGGTGGTCATGGACCCGAACACGATCAGCGAAATCGGCAGCGTCGCCCAGCACGGGTTGCTGGCCAGCGACTGCCCCGCAAGCCCTCCCAGAACAAAGATCATCGGCATTTGCGCGCCGATGAATGCCTGTGCAAGTACAAGCACCGCAACATTGCGGCGGGCCAGGGTGTCGTTGACCGACTCGGATGTTGAGGAAACCGTCATGGCGCAAGACCCTAGTCAGGCCCCGCAGCGGTGCCAAGCGCTATTCCGTAACGTCAATGACATGGGCAAAGGATCCGGACACCTTGTCGCGCACAAGCCCCATGGGGGCCAGCGCGATGCCCTGGGCATCAGAGGCCTGAAACAGCGCCTCGCCCTGTGCGCGCAAGGTGGTGGCAAAATGAAACTCGTGCCCGTTCAGGGGGGTGTTCCAGGGGCCTGCCGTGGGGATCAGCCGCCGATAGCCCAGATGCAGCCGCCTTTCGGCAAAGCTGGTTTCCAGATCCAGCAGGCCGGCCATCTGGTGGCGTGCACCCTCGGCATCGACCAGACCCTGGCCCAGCACCATGAAGCCGCCACATTCGCCGTAAACGGGGGTGGTTCGCGCGGCCCGCCGCAGCCCCTCGATGAAACGCCGGTTGGCGGCCAGCCTGCCGGCATGCAACTCGGGATAGCCGCCGGGCAGAAAGATGAAATCGGCCGGCGGCGGCGGCGCGTCGGCAAGCGGCGAAAAGAACGTGATCTCGGCCCCGGCCGCGCGCCAGTCGCCGATCATGTGGGGATAGGCAAAGGCAAAGGCGCTGTCCCTTGCCACGGCGATGCGTTGGGCCGGTGGCGGCAGGCTGGCACTGGCCTGGCCGACGGGCAGGGGGGCGGCAAGTTCCGCAAGCCCACCCAGATCAAGCCCGGCGCTGATGATGTCGGCGGCCCGTTCAAGGAAACCCTCCAGTTCGGGATGTTCTTCCGCCTGCACCAGCCCCAGATGGCGCGAGGGCAGGGTCAGGCCCTTGTTGCGCCGGATGGCCCCCAGCACCGGAACGCCGGTTTCGCCAAGCGCATTGCGCAGCATTTCTTCGTGGCGGGGCGATCCGGTTCTGTTCAGGATGACGCCGGCAATGGTGACGTCCGGGCGGTGCCGGGCAAAGCCGTTGACCAGCGGCGCCACCGATTGTGCCATTGACGACGCATCGACAATCAGCACCACGGGCAGGTTCAGCACGCTTGCCAGATCGGCCGTTGCGCCGCGGCCATCAGGCGGCGCGCCGTCAAACAGCCCCATGGCGCCCTCGATCAGCAACAGCCCCGGCCTCTGTTTCGGCCCCCGGGCCAGCGCAGCGAGGCGCGCGGGTGCCATCGCCCAGGCATCCAGGTTCACGCATTCCTGCCCCGTGGCCGCAGCGTGAAACCGCGGGTCGATATAGTCGGGCCCGGATTTTGCCGACCGGATGGCATGGCCCTGTCGCGCCAGCGCCCGCAGAATGCCAAGCGTCACAACCGTTTTCCCGCTGCCCGAGCTGGGCGCGGCAAGGATCAGCCCTTTGCCCCTGTCTGTCATGCGCTTTCCCCTTGGTCTGGCTCTGTCTATGCCAAGGCCGGGCGGGGGAAAAGCCCCCTCCCGTGCGCAGAGTTCATCTTCGTGCAGGCGGGCCTTCTTCTTTGCCCAGATACGCGCGGGGCAGCGCCGAAAGGCCCGGGGGCGGCAGCCCCCCTGTCGCGGGGCGGCAAAGATCCTCCATTGGCAGCGGCGGCCGGCTTTGACATTATCGCCCCATGAACGGGACTGCAAAAAGCGAACTGCGCCGCGGCTGGACGACCGGCGCCTGCGCGACCGCCGCCACCAAGGCGGCGCTGATGGCGCTGTGGGGCGGGGCGTTTCCCGATCGCGTGCGGATCACGCTGCCCCGTGGCGAACGCCCGGTATTCGCGCTTGCCCATATGCAGCAGGGCGCGGGCTGGGCCGAGGCGGGCATCATCAAGGATGCGGGCGATGACCCGGATGTCACCCACGGCGCGCTGATCAAGGCGCGCGTCATGGCCCGTGGTGATGCAGGCGGGCAGGGCGTGCTTTTTCGCGCGGGCGAAGGCGTTGGCATCGTCACCATGCCCGGCCTGCCGCTGCCGGTGGGTGAACCCGCCATCAACCCCGTGCCACGCCAGATGATGCAGCAGGTGGTGGCCGAGCAGGCCGCCCGATACGGGCAGGTGGGCGATGTCGAGATCACCATTTCGATTCCCCATGGCGAAGAGATCGCCCGCAAGACATGGAACCCCCGCCTTGGCATCAAGGGGGGGCTGTCGGTGCTGGGCACGACCGGCATCGTGCGGCCGTTTTCCTGCGCGGCCTGGATCGCCTCGATCCATCGGGGCGTTGACGTGGCGCGTGCCAGCGGGCTGACCCATGTGGCGGGCTGCACTGGGGCGACGTCGGAACGCACGGTGCAGGCGCTGTACGGGCTGCCGGATCATGCCATGCTGGACATGGGCGATTTCGCGGGCGGGCTGCTGAAATATCTGCGCCGCCACCCCGTGCCCCGGCTGACCATCGGCGGCGGTTTCGCCAAGATCACCAAGCTGGCACAAGGGGCGGTAGATCTGCATTCGGCGCGCTCTCAGGTTGACTTTGTCGCGCTTGGAAAATTGGCAAAAGACAATGGCTTGCCGGATGTAGGTGATGCAAATACCGCGCTCGAGGCGTTGACCGTTGCCGGAACGCCACTTGCCGCTCTGGTGGCCGAACGGGCCTTGCTGCGGGTAAGAAACCTGTTGCAAGATACTGATATTGCAGCAGATATCGTGATCATAGATCGTCAGGGCAACATCGTGGCCCGGAAGGGGCCGTGATGGGGTTGCTGTTGCTTGCCGGCACCGCCGAAGCCCGCGAGATCGCCGGCGCAGTTGCAGGGCGAAAGGATGTGATTGCGTCATTTGCAGGCGCAACCCGCGTGCCTGCCCGGCTGGGGGTGCCAACCCGCATTGGCGGCTTTGGTGGGGATCGGGGGTTTACGGAATTTCTGCGACAACACGGGATCACTGCCGTTCTTGATGCCACCCATCCCTTTGCCGTGCGCGTCTCTGCCCGCACGGCCCGCATCTGCGCGGAAATGGATATCGCGCATCTTCAACTCCTGCGCCCCCCCTGGACGGCGGGCCCTGCCGACAACTGGCACTTTGCCGCGCGTGAAAGGGATGTCGCCCGCATCATCCCGCCCGGCGCGCGGGTCTTTCTGGCAACCGGCCGGCAGCGGCTTGCCGATTTCGCCGCCCTTCAGGCCGAATATCTGTTCTGCCGGCTGGTGGACCGCCCCGATGCCCCCTTTCCGCGCGACAATGGCGAATATGTCATCGGCAAGGCCCCGTTTTCGCCTGATGACGAGGTGGCGCTGTTTCGCAGGTTGCGCATAGACTGGCTGGTTGTGCGCAATGCCGGCGGCACTGCCAGCCGGGCCAAGCTGGACGCCGCGCGCATCCTGGGCCTTAAGGTTGCCATGATCGAGCGCCCGCCTCAGCCGGCCTGCAACCGGGTGCAAACCGTTGAACAGGCGCTGGCATGGCTGCGCGGAAAGGGATTTGCGACATGATCGGACGGATCATCGAAACCGAACGGGATATCGCCGAGGGCGCCGCATGGATTGCCGCGCACGAGCCGCGTTTTGCCCATGTGATCACAGTCTGTGGCCCCTTGCCGCTGCGCCGGCGGGCTGGGGGATTTCCGGCCCTGCTCAAGGCGATCGTGGCACAGCAACTATCGGTCGCCTCGGCCGGGGCCATCTGGCAGCGGCTTGAAGCCGCAGGGCTGACCGATCCGCAAACCCTGTTGCAGGCGGGCGACGAAACCTTGCGCGCCTGCGGCCTGTCGCGCCCCAAGATCGGCTATGCCAGGGCGCTGGCGGGGGCGGGGCTCGATTTCGACGCCCTTGCCCGCCTGCCGGATGCGCAGGTGATCGAAACACTGGTCGCGATCAAGGGCATCGGGCGCTGGACGGCAGAAATCTATGCCATGTTCTCGCTGGGGCGCGCCGATGTCTTTGCCCCGGCCGATCTGGCATTGCAGGAATCGGCGCGCCTTCTGTTCGACTTGCCGGAACGACCGGGCGAAAGGCAGCTGCGCGACATGGCCACCCCCTGGTCGCCCTGGCGCGGCGTTGCAGCGCGCGCGCTCTGGGCCTATTACCGGCACTGCAAGAACAAGGAAGGAAGTCTGTGAGATGCGAAAACTGAAGGCGGGGCGCCGTGCGGCGCGATCGGGCAAGGCAAGCAGCCTGGTCATTCTGGTGCATGGTTATGGCGCGGATGGCGCCGACCTGCTGGGGCTGGCCGACCCGCTGGGCGAACACATGCCCGATACGGTCTTTGTGGCGCCGAACGCGCCGAACCGATGCTCGAACAACCCGATGGGCTATGAATGGTTCCCGATCCCCTGGCTTGACGGATCCTCGGAAGAGGCCGCCGCCGAAGGCATGGCGCGCGCGGTCGAGGATCTGAATGCCTTTATCGACGAAACCATGGCGGCCGAGGGGGTGGATGACGCCCATACCATTTTGCTGGGCTTTTCGCAGGGTACGATGATGAACCTGCATATCGCCCCGCGCCGATCGACGCCGGTGGCCGGGGTGGTCGGGTTTTCGGGCAAGCTGCTGGCGCCGGAAAAGCTGAAATCCGAGGTGGTGTCGCGCCCGCCCGTGCTGTTGGTGCATGGCGACCAGGACGACATGGTGCCGCCGGCCTCGCTGGCCGAGGCGGCGCGTGCGCTGGATGATGCGGGGTTCGAGGTTTATGCCCATGTTTCCAAGGGCACCGGCCACGGCATCGCGCCTGACGGCCTTGGTGTGGCGCTGCATTTCATGCGCGACAAGCTGGGCATACCGCAGGAATAACGCGGCTGGATTGTTGCGCCTCTGGCTTATGTGGGGGGTTGTCAGCGTCCGGCCGCGATATATAGTCAGGCCATGAGATCGGGGCGGGGCGTCCCGCCTTGGTGTCGTGAATGGGCATGACAAGGCGGGGGCGGTTTGCACCATGGATGGCGATTTCACTTCGGGCTTTCTGAGGCATCACGGCGGGCGGCAGTTTCCCGCGCTGGTGCTGAATGCGGATTACCGGCCACTATCCTATCTGCCGCTGTCGTTGTGGACCTGGCAAGAGGCGGTCAAGGCCGCCTGGCTGGAGCGCGTCAGCATCATCGCCGAATATGACGAGGTGGTGCATTCCCCTTCGACCGAGATCCGCATCCCCTCGGTCGTGGTGCTGAAGGATTATGTGAAACCGGCCCGCAACGCCGCCTTTACCCGCTTCAACCTGTTTCTGCGCGATGAATTTTCCTGCCAGTATTGCGGCGCGCGCGGCGATCTGACATTCGACCATGTGGTGCCGCGTTCGCGCGGCGGCCGGACGACCTGGGAAAATGTGGTTGCCGCCTGCGGGCCCTGCAACCTCAGGAAGGGCGCGCGCACACTGGCGCAGACGGGAATGCAGCTGCGCCGCCCGCCGCACAGGCCCAGCGGTGAAGAGCTGCGCAATATCGGGCGCAAGTTTCCACCCAACCACCTGCACGAAAGCTGGATGGATTTCCTGTATTGGGATGTCGAGCTGGAAGAATAGACCTCAGCCCTCTTGCCCGGCCCGGCGAAAGGCGGTCAGCCACATGCCTGTCAGGGCCATCGAGATCAGAAAGTTCCACGCCGCCATGGACAGGCCGAACATGCTCCAGGGGATTTCATCGCACCGCACCAGCGGCGTCTTGAAGATCTGGTCCATCAGCTGATCGGTGGAAAGCCCGCCGACAGGTTGCGACGAACAGGTGGTTGGCCCCAGCCACCAGTGCTGCTCGACCCCGGTATGATAAAAGGCAACGCCGGCGCCAAACAGCACCAGCGCGGCGCCAAGAAGATAAAGCGGCCTTTTGGGGGCAAACAGCACAAGGATGCCAACAGCCGCCGCCAGCCCATGGGGCCAGCGTTGCCAGATGCACAGCTTGCAGGGTGCCATGCCGCCGAGATACTGAAACCCGAAGGCGCCGAGCAGCATTGCGGCCGAGCCAAATGCTGCCAGCAGCGCGATATTTCTGGAATTGACGCTCATAGATACCTCACAAGAAAGAACCCGCCCAGCAGAAGCACCATGAACAGCGTGAACATCAGCCCCAGCCGACGTTCGATGAAATCACGGATGGGTTCGCCGAACTTCCACAGCAGTGCCGCCACAAGAAAGAAGCGCACGCCGCGCGCAATGATCGCCGAAATGATGAAGACGGGCAAGCTGAGGCTTGTCCAGCCTGACATGATCGTGATGACCTTGAAGGGGAAAGGCGTGACCCCGGCAACAAGCACCGCCCACGCGCCCTGGGCCTGGAACCATTCGTTGAAGGTATTGGCCGCATCCATCTTGCCATAGAATTCCAGCATCGGCTTGCCGACGACATCGAAAAGCTGCGCGCCGATGTAATAGCCGAACAGCCCCCCCAGCACCGAGGCCACCAGCGCCACAAGGGCAATTCTGAAGGCGCGGTTGGGGGTGGCAATGATCATCGGGATCATCAGCACATCGGGCGGGATCGGAAAAAACGAACTTTCCGCAAAGGCGACCGCGGCCAGCGCCCACAGCGCATAAGGCGTTGCCGCCAGTGAAATCGTCCAGTCGTAAAGCCTGCGCAGCATGTCGCCCCCTGCCTCTTGTAGTTGGGTCCTTGCAGCATGCCGGGGCGGTGGCGTCAAGTCTCGGGAAACGCGACGATTGACGCCCTGCGCAGGTTTGTTTAGATCAACCCTGCGTGTGCCCGAGTGGCGGAATTGGTAGACGCAGCGGATTCAAAATCCGCCGCCGCAAGGCTTGCCGGTTCGAGTCCGGCCTCGGGTACCAGTTTCAGGAATTTCAAGAAGACGATCACGCCTTCCGTCATCCCATCATCGGGAGATGCGGCGGTTTGTCTCATGCAAAATAGGTTATCCAATAATAACTAATGGGCAGACAGCACCCTGTATGGATAGGAGGAACAGGCAAATGATAAAACGATATGGAAAGGTGAATATCGTCACCGGACTCTGGGTCATGGCGTTCTTCATGATCTACGGGTTTCTGCTGATCTACCTGCGTGATTTCGCCCCGGGAAAAGAGCAGTGGATTGCAGGATATGCCAATGGCGCCCATTTTGAATCGCGTCTGGCACATGTTCACGGCAATCTTTTTTCGTTGCTCAATATTCTGTTCGGGCTGGTCCTGTTGAATCTGAAAATTCCGGCCGGTTTTGCGAAATGGGCGTCATGGCTGGCGCTTGGCGGGTTGTTGATGCCGCTTGGAATTCTGTCGGAGGTATATCTTGGCCTCGCACCCGTTCTTGTGATTGTTGGGGGGATCTCGGTATTTGCAGCCACTGTGGTGCTTGCCATCGGTGTCGGCAAGACGGAGGAGGTCGCCTGATTATACGCCAACAAGACAGAGAAGATGCGGTCGCGTGTTTGCGGGGCCGCGTTTTCGTCTCGGGTCGGTTATCAGGATATGCTCAGCCCTGCCCGCTGCCCGATTTCACGAACAACCCGGCGTCGATGGCCGCCTGGCGCAGTGCCTTGGCCTTGTTGACGGTTTCCTGATATTCCGATTCCGGGTCGCTGTCATGGACAACGCCGCCGCCGGCCTGGATATACAGCTTGCCGTCCTTGATCACGGCGGTACGCAGGGCGATGCAGATATCCATGTCGCCCGCGGCCGAGAAATACCCGACCCCGCCGCCATAGACGCCGCGCTTTTCCTTTTCCAGCTCGTCAATGATTTCCATCGCGCGCAGCTTGGGCGCGCCCGACACCGTGCCCGCCGGCAGACCCGCCAGCAGGGCCGACAGCGCGTCGTGATCGTCACGCAGCTGGCCGGTGACATTCGACACGATATGCATCACATGGCTGTAGCGTTCGATGATGAACTGTTCGGTCGGCTTGACGGTGCCGATTTTCGCAACCCGCCCCACATCGTTGCGCCCCAGATCCAGCAGCATCAGATGCTCGGCCCGTTCCTTGGGATCACTCAGAAGATCGGATTCCAGCGCCTTGTCCTGTTCCGGGGTGGCCCCGCGCGGGCGGGTGCCGGCGATCGGGCGGATGGTGACCTCGCCATCCTTGACCCGCACCAGAATCTCGGGGCTGGCGCCGGTCACCTGGAAGGCGCCGAAATTGAAGTGGAACATGTAGGGCGACGGGTTGGTGCGGCGCAGCGCGCGATACAGTGCAAAGGGCGGCAGGCGGAATTCCTGCGTCCAGCGCTGGCTGGGGACGACCTGAAAGATGTCGCCCGCCCGGATATATTCACGCGCGCGTTCCACCATCGCGTGGTATTCGGCGCGCGTGGTGTTGGAAACGGCCTCGGGGATGTCGGCGCTGTCGCCCAGGTCGCGGGTCTCGAACGGGGCAGGGCGGTCGAGGTCGCGCACCGCATCCATCACGCGCTCGGCCGCCTGGGCATAGGCAGCGCGCGCCGACAGGCCCGAATTGGCCCAGGCCGGCGCCACCACCGTGACCTCGCCCTTGACGCCGTCCAGCACCACCACCACCGAAGGGCGCAGCATCACCGCATCGGGCAGGCCGAGCGGGTCGGGGTTCACATCTGGCAGATGTTCGACCAGCCGGATCATGTCATAGCCCAGATAGCCGAACAGCCCGGCCGAGATTGGTGGCAGATCATCGGGCAGGGTGATGCGGCTTTCGGCCAGCAGGGCCCTGAGCGCGGCCAGCGGGTCATCGCCGGGGATGTCCTCGAACCCGTCGGGATCGAAGCGGGCCGCGCGGTTGATGCGGCTGCCCTTGCCGCGACATTCCCAGATCAGATCGGGCTTCATGCCGATCACCGAATAGCGGCCGCGCACCTCGCCGCCCGTCACGCTTTCCAGCATGAAGGAATTGGCGCGTGCCTGCGCCAGTTTCAGCATCAGTGAAACAGGCGTATCCAGATCGGCCGCGAGACGCGTATAGACCACCTGGTTTTCGCCCGCATCGAAACCGCGCGCGAAATCATCGAATGACGGGGTGATGCCCATGTTACCTGAAGCTGCTGTGCACGGCGTTGATGACGGCCTGGTTGATCACGACACCGGATTTGGTTTCCACGGCGTTGGCAAAGCCCTGAAAAACATCTCCGGCCAGCTGCTGCCCGTAACGTTGGCTGACCGAGGCGATGGTTTTCTTGCTCTTGTCACTTTTTTCGTCAAAGGGCTTGATGCTGTCGAGGCGCGCGATCGCGACATTGTCCCCTTCCGAGACGACGATGACATCGCCCTTGGCGGCCTTGAAAATGTCACTTACCAGGGATTTTGGCGCGTCCTTGACCGTGGCATCCCGGGTCACGGTTTCCTTGCTCAGATCGACCAGCCCAAGCTGAGCAAAGGTTTCGCCGCCCTTGATCCGTTCCTTCATCTGCTTGGCCAGCTTGCGCAGGCGCTTGCGGGTTTCCTCGGCTTTCCAGTCGGCAATCACCTTGACGCGCAGCTTGTCCAGCGGGATCAGGGTTGGCGGGATGATCTTGTCAAGCCGCAGGGCAAAGATGGTGCCGTCGGCGGCCACCTTGACGCTGGGATAATCGTCCTTTGCAACCTTCAGCGCCTCTTTGCGGAAGCTGTCGTAACGGGCGATTCCGTCATGGCTGTCGGCAGTGAAATCGATCTTGCCCAGCTCGGCCGGGGTTTCCTTGGCGGCATCTTCCAGCTCGGCACCGCCGGCAAGCAGGTCGTCAATCTTGCCCATTTCCTTTTCAACCAGGCTGCGCGCCCTTGTCACCACATATTCGGCCAACAATGTGGGGCGGGCCTGTTCAAAGCTGGTCTTCTTGCCGGGCAGCACCGCCTTGATCCGGAACAATGCCGGACCAAGCGCGGAATCGACGGGGCCGATGATGCCGGGCTTGTCGGCGGCAAACAGCTTGTCCGCCGCGGCCTTGGACAGGTCGCTGCGCTGGACCTCGCCAAGCGAGGCATCCTTGGGATCGATCCCGCGTTCCTTGACGATATCGTCAAAGCTTTTCTTGCCGGAATCGATCGCGGCACGCGCGGCTGCGGCTTGTTCGGCCGTGGGAAAGACGATGCGATCAACGATGCGGCGGGCAGGGATGTTGAAGCGCTCCCTCTGTTTTTCATAAGCATCGCGCAGTGCCGCCTCATCGACCTTGACCTTGTCGGTCATCATGTCCGGCGACAGGCGGATATAGGTGATGCGCCGCGTTTCCGGCGCTGTATACAGATCGGGATGGGCGTCATACCATGCCTTGATTTCCGCATCTGTCGGTTCGCGCGTCGGGCCGTTCAGCATATCTGGCGTGATCTTTGCCCAGACGAAGCCGCGCTTTTCGTCCACATAGCGCAGCAGGGCCAGCGCATAGCTTTCCGAGCCACGGATACCCGCCGTCACGGCCGATTGCAGGATCGCACGTGCAGTTTCCTTGCGCAGGATTTCCTCGTATTGTGCCGGCTTCAGGTTCACGCGGCGCAGGGTCGATTTGTAGGTTTCCTCGTCGAATTTTCCGGGGACGCCTTGAAAGGCACGGTTGCCAACCACGGCATCGCGTACCCGCTTGTCGCCGATGGACAGGCCGATGCGGCTGTTTTCGCCGTCAAGTGCGGCCGATGCCAGAAGCTGCCCCAGAACCTGCCGGTCCACCCCGAAGCTGATCGCCTGTTGCAGGGTAAAGTTGGTGCCGGTCTGGCGCGACAATGCCTGCAGGCGCGAATTCAGCGCGCGGGCATATTCGTTTGCGGTAATCTTCTGATCCCCGACCGTGGCGACGGCCTGAACGCCGCCTCTCCCGACCGAGCGTACACCGAAACCTGTAAGACTGAGCGCCAGCAGGCCGAGAATGGCCCAGACGATCATGTTGCCTTTTTTCTTGGGGCGCAGAGGAGCGTTCATTTTCGTGCTTTCCTGAGATCAGACCTGGCGCATGTATTAGGGGCCTTCGCAACGGGATACAAGCGCGGCCGCGCCCATAATGCCCCTGTTCACCCAGAAAATGCCGCAAGCCTGTCGAACATTTCGCCGATGCCCTGTGCATCGACATTGGCAAATGCCACACGCATCTGGGTTTCTGCCGATCCGCTGCCACCTTCGGCGCCGGTGGGGGCAAACATCGTGCCCGGCAGCATCAGGATACCGGTATCGGCAAGGATTCGTTGCGCAAGTTCATCCGAAGCCATGTCGAAGGGGTGTTCCAGATAGGCGAAATATGCGCCTGCCCCAAGCAACCGCCAGCCGTTTGCCCGCACCAGCTCGCGCTCGACGGCGGCGCGACGGTCAAGGATTTCACGTCGCTGTTCGCGCCGCCAGTCACCAAGGTTGCGCATCCCGAACAGGGCGGCGCGCTGGCCGATCTGGTTGGCGCAGATGGTGACGGTATCGAGATATTTCTCGACCTGCCGCATGCGCGCAACCGAGGTCAGCAGCGCACCGACCCGGTGGCCGGTCAGGCGATAGGCCTTGGAAAACGAATACAGCTGGATCAGGGTCCTGTCCCAATAGGGCTGTTCGAACAGGTGATGCGGGGTGCCATCGCGGCTGTCGAAATCGCGATAGGTTTCGTCCACGATCAGGGCGATGCCGTGGCGGCGCGCAAGATCAAAGAACGCCTGCACCGTTTCCGCGGGGTATTCGGCGCCCGTGGGGTTGTTCGGCGTGACCAGAACGATTGCCTTGACGCGCGAATCCAGCATTGCCGCGGCCTGCTGAGGGTCGGGCAGCATGTCCTTTGCAACTGGCAGCGGTCGGCATTCGATGCCCGCCATGTCCAGCGCCATCTTGTGATTGAAATACCATGGGGTCGGCAGGATTACCGCATCACCCGCCCCGGCAAGCGTGGCAATCGCGGCAGTGAATGCCTGGTTGCAGCCGCTGGTGATGGCGACCTGTTCAGGGCGGATTTCGCCGCCATAGGCGTGGCTCCACTCGCGAGCGATCGCGTCGCGCAGCTCGGGCAGGCCAAGGACCGGCCCGTATATATGGGCGGCGGGGTCCTCGATGGCGATGCGGGCGATTTCCTGCCTCAGGGGCAGGGGCGGGGGCTCGACCGGCGCGGCCTGGCTGACATTGATCAGCGGCTTGTCGGCGGGAATGTCCAGGGTTTCCAACCAGCGCCGAGCCTCCATGACAGGCGGGGCAAATGTGGCGCGGATGGCTGGGTTTAACGGGCTGGTCATCACGGGTTCCTGAACGGCAGGGAGGGCTGTGCGATTTCTACAACGGCCTCCGCCGGGCGGCAAGCGGCAGGCAGTTCAGGCGCGCGCGACGTCGCTCGCCGGCCTGCGCGGCTTCTGGTCGAGATTGCGCACCGACCTGTGCATCCAGGCAAGGGTTGCCGCCACGACCAGCAGCATCAGCAGAAAGGGCATGGTCCAGATGCCGGTGGCGTCCAGCAGCAGGCCAAAGGCGATCGGCAGGAAAAATCCCCCCAGCCCCCCGATCATTCCGACCAGCCCCCCGACGGCGCCAACATGATCGGGATAATAGACCGGGATATGCTTGAACACCGCGGCCGAGCCGAGGCTCATCAGGAAACCCAGCAAGACCGTCAGCACCACGAACAGCGGCAGCGATACCCCCAGCTCGAAGGTGATCGGCCCGGAAATGCCCGAGATGGTATATCTCCCCCCCGGATAGGCCATCACCAGCAGCGCAAGCATCGACAGCCCGAAAACCCGATAAAGAACCGCGCGCGCCCCCCACCTGTCGGACATCCAGCCCCCCAGCGCCCTGAACAACGCGCCCGGCAGCGAATAGAGACCGGCCAGAAGCCCGGCCGTGGTCAGCGGCAGCCCCCAGGCGCCGCTGTAATAGCGCGGCAGGAACGAGGCCAGCGCGACAAAGCCGCCAAAGACAAAGAAGTAATAGGCAGAAAAGCGCCAGACCTGCATGTTCTTCAGCGGGGCAAGCTGCTGCCTGACCGTCGGCAGGGCGCTGCCGTCTGCCCGATGGGCCGCATGCCTGGGATCGGTGCGGGCCAGCAGCCAGAACAGACCGGCGGTTGCGGCCAGAACCAGCGCATAAAGACGTGCGGTATCTTCCCATCCCAGCGCGACAACCAGAAAGGGCGCGCCAAGATTGGTGACGGCAGCCCCGATATTGCCGACGCCATAGATCCCCAGCGCGGTGCCCTGACGCGCGGCCGGATACCAGCGCGACACATAGGAAACGCCCACGATGAACGATCCGCCCGCCAGCCCCAGCCCCAGCGCCGCCAGCAGAAAGACGGGATAGCTGCCCGCCCAGGTCAGCAGCCAGACGGCAATGGCGGTGGTCAGCATCTGCAAGGGAAAGACCACCCTGCCGCCCAATCTTTCTGTCCAGAGGCCAAGAAACAGGCGGCTGACCGATCCGGTCAATACGGGGGTTGCCACCAGCAGGCCGAACTGTGTGTCCGAAAGCCCCAGCTGCTGCTTGATCGACAGGCCGATGATGGAAAACAGGGTCCAGACGGCGAAACACACGGCAAAGGCAAATGTCGCCAGTGCCAGCGCGCGGTTTCGGTCCTGGGCAGAGGGGAAAATCGTGTCGGTCATCGTCATTCCAGTCTATTCGGCAGCGGTCTGCAAGAGGGTGGTCGTGATCAGGGCGTCGAGTTCGGGCTTGCAGGCGCCGCAATTGGTGCCGGCCGCCGTGGCGCGCCCCAGTGCGGCGGCGTCATGGGCACCCGCCAGGATCGCTGCCCGCAGCGTGTTGACGCCGACATTGAAACAGGCACAGACCTTGCGCCCCGGATCAGGCCGAGCGGCTGCCGGATGGCCCGCCAGCGCCTCGCCCGCAGGCGTATCCGAGCCGATCAACGAGATCGCATATGCGCGCGCCAGTTCCACCGGGGTGGGTGCAGCAAAGAACAGCCCCACCAGACGCCCGTTTCGGTGAAAGGCAATGCGCGCGGTGCCGCGGGCCTTGTCCAGCAGGGTGCTGGCATCGGCGGTATCGAGGTTCAGCAGCTTGCGCGCCAGCGCCTGCCAGTCATCGGGGGGTGCTGTTCCGGCCAGCTCGATCGCGTGGCCGGTTTCGGTGCGGATGATCGTGCCATAGGGAAATTCGGGCCCGCGCGGCGGGGCGAGCGGCGTCAGTGACGCCGCAAAGCCATACCACGCCGCCCTGAAATGCGTGGCGTTGACGCTGCCATGCTTGAGCGCGGGCTGGCCTGATACGGGGTCTGTCGCGGCGCCGATCAGCGGGTTGACCTTGCCGTTGCGGCTGTTCTCGGCGCTCCAGTGCATGGGAACGAACAGCTGCCCCGCAGGAATGCGATCCGAGATCAGAACCCGCAGCACCGCGCCGGCCCCATTGCCCTGCAACGAGACAAGATCACCGGCCACAACCCCCATTTCGGCGGCGTCATCGGGGTGGATCTCGGTAAAAGGCTCGGCCAGATGCTGGCCCAGACGCGGCGATTTCCCGGTCCGGGTCATCATGTGCCACTGGTCGCGGATGCGCCCGGTGTTCAGGTGGAACCGCCCGGTTTCAGGCACCCCGACTGCCGGTGCGGTGATGGGCACCATTCTTGCCTTGCCGTCAGGATGGAAGAACCGGCCCTGTTCGAAAAACCGGCCATCGGTTGTGGCGCCATTGCGTGGCGGTGCTGGATGCGGCCATTGCACGGGCGACAGGTGGGCGTATTCGTTGGCGGTCAGTTCGGAAAGGCCCGAGATGTCGAAATCACGCCCAAGCGCGGCCGCGACACCGGAAAGGGCGGCATATTCGGTGAATATCTCATGCACCGAGGCATAGGAAAAGCTGTCGCCCCAGCCCATCCGTGCGGCCACATCGCAGATGATCCGCCAGTCGGCGCGCGCGTCACCGGGGGCCGGCAGAAAGGCGCGCTGGCGCGAGATGCGGCGCTCGGAATTGGTGACGGTGCCGGATTTCTCGCCCCAGGCAAGGGCGGGCAGCACCACATCGGCCAGGCGGGTCGTATCGGTGCGGGTGACATCCGACACCACCGTAAAGGGGACATGGCGGATCGCCGCGGCCACCCTGTCGGCGCGTGGCATCGACACGGCCGGGTTGGTGCCGATGATCCACAGGGCCTTGATGTCGCCGCGCGCGCAGGCGTCGAACAGATCCACGGCCTTGAGGCCCGGGCGCGTGCAGATGGTGGGTGCGCGCCAGGCCTCTTGCACGGCGTGGCGGTGTTCGGGATTTTCGATATCCAGATGGCAGGCCAGCATGTTGGCAAGCCCGCCAACCTCGCGTCCGCCCATGGCGTTGGGCTGACCGGTGACCGAAAACGGCCCCATGCCGGGGCGCCCGATGCGCCCGGTGGCAAGGTGGCAGTTGATGATCGCGCCCACCTTGTCGGTGCCATGGGCCGACTGGTTGACCCCCTGCGACCAGATGGTGACGACATTGTCGGTGTTGATCCAGAGATCGAGGAAAGCCTTGATGGCATCGTCCTCCAGCCCGGTCATGGCGGGTGATGCCTTGGCTGCGGCGGCAAGGGCGGCATCAAATCCATTGACATTGCGGGTGAGGAAATCGCGGTTCACGGCGCCGCGCGCATTGATTTCGGCCAGCAGCAGGTTGAACAGCGCGCTGTCGCCGTCCGGGCGGATCGGCAGATGCAGATCGGCGCCTTGCGCGCTGGCGGTGCGGCGCGGGTCGATCACGACCAGCTTCATCGCGGGGCGCGCCTTGCGGGCGGCCATGATCCGCTGGTGCAGAACCGGGTGGCACCAGGCCAGATTGCTGCCCACCAGCACGACGAGGTCGGCCTGGTCCAGATCTTCGTAGGTGCCCGGCACGATATCGCTGCCAAAGGCCCGCCTGTGGCCGGCAACGCTGGAGGCCATGCACAGCCGCGAATTGGTATCGATATTGGCGCTGCCGATGAACCCCTTCATCAGCTTGTTGGCGACATAATAGTCCTCGGTCAGAATCTGGCCGGAAACGTAGAAGGCCACGCTGTCAGGGCCGTGGTCGCGGATCGCCCGGGAAAAGCGCGCGGCCACCAGATCCAGCGCCGTGTTCCAGTCAGCGCGCGCGCCATTGATTTCGGGGTGCAGAACACGGTCGTCCAGCGACAGGGTTTCCCCCAGCGCCGCGCCCTTGGAACACAGGCGCCCGAAATTGGCCGGGTGATCCGGGTCGCCCTTGATCCGGCCCTTGGGGCTGGCCAACACGCCGCAGCCGACCCCGCAATAGGGACAGGTTGTGCGGATCACGTTCTTCATGCGGCTGACCTTGCGGCAAGGCGGCTGACATCCAGCAGAACACGGCCCTTTTCAACGCGCGCGCGCCAGGTGTTCACCCGGCCATGGTCATTGCCTTGCGCCTGACCTGTTTCAAGGTCGATCACCCAGTTGTGCAGCGGGCAGGTGACGGCATGGCCATGCACGATGCCCTCGGAAAGGGGGCCCTTCTTGTGGGGGCAGGCGTCATCAAGCGCAAACAACCGGTCGTCATGGGTGCGAAACAGGGCGACACAGCCCAGGGGGGTCTTGATCACGCGTGCGCCGCGGGGCGGGATGTCGTCAAGCGCGGCAATGTCCATCCAGGTACTCATTCGGCTGCCTCCAGTGTCAGATCGGCCAGCGGGGCCCATTTCTCGCGCCGCATGTCGGGTTTCGCCTGCGCGGCCCAGGGATCCTTACGATACACCAATTGCGAAGTTTCAAAGCGTTCAATCAACGCGGCGCGCTGATCTGCGTCATCGACCACCTGCTTGCGCACCCAGTCCATGCCCACACGGGCCACCCATTTATGGGGCCGGTCCAGATAGCGGGCGTTTTCGCGATACAGCTGCACAAAGGCGCAGGTCAGGGCGATGACCTCGTCTTCGGTTGCAACCTTGGCAAGGGGTTCGGTTTCCTTCAGCTCCATCCCCGCGGCGCCGGCGACCGAAACCTCATAGCCGCTGTCCACACAGATGACGCCGATATCCTTGCAGGTGGCTTCGGCACAATTGCGCGGACAGCCCGATACCGCCAGCTTGACCTTGTGCGGGGTCCACGATCCCCAGAGGATCTTTTCAAGGCGGATGCCAAGGCCGGTGCTGTCCTGTGTGCCAAAGCGGCAGAAATCGGTGCCGACGCATGTCTTGACCGTGCGCAGCCCCTTGGCATAGGCGTGCCCCGAAACCAGCCCCGCGCGGTTGAGATCGGCCCAGATTGCCGGCAGATCCTCGCGCCGAACGCCCAGCAGGTCGATCCGCTGGCCGCCCGTCACCTTGACCGCCGGCACGTCGTATTTTTCTGCCGCGTCCGCAATGGCGCGCAGCTGCGCGGGCGTGGTCATGCCGCCCCACATGCGGGGCATCACGGAAAATGTGCCGTCCTTCTGGATATTTGCGTGGTTGCGTTCGTTGACGAAACGGCTTTGGGCGTCGTCGCGGTATTCCAGCGGGTATTCGCAGATCAGGTAATAGTTGAGCGCCGGGCGGCAGACATGGCAGCCGCAAGAGGTTTTCCAGCCCAGTTCCTGCATCACCGCCGGGATCGTTTTCAGCCCCTTGGCGCGGATCAGGCGGCGGATGTCGTCATGGCCCAGATCGGTGCAGCCGCAGACCGGCGCCTCGGCCGGGGCCTGGAAATCGTCGCCCAGCGTGAGCGCAAGCAATTGTTCGACCAGGCCCGCGCAGCTGCCGCACGAGGCCGAGGCCTTGGTTGTTGCGCGCACCGCGCCAATATCATGGGCGCCGTTTTCGATGGCACTGACGATCGCGCCCTTGCATATGCCGTTGCAGCCACAGATTTCCGCCTCAGGCGGCAAGGCTGCAACGGCTGCCAAAGGGTCCGCGGGGGTACCCCCCTGCCAGGCCGGGCCAAAGATCAGCGTGTCGCGGATGTCCGAGATGTCCTCGGCTGTTTTCAGCTTGGCAAAGAACCAGCTGCTGTCGGCGGTATCCCCATACATCACCGCGCCGATGATGCGGTTGTCCTGCAACACCAGACGCTTGTAGATGCCGCGTGCCGGGTCGCGAAAGACGATGTCCTCGCGCCCGTCGCCATCGGCGAAATCTCCGGCGGAAAACAGATCCACCCCCGTGACCTTGAGCTTGGTCGAAACCGCGGGCGGCACAAAGGCGGCGTCCTGGCCGGTCAATACCTGCGCCAGAACCCGCGCCATGTCGTAAAGCGGGGCGACAAGGCCATAGACGGTTGCGTCATGTTCCACACATTCGCCAAGGGCGTAGATGTCGGGGTCGGATGTCTGCATCTGGTCATCGACAATGATGCCGCGTTCCACATGCAGCCCGGCATCGATTGCCAGCCGCGTTTCGGGGCGGATGCCGGCGGCCATCACCACAAGGTCGGCATCGAACACGCGCCCGTCCTCAAGCAGCACCGCATCAACCTTGTCATGGCCCAGAATGGCCTTGGTGTGGGCATTGCAGATGACGGTGATCTCGCGGCTTTCCAGTTCCCGTTGCAGCAGGTATCCGGCGGCCTCGTCAAGCTGGCGTTCCATAAGATGGCCCATCAGGTGCAGAACGGTGACCTTCATGCCTTGCGCATCGAGGGCGGCGGCGGCCTCGAGCCCCAGCAGCCCGCCGCCGATGATGACGGCATTGCCCCCCGGCCGCCTGGCGGCGTCAAGCATCGCCTGAACATCGTCATAGTCGCGAAACCCGATGACACCGGGCAGATCCTTGCCGGGCACCGGAACACGGAAACTGGCCGAGCCGGTTGCAACGATCAACTTGTCATATTCGGTCACCCCGCCGGGGCTTATGACCCGCTTGGCATGACGGTCGATCCTGACCACCGGCTCGGCAAAACGGGTGGTGACCCCGTGGCCTTGATACCAATGCGCATCATGGGTGACGATCTCGTCGAATTGCTTTTCACCGGCCAGAACCGGCGACAGCATGATGCGGTTGTAGTTGCCGCGCGGCTCGGCCCCGAACAGGGTGATGTCCCAGGCGCCGGGCTGTCTGTCGAACAGTTCTTCCAGCAGCCGGCCCGAGGCCATTCCGGCGCCGATGATGACAAGTCTTCTGGCCATGTAACGATCTCCTTGGCGGTTTCGCCGCAGCGGAATGTGCGATTCCCCGGCTTTGAGCCCGTGATACGCCTTGGAGGTGTTGATGTCTGCTGCTAAGAAATCAGTGATGCGTTGCATAAAACGCAACACCATGACCGAGATCGACCCATGCGCCACCTCTTGATCCTGAAATATATCGAAAAAATCGCCAAGACGGGCTCGCTCCGTCGCGCCGCCGAAGAGCTGGGCATTACCGCATCCGCCCTCAACCGCCGCGTTCTGGCATTCGAACAGGAACTTGGCGTCGAGATCTTCGAACGCCACCCTTCGGGGCTGCGGCCGAATGTGGCTGGCGAAATCCTGCTGAAGCATATCCGCGACCAGATTGCCGACATGGAGCGCGTGAAATCGCGCATTGCCGACCTTTCGGGCATGCGGGCAGGGCATGTGAACATCGCCGCCACGCGCGAGGTGGCGCAGTATTTCCTGCCCGCGCTGATCCGCCGCCACCTGGCCGAGTTTCCCGCGGTGACATTCGGCGTGGCCATGCTGGATCGGGGCGAGGCCGAGGTTTCGTTGCTGGACAACAGCAACGACATCGCCATCGTGTTCGAGCCGACCCGCCTGGCCGAATTCCAGGTGGTCTGTTCGGTCGAGCAGCCGCTTTACTGCGTGATGTCGGCAAGCCACCCGCTGGCCGGGCGCGAGATGGTCAGGATATATGACTGCATCGACTACCCGCTGCTGTTGCCGCGTGCCCCCAGCGGGATCCGGCAGGCGCTGGATGGCATTGCCGCGCGTGTGGGCTTGCGCCTGTCGGCGGCGGTCGAATCCAACAGCCTGGATCTGTTGCGCCTGATGTCGCAGGACAGCGACGCGCTGAGTTTTGCGCTGGCGGTCAATCTGCGCCCGAGGCTGGCGCAAGAGGGTCTGGTCGCGGTGCCGCTTGACCTCAAGGGGGCGCCGGCAGGCATGCTGATCGCCGGTCATTTGCGGGGGCGCACCCTGCCTGTGGCGGCGGCGCGGTTTCTGGAAAGCGTGAATCGCGAGCTGTCGCTGCGTTACGGATAGCGAAAAGCGACCATCCGCGGCCCGGCCATGTCGCGATTGGGCGGCTGTGATGCGGGCGAATCCCCTATGGGGCGTCCATGATGTCGATGGAGGCCGCTGATGCTGTCGGTTGCGCGAAATTCCTGGGCCCTGCTGCTGGGCATGTTCCTGCTGATGATGGGCAATGGCCTGCAGGGCACGTTGCTGGGCGTGCGTGGTGCCGCCGAGGGGTTCAGCACCACCTCGATGTCTTTCGTGATGTCGGCCTATTTCCTGGGCTTTCTTGGGGGGTCGTATATGGCACCGGCCATGATCAGGCGGGTCGGGCATGTGCGGGTTTTTGCGGCGCTGGCCTCGTTCATCTCGGCCGTGCTGATCCTGTATGCCGCCGCGCCGGACCCGGTGGCCTGGGTGTTGATGCGGGTCGTGATCGGGTTCTGCTTTTCCGGCGTTTATGTGGTTGCGGAAAGCTGGTTGAACGATGCTGCCAGCAATGAAACCCGCGGGCAGGCGATGTCCTT
>JAUZRU010000062.1 GCA_030950185.1 Paracoccaceae bacterium | reverse complement strand
AGGCAAGGATGGCGTGTTTCTTGGCTTCGAGCCGTTCCTCGATCTGCGGTCCCGGCAGGTCGGGCCAGCGATAGTGCAGCCCGTCAGCGGGCGGTGTGAAATCGGGGCGTGCGAAATTGCGGTCGGGCCGCAGGGTGATCGAGGCGGCGGATTCGACGATTTCCGAGATTGCCTTGAAGCCGACCCACGCGCCCGAGAACCGCGACAACGCATAGCCATATTCACCGAACTCCAGATATTCGGCCACATTGGCGGGGTGCAGAACCGGCATGAACCAGCTGAGCAGCGCCGCATCCGACTGGTGCGACATCGACGACGAAACACAGCCGTGATCGTCGCCCACCACCACCAGCACCCCCCCATGGGGCGAGGATCCATAGGCATTGCCGTGCTTCAGCGCGTCCCCCGAACGATCAACCCCCGGGCCCTTGCCATACCACATGGCAAAGACGCCATCGACGCGACGCCGCGCCATGGTTTCGACCGATTGCGTGCCCATGACGGCGGTGGCGGCAAGATCCTCGTTCACCGCGGGAAGGAATTCGACGCGTGCCTCTTTCAGGGCCTTCTCGGCCTTCCACAGCTCGCCATCCAGTGCACCCAGCGGCGAGCCACGATAGCCGGAGACGAACCCCGCGCTGTTCAGCCCCGCCTTGCGGTCGCGTCGCGCCTGATCCAGCAGGATGCGCACCAATGCCTGCGTGCCGGTCAGGAATACGCGGCCTTTCTGGCGGCTGTAGCGATCTTCAAGTGCATATTGATCCAGAAATGACGGATGGATGGTCATGTGCTGCTTCTCCCTCTTGAGAGGGAAGTTTACACCGTTCCGGGTGAAATCTTTGTTCAGTTTTGGGTGTCAACCGTTGAAAACCTGGAAAATCCTTTCTAGAAACGGCCTGATGAGAAATGAATTGATCAGTGGAGATTGACTTGGAACTGGAAAAGCAGGATCGCCGCCTTCTGGCCGAGCTGCAGAAAAACGGCCGGATTTCGAATCAGGAACTGGCCGAGGCCGCCGGCATGTCGCCCTCGGCCTGCTGGCGCCGGGTGCGGGCGCTTGAACAGGCGGGCTATATCACCGGATACATGGCGGTGCTGGATGCCCAGGCCTGCGGGATGGGGTTTCACGCCATCGTCAATGTGCAGCTGGCCCGCCATGATGCACGCTATGTCGAGGAATTCATCAAGGCGATCTCGGTTCGGCCAGAGGTGCTTGACTGTTTCGCAACCGCAGGCGAATCCGACTATCATCTGCGGGTGCGCTGTGCGGATCTGGACGCCTATAATGCGTTTCTCGAGGATTTCCTGTTTCGCCTGCCGGGGCTTCAGCATGTGCGCACCAACATGGTCATGCGCGAGATCAAGCATGCGCGTGGCGTGCCGATCTGACATTCTGGTATGATTGTTCACACAAACTGGACCTAACGTTGGGGAAGCTGCTGGGCCACTGTTGCAACAGGCCAATGCCGCAAGGTGGCCGATCTCCTGATGGTGGCGCGCCAGCGGCGTTTTCGCGGGCGCGCCGTTTTTCGTTGGGCGGTTCGGATGTTGCGGCGCAAACTGGCGCTAATCACGATATGGACTGGACCTATGACCCGCCGGAACGCTGGATCAGAGTCCGGTCGGCAAGGGGCGCCGCTGGGCACCTCATCTTGTATGCAACAACAGGGAATCAGGGATATGGAATCGGGATTTTCAGCCAATGACATGGACCACATCATCGAGGCCGATCGTGCCCATGTCTGGCATCATCTGACACCGCACAAGAAATTCGAAACCTCGGATCCCCTCGTCATCGTCGAGGGCAAGGGCATGCATATCTGGGACGCCCGCGGCAAACGCTATCTCGATGCCGTCTCGGGCGGGGTCTGGACGGTCAATGTCGGCTATGGGCGCGAAAGCATCGCCAATGCGGTGCGTGATCAATTGGTCAAGCTGAACTATTTCGCAGGCTCGGGCGGGTCGATCCCCGGGTCGCTGTTTGTGGAAAAGCTGCTGGAAAAGATGCCGGGCATGAGCCGCGTCTATTTCAGCAATTCGGGATCCGAGGCCAATGAAAAGGTCTACAAGATGGTGCGCCAGATCGCGCACAAGAAATACGGTGGCAAGAAATACAAGATCCTGTATCGCGACCGCGATTATCACGGCACGACCATCACCACGCTGTCCACCTCGGGCCAGCCGCAGCGGGCCGCACAATACGGCCCCCTGACGCCCGGTTTCGTCGAGGTGCCCCATTGCCTGAGCTATCGCAAGCAATGGGATGTGCCTGACGAGGAATACGGCCGCCGCGCGGCCGATGCCATCGAAGAGGTCATCCTGCGCGAAGGCCCCGAAACCGTGGGCGCGCTCGTGCTTGAGCCCGTTACCGCCGGCGGCGGCGTGATCGTCCCGCCCGAAGGCTATTGGCCCCGCGTGCAGGAGATCTGCCGCAAATATGACATCCTGCTGCACATCGACGAGGTCGTCTGCGGCTGCGGGCGCACCGGCAAGTGGTTCGGCTATCAACAATTCGGGATCGAGCCCGATTTCGTGACCATGGCCAAGGGGGTTGCCAGCGGCTATGCGGCGATTTCCTGCACCGTGACAACCGAACGGGTGTTCGAGATGTTCAAGGAAAATCCCGACGACCCGATGGACTATTTCCGCGACATTTCCACCTTTGGCGGCTGCACAGCCGGCCCGGCCGCGGCGCTGGAAAACTTTCGCATCATCGAGGACGAAGACCTGCTTTCCAACGTCAACGAGATGGGTGCCTATCTGATGGAGCGCCTGCACGCGCTGATGGACCGTCACGAGGTCATCGGCGACGTGCGCGGCATGGGCCTGTTCTGCGGCGCCGAGCTGGTCGCCGACCGCGAAAGCAAACAGCCCGTGGACGAAAAACAGGCCCAGGCGGTGGTGGCCGAATGCCTGGCCCAAGGGGTGCTGATCGGGGTGACCAACCGCTCGCTCAACGGGCTGAACACCACGCTGTGCCTCAGCCCGGCGCTGATCGTGGGCAAGGCCGAAATAGACGAGATCATCAGCGCCATGGACAACGCCCTGACCACGGTGTTCGGCTGAAATCGACACGCAGCCATGAAACGGGCACGAAATGGAACCGGGTGGGGAATGTTCCTCTCCCGGTTTCTTCTTTGTGCAAATACTCCGGGGGCGCGGGGGCTGGCCCCCGCATGGACGGCTCAGAAATCGCCTTCGGCGGCGCGGGCAAGAATGTCTTTCATGATGGCGCGCACGCGCAGGGCATCTGTCAGCAGCTCGGGCGGTAGGGTCTTGCCGCCATATATCATCATGTCCATGTCCAGCGTGGTGATCCAGAGCTGGCCCTTGTCATCCTCGACCAGCGACACCCGACAGGGGAGGTAGGCCGAATAGGCAATGGAATACTCGACCATCCGGGCTGCGGTCAGGGGGTTGCAATAAAGGTAGATCTTGAGCTTGCGCCACTTCTTGCCGGTCATGGCCTCGACCTGGTCGCCAAGGGGCAGGGCGCCGACATCCTTGATGTTGTTGGCAATGGCAATCTGCCGGATGGATTCGTCCACATCCTGAAAGCTCAGCCCGTCAGCGACCTTTGCGCGCCAGACGGTGGCATCGGCGGCGTTGCCGGTTTCGATCAGGCGGTCGAACATGGTCTTGTAGACGTCAAATGCCCTGGGGTCGAAATTGTCGAATGCGGTCTTGTAGCGCCAGGCGGTCGGCCCAAACCAGATCGCGATTGCAAGTGAGATGACCCCGAGAAGGGCCAGAAGATTGCGAATGATTGACATGTACACCCCTGAGAAGCGATTTTATGTATTTTGATATTTGAATATAATATGCGTGATTGTTTGGCAAGCTGTGTGGCGCGAAATGGGCGATTCGCCGCGTCAGGATAAAAAAAAGGCCGAGACAAGCTCGGCCTTTAAGTCCAACAGGGAGGTGAAACAGGCAGGAGCGTCGCTCAACCACCTGCTTCACGAACCGAGATAGGGGTGCGGGGCCGGCTTATCAAGAAAAAAAGCGCAAATTTCATGCATACCAGCTATCTAAAAACTGCATGGCTCGGCCCAACTATTTGAAATCAGGTGGTTTTGTTGCGTCTTCGGTAGGCGATCACCTCGTCGATCACAAAGTCGCGGAAGGCTGCAATCCGCTTGGAATGGCGCAGCTCCTCGGGGTAGGCAAGGTACACAGGCACCTCACCACTTTCCTCTTCGGGCAGCACATTGACCAGCTGCGGAAAGTCTTCGGTCAGGTAATCGGGCAGCACGCCGATGCCCAGCCCCTGGATGACACCTTGCAGGATTCCAAAGTAATTATTGACCGTGAGATGCGAAGATATCTCGGCCGAAAACAGCCTGCGGATGAGCGAGGCGCTGGCCGAAACCTGCGGTGCGCGTGAGTTCTGACAGATCAGCCGGTGTTTTTGCAGGTCGTCAAGCGTATGCGGCGTGCCGTGTTTTTCAAGGTATTCAGGCGCCGCATACAGCTTGATCTTGACGGCCATGAGGCGCCGCCGGACCAGATCGGCCTGGCTGGGTTCCTTCATGCGGATGGCAAGATCGGCCTCGCGCATGGGCAGGTCGAGAACGCGTTCTTCCAGCATCAGGTCGATTTTCAGATCGGGGTATTTCTCGTAAAGCGTGGAAAGACGCGGCGCCAGCCACAGCGTGCCGAAACCGATGGTCGTGGTGACGCGCAATTCGCCGAATACCTCGTCCTCGCTGTCACGGATGCGGGCCTCGGCGGCTTCGAGCCTCTTGGCCATGGCGGTGGTGGCGTCGAATAGCAGCTCGCCCTGTTCGGTCAGGATCAGCCCGCGGGCATGGCGGTGGAACAGGGTGACGTTCAGGCTTTCTTCGAGGGCGCGGATCTGGCGACTGACGGCGGATTGCGACAGGTGCAGCTTGTCGCCGGCATGGGTCAGGCTGCCGGCATCCGCAACCGCGTGAAATATGCGCAACTTGTCCCAATCCATTGTCCGCCCTGCTTTTTTATCGTTGCTTTGCGTTTTGGCGTCACAATAGCGGTGCCGGCTGGTGGAATGCAAACAAAAGAAAAACGAAAAATTGACTTGGTAGGTCAGCAATAATGACCTATCATTGCGGCAACCAACCGCAGTTATGGGAGGCGAGTCGGCATGGGAATTCAGGACATCACCCTTGAGGATCGTTTCGATCTCGGCAAGCACCGCGTCTTGCTGAACGGCACGCAGGCGCTGGTTCGCCTGATGCTGATGCAGGCCGCGCGCGACCGGGCGGCCGGGCTGAACACGGCGGGATACGTCACCGGCTATCGCGGCTCGCCGCTTGGGGCGGTCGATCTGCAGATGATGCGCGCGAAAAAGCATCTCGAGGCGGCCAATGTCCTGTTCGAGCCGGGCCTGAACGAAGATCTGGCCGCAACCGCACTGTGGGGCACCCAGCAGGCCGAGTTGCGGGGCGAGGGCCGCCATGATGGCGTGTTCGGCCTGTGGTACGGCAAGGGGCCGGGGGTTGACCGCTCGGGCGACGTGTTCCGCCATGCCAACATGGCGGGCACATCGAAACATGGTGGCGTGGTCGCGGTGATGGGTGATGACCATACCGGCGAAAGCTCGACCACCTTGCATCAGTCGGAATGGTCCTTCGTCGATATCATGATGCCGATCCTGTCGCCCGCCGGGGTGCAGGAAATCCTTGATTTCGGCCTGATCGGCTATGAGCTCAGCCGCTATTCCGGCTGTTGGGTCGGCCTGAAATCCATGAAGGACACGATCGAGGCAACCGCCGTGGTCGATGCCTCGCCCGACCGCATCAAGCTGGTGCGCCCTTCCGAGGCAGAATTCGAGATGCCGCCGGGGGGCCTCAACATCCGCCTGCTGGATGACCGTATCGCCCAAGAGGCGCGCCTTCAGGATTACAAGCGGTTCGCGGCCGAGGCCTTTGGCCGCGCCAACCGGCTGGACCGGCGTGTCTGGGGCAAGCCGGGCGCCAAGATCGGTATCGTGTCGGCGGGCAAGAACTGGCTTGATCTGATGCATGCGCTCGATCTTCTGGGTATCGACGCCGCCGAGGCCGAGCGTCTGGGGATCACCACCTACAAGGTTGCCATGACCTGGCCGCTGGACATGACCAGCTTTCACGAATGGGCCGAGGGGCTGGACCTGATCATCGTGGTGGAGGAAAAGCGCAAGCTGATCGAGGTACAGGTCAAGGAGGCGATATTCGATGACCGCCGTGGCCGCCGCGTCTATGGCTGGAAAACCGATCGCGGAGAGGAACTTTTCCCGACACGCTATGCGCTGGAGCCGGTGATGATTGCCCGCAAGCTGGGCATGATCCTGCAGGAAGAGGGGCGCGGAACCGAGCGCATCAAGGCAGGCCTTGCCCTGCTGGAACAGGCCGAGGCCAACAACAACGCCCCCGAAATTGCCAGCCGTCTGGCCTATTACTGTTCGGGCTGCCCGCATAATACCTCGACCAAGGTGCCCGAGGGCAGCCGCGCCTATGCCGGCATCGGTTGCCACTTCATGGTGCAATGGATGGATCGCAACACGCTGGGCTTTACCCATATGGGTGGCGAGGGCGCCAACTGGATAGGGGAATCGCATTTCTCGAAACGCGACCATGTTTTCCAGAATCTGGGCGATGGCACCTACAACCATTCAGGCGTGCAGGCGATCCGTGCCGCGCTGGCAAGCGGCACCAACATCACCTACAAGATCCTGTTCAACGATGCCGTTGCCATGACCGGCGGCCAGCCCAATGAGGGCGACCTGAGCCCGCAGCAGATCGCGCGCGAGCTGCTGGCCATGGGTGTCAGGCATGTGGCGCTGGTCTATGACGAGAAAGAAGAGCTGGACCTTTCGGCTTTCCCGTCGGGTATCGAAAGACACAGCCGTGACGAGATGATGAATGTTCAGGAAAAGATGAGCAGGATCAAGGGCGTCACGGCGATCATCTATGTGCAGACCTGCGCCGCCGAAAAGCGCCGCCGCCGCAAGCGGGGCCTGTTTCCCGACCCCGACCGCCGCGTTGTCATCAATGCCGATATCTGCGAGGGCTGCGGTGATTGCGGTGTGCAGTCGAACTGTGTGTCGATCGTGCCACTGGAAACCGAATTCGGGCGCAAGCGGGCGATTGACCAGTCAAGCTGCAACAAGGACTTTACCTGCCTCAACGGGTTCTGTCCCAGCTTCGTGACGGTCTCGGGCGGCAAGCTGCGCAAGGCCGCAACCCGGACGCTGGATCTGCCGCATCTGCCTGAACCCGAGCTGCCCGAAATCAGCGGCACGCATAATTTCGTCATCACCGGCGTGGGCGGCACCGGGGTTGTGACCATCGGTGCCATCATGGCGCAGGCGGCCCATCTGGACGGCAAGGGTGCCGGCATGATGGAAATGGCCGGCCTTGCGCAAAAGGGCGGCGCGGTGCACATCCACCTGCGCGTTGCCAACAAGCCCGACGACATCAACGCCGTGCGCGTCGCCGTGGGCGAGGCCGACGCCATCATCGGCGGCGATCTGGTGGTTTCTGCGGGTTCTACCACGCTGGGGCTGATGAAGCAGGGCCGCACCCGTGCGGTGGTCAACAGCCACGAGATCATCACCGGCGAGTTCACCCGAAACCCGAATTTCCAGGTTCCCAATGACCGGCTGCGTCTTGCGCTTGAGGCCCGCCTTGGTGAGGACGGGGTGCGGTTTCTTGACGTGACGGTGCTGGCGCGCAAGCTGCTGGGGGATTCGATCTATTCGAACATGATGATCCTGGGCGCTGCCTGGCAGCAGGGCCTTGTGCCGCTGACGCGCGAGGCCATCCTGCGCGCGATCGAACTGAACGGCGCTGGCGTCGAGGGCAACAAGCAGGCCTTTGACATCGGGCGCTGGGCGATCCTGCATCCGCAGGAAGCCGAAGAGATCGTGCGCGAGACGGTGGTGGACAAGCCCAAGACGCTGGAGGAACGCATCGCGCTGCGGGCCGATCATCTGCGTGCCTATCAGAATGACGCGCTGGCACAGAAATACCTGTCGCTGGTCGATCGCGCCGGCGATCTGCGCGCGCAGGTGGCCGAGGCCTATCACAAGCTGCTGGCCTGCAAGGACGAATACGAGGTCGCCCGCCTGCATGTGGAAACCACGCGCAAATTCGTCGAAAGCGAACTGGAAGGCGACATGCGCCTCAGCTTCCACCTTGCGCCGCCGCTGCTTTCGAAAATCGGCCCGGACGGGCGACCGAAAAAGCGTGAATTCGGCCCCTGGATTCTGCCGGTCTTTCGTATGCTTGCGCGCCTCAAGGGGCTGCGTGGCACAGCGCTGGACATCTTCGGCTACAGCGCCGAACGGCGTGAGGAACGCCGCCTGATTGCCCAGTATGAACAGGACATGCAGGAAATCCTGGCAGGGCTGACCCCGGACAAGGTGAAACTGGCCCGCGAGCTTGCGGCGTTGCCGCTGGAAATCAAGGGTTTCGGCCCGGTCAAGATGGCGTCAATCGAGGCGTTCGAGAAAAAGCGCGCGCGGTTGCTGAAAAAATTCAGGGCAGGCGGGGCGCCACAACAGCAGGCGGCGGAATAGGGCGCATCACGCGCCTGCCTGCCGACAGAGGGGGATTGATGGATCTCCCGGGCCGACATGATGGTTGGTCTATCGGTCCCCGAATCTGCTATGGTCGCTGCATGGTGTCTGTGTGTTCATTCCGGCCGGTGTTGCCGCTTGCCCTTGCGCTCTGCTTGGCGGTTGCCTTGCCGCAGCATGTTCGGGCCGGGGGCATCCCGAAATACCAGAAGCGGCTGATCGAAAAGCGTCTGGCGGTTCAATACGAAGATTCCCGCCGGCTGTTGCCCACCGACCGGCATCTGCCGCGATATGAGGGCGGCTACAAGGGCAGGTATCTGCCCATGGCCGAAAAGGCCGCCGCCCAGTTTGGTGTGCCCAAGGATCTGTTTGCCCGCCTCATCCAGATGGAAAGCAACTGGAACCCCGATATCGTTTCGCCGGCAGGCGCAATCGGTCTGGCGCAGCTGATGCCCGAAACCGCACGCAAGCTGGGCGTCGATCCGCACGATCCTCGGGCCAATCTCGAAGGTGGGGCGCTGTATCTGTGGCAGCAATATATCCGCTTTGGCAGCTGGAAGCTGGCGGTTGCCGCCTATAATGCCGGCCCCGAGGCAGTGGCATTATACAATGACGTGCCACCATTTGCCGAGACAAGGGCCTATGTCCGGGCCGTCATGGGCAGATAGGCGCCAGATCGCAGCCGTAAAGGGAAATGCGCCCGCCCGAGGGAGTTACGGGCAGGCGCGATCCGGTCATCTGGCCGGTGGGGGGTGGTCGGCGTGTTGCCGGTCGTCAGTATTCGACGGCTCCGCCTGCGGCCTGCCAGTGGAACAGACCGCCGATATTGTAGACTTCGGAAAAGCCCAGGCTGGCCAGCGTCTGCGCGGCCATCTGCGAGCGCGCGCCCGAGGCACAATAGACGGCGACGGGCTTTTCCGGGTTCAGCTCGGGGTGGAACTCGGGGTGGCGCGGGTCAGCCTTCTGGGCCAGGATGAACAGCGGGATATGCAGCGCGCCCTTGGCCTTGCCGGTCGAGGCAACTTCGTTATGGTCGCGCACGTCGATCACCGTAAGCTGGCCGGCGGCGGCCTTTTGAACGGCCTCTTGCGGCGCCATCGAACGGACGGCAGGCTGAGAGGTGCGGAAGGGATTGGCAAAACCGAAATTCATGGTTCTCGTGTCCTTTGTTTGCTATCGGGCCGGGCGGTGCCCGCTTCCCCGTTATTGCGTGTTTGTTGGGGCCAAATATATTCGCGTGCGCGAATATTTCCAGAGCATAATTAAGAAAAAATGCAACTATTTCACAAGCAACTGAAAACGTTAGATAAAATATTTTCGCCCATTCCCGCCCAATGATGGTTGGCAGTGATTTTCAAGGGCAGAAACCCGTTTTGCAAACCCGAAAAATGCGGGGGAATTTCTGACATTCCGCCATGTGCAGGGCGCTGGCTGGCGGTGGATAGGGTCGATTCCGCTTGTCGAGGGTCACGTTTTGTTCCATGCTTGGCACCGTCCGCAAAGGGCGGGGTGGTTCAAGGGATTCCAGCGTTCATGTCAGAACAGAAATTCATCGAAATCCTTGGTGCGCGCGAGCATAACCTCAAATCGATAGATGTGCGCCTGCCGCGTGACCAACTGGTGGTGATCACCGGGCTGAGTGGCTCGGGCAAGTCCAGCCTGGCGTTTGATACCATCTATGCCGAGGGGCAGCGCCGCTATGTCGAATCGCTGTCGGCTTATGCGCGCCAGTTCCTGGACATGATGCAGAAACCCGACCTCGACCATATCACCGGCCTGTCGCCGGCCATTTCGATCGAGCAGAAGACCACCTCCAAGAACCCGCGCTCGACCGTGGGCACGGTGACCGAGATCTATGATTACCTGCGCCTGTTGTTTGCCCGCGTGGGCACGCCCTACAGCCCGGCGACGGGCCTGCCCATCGAGGCCCAGCAGGTTTCCGAGATGGTCGATCGCATCATGGCGATGGAGGAGGGCACGCGCGCCTATCTGCTGGCCCCGATCGTGCGTGACCGCAAGGGCGAGTATCGCAAGGAATTTCTGGATCTGCAAAAGCAGGGTTTCCAGCGCCTCAAGATCGACGGCAAGTTCTACGAGATCGAGGACGCGCCAAAGCTCGACAAGAAATTCCGCCACGATATCGACGTGGTGGTTGATCGCATCATCATCCGCGAGGGGCTGGAAACCCGCCTTGCCGACAGCCTGCGCACGGCGCTGAACCTGGCCGACGGCATCGCCATTCTGGAAACCGCCCCGCGCGAGGGCGAGGGCGAGGCCGAGCGCATCACGTTTTCGGAAAACTTTGCCTGTCCGGTCAGCGGCTTTACCATTCCGGAAATCGAACCGCGGCTGTTTTCCTTCAACGCGCCCTATGGCGCCTGCCCTGATTGCGATGGCCTTGGGGTCGAGCTGTTCTTTGACGAACGCCTGATCGTGCCGGACCCGACGCTTTCGCTGTACGGTGGCGCGCTGGCCCCCTGGCGCAAGGGCAAGTCGCCCTATTTCCGCCAGACGATCGAGGCCATCGCCCGCCATTACGGTTTCGAACGCGACACACCCTGGCGCGACCTGCCGGACAAGGTGAAACAGGTCATGCTGCACGGATCCGGCGACGAGGAAATCCGCTTTCGCTATGACGAGGGGGGGCGGGTTTACGAGGTCACGCGTGCCTTCGAGGGCATCATTCCCAACATGGAGCGCCGCTATCGCGAGACCGACAGCAACTGGATCCGCGAGGAATTCGAACGCTTCCAGAACAACCGCCCCTGTGGCGCCTGCGGCGGCTATCGCCTGAACGAGGCCGCCCGCGCGGTGAAAATCGGCGGGCTGCATGTGGGGCAGGTGGTGGAAATGTCGATCCGCGAGGCCCGTGCCTGGGCCGAACAGGTGCCCGCGCAGCTGAGCGCGCAAAAGAACGAGATCGCGCGCGCCATCCTCAAGGAAATCCGCGAGCGCCTGGGCTTTCTGGTCAATGTCGGGCTCGATTACCTGACGCTGTCGCGCAATGCGGGCACGCTGAGCGGCGGTGAAAGCCAGCGCATCCGTCTGGCCAGCCAGATCGGCAGCGGGCTGACCGGGGTGCTGTATGTGCTGGACGAACCCTCGATCGGGCTGCACCAGCGCGACAATGGTCGCCTGCTGGACACGCTGCGCAACCTGCGCGACCAGGGCAACACGGTGATCGTTGTCGAACATGACGAAGAGGCGATCCGCGCCGCCGACCATGTGCTTGACATGGGGCCGGGGGCGGGGGCGCATGGGGGCCATATCGTCGCCCAGGGCTCGCCGCAGGAAATTGCCGAGGATCCGGCATCATTGACCGGGCAGTATCTGACCGGCAAGCGCGAGGTGCCCATCCCCGGCGAGCGCCGCGCGGGCAATGGCAAGTTTCTTGTGGTCGAGGGCGCAACCGGCAACAACCTGCAAAACGTGACCGCGCGTTTCCCGCTGGGCACCTTCACCTGTGTCACCGGGGTGTCGGGCAGCGGCAAATCGACCCTGACCATCGAAACCCTGTTCAAGACCGCGAGCCAGCGCCTGAACGGCGCGCGCCAGACGCCGGCACCCTGCGAGGCCGTGCGCGGGCTGGAATATCTGGACAAGGTGATCGACATCGACCAGCGCCCCATCGGGCGCACGCCACGCAGCAACCCGGCCACCTATACCGGCGCCTTCACCCCCATTCGCGACTGGTTTGCGGGGCTGCCCGAAGCGCAGGCGCGGGGTTACAAGTCGGGGCGGTTCAGCTTCAACGTCAAGGGCGGGCGCTGCGAGGCCTGTCAGGGCGACGGCGTCATCAAGATCGAGATGCACTTTCTGCCCGATGTCTATGTCACCTGCGAAAGCTGCAAGGGCAAGCGCTATAACCGCGAGACATTGGAAATCCGCTTCAAGGGCAAAAGTATCGCCGACGTTCTGGACATGACGGTTGAAGACGCCGAACAGTTTTTCAAGGCGGTGCCCAGCATCCGCGAAAAGATGACCGCCCTGCGCCGGGTCGGGCTGGGCTATATCAAGGTGGGCCAGCAGGCGACCACCCTTTCGGGCGGCGAGGCACAGCGCGTCAAGCTGTCGAAAGAGCTGAGCAAGCGGTCAACCGGGCGCACGCTGTACATTCTGGACGAACCCACCACGGGGCTGCATTTCGAGGATGTGCGCAAGCTGCTTGAGGTGCTGCACGAGTTGGTCGATCAGGGCAATACCGTGATCGTGATCGAACATAATCTGGACGTCATCAAGACCGCGGATCATGTGATAGACATTGGCCCCGAGGGCGGCGACGGCGGTGGGCGCATCATTGCCACCGGCACCCCCGAGGATGTGGCCATGGTCGAAGGCAGCCATACCGGGCGATATCTGCGCGAGATCCTCTCGCGTCGGCGCGCGGCGGCGGAATAGGGGGAAAGATGGCAGGTCCGGTCATTGGTCTGGCGCTTGGTTCGGGCGGCGCGCGCGGGTGGTGCCATGTCGGGGTGTTGCGCGGGCTGGAAGAGCTGGGGATTCGCCCTGACGTGATCGCAGGTGCCTCGATGGGGGCGATCGTGGGGGCGGCCTATGCGGCAGGCAAGCTTGACGTGATCGAGGAATGGGCGCTTTCGATCACGCGCCGCAAGTTCCTTGCCATGCTGGATGTGCGCCTGTCCGGGGGCGGGCTGGTGCTGGGCAAGGCGATTTTGAACCTGCCGGCCGAGCTGGGCCTGCCGGAAAATATCGAAGATCTCTCTGTGCCCTTTCGCGCCGTTGCCAGCGACATGCAGACCGGCCGCGAAGTCTGGCTGAAGCGGGGCAACCTGGCCGACGCGCTGCGGGCCTCATCCGCGGTGCCGGGGTTGCTGGGCCCGGCGCGGATCAAGGGCAAGTGGCTGCTTGATGGCGGGCTGACAAACCCGGTGCCGGTGTCGGTGGCCCGCGCCATGGGGGCCGAGATCATCATTGCCGTGAATGCGGGCACGCCTTTGGGCGGCAGCATCTGGTCGCCCGACATCATGGACGAGCAGCAGGGGATTTTCACCCATCTTGCCGGCAAACTGCCCAAGGCGCTGGGTGCCGGGCTGTTTGCCCCGCCTGAAGGCCCGCGCAGCCCCGGCTATCTGACCGTGGTCAGCAGCGCGATCGAAATGATGGTGGTGCAGATCCTGCGCGCACGCCTGGCGGGCGACCCGCCCCATGTGCTGCTGAACGGTGATCCGGATGTGGTCAAGTCGCTGGAATTGTATAACGCGGCCCTTGCAATCGAAGAAGGCCGCCGCATGGTTGCACGCCACAAGGTTGCGCTGCTGAACCTGCTTGAGGGCTAGCCGCCGGGGGGCTTGCGTTATTCCTGGCTGCCTGAATCCAGGCTGCGCTATGTTGAATTGTCACCTCCCGGATCGCTTGCGATCCGGTTCGCGCCCGACCCCGCCCCCCAGGCGGGCGCGAATTGGCGGGGCCGGCTTGGCAGGTCGCGACGTTTCACTTGCGAAAACCCCTGCACAGATATCACGGCGCCCCCCTCGGGGTCGGGCGCGAACCTCGCCTTGCGCGAGGTTTCCGATGATACGGATTTCGGTTCCTAGCTGTCGCTCTTGCTGGTCTTGATCCCGAAGATCGAATAGAGCAGGCAAGACGACAATATGGCCGTCACCAGCAGGATCAGGCCGACAATCAGCGCCACCAGCTTGTAGGCCATGTCCGGATACATGAAATAGGCTGCGATCAGGACGACGCCGATGATGGCGCGAATGATGCGGTCAACCGTTCCGACGTTCTTTTTCAACATGATGGTGTCCTCACCTTGTGATTTCACTTGTGTAGTCGGGATAGTCACGCACACAATATAGGGTGTATCGATCAAAATGTCACGCTATTTCAGGTATGCGTGGTTGTTGCGCAACATGTCGCCCCCCTTGGCGCCAGATGCGCCGGACATTCCGGAATTGACCTGGCTGGCGGCATTTGCGAAACAGGGGCCGGGCAGCCTTTGGAGACCCCGATGAAGATCATCATTTGTGGCGCCGGGCAGGTCGGCTGGCAGATTGCGCGCCATCTTTCCGCAGAAAACAACGATGTAACCGTGGTTGACAGCAACCCCGAGCTGGTGCGCCGGGCGACCGAGACGCTGGATGTTGCCGGCGTGACGGGGTTTGCCTCCTATCCGGATGTGCTTGACCAAGCCGGCGCGAATGACGCCGACATGATCATCGCCGCAACCTTTTCGGACGAGGTCAACATGGTCACCTGCCAGGTGGCCCATTCGATCTTTTCGGTCCAGCGCAAGATCGCGCGGCTGCGGGCGCAAAGCTATCTTGATGCCATCTATTCCGACCTTTACCGCCGCGACCACATGCCGATCGATGTGGTCATCAGCCCCGAACGCGAGGTTGCCGAGGCCGCGCTGCGGCGCCTGCTGTCGCCCGCGACCTTTGATATCGAGGATTTCCTTGACGGTCAGGGCCAGCTGATCGGCGTTTCGCTTGATGAAAGCTGTGCGGTGCTGAACACGCCGCTGCGCCAGCTGTCCGAGCTGTTCTCGACCTTGCGAGCGATTGTTGTCGGGGTGCGTCGCGACGGCATGCTGTTCGTTCCCGAGCCGGGCGACCAGCTGTTTGTTGGCGACCAGATCTATATCTTTACCCATACCGAGGATCTGGGGCGCACGCTGGAAATCTTTGGCAAGTCGGTGAAAAAACGCGAACGCGTGGTGATCATCGGCGGGGGCAATGTGGGGCTTGCGGTTGCGCGCAAGCTGGAACAGCGCACTGACCGGGTGCGCGCCAAGGTGATCGAGATGGATCGTGCCGTGGCCGAACGGGCGGCAGATGCGCTTGAACGCACCATCGTGCTGCATGGCGACGGGCTGGACAGCGACCTTCTGGAAGAGGCCAACATACAAGAGGCCGATGCGGTTCTTGCGGTGACCGATGACGACAAGACGAACCTTCTGGTTTCGACAAGAACCAAGGCCGCAGGTTGCCCCATGGCGATTGCGCTGGTCAATGACCCCAGCCTGAATTCGCTGATGGGGCCGCTCAATATCGATGCCTTTGTCAATCCGCGGGCAACGACGGTTTCATCCATCCTGCGCCATGTGCGGCTGGGGCGGATTCGCTCGGTCTATTCGATCGGCGATGCCGAGGCCGAGGTGATCGAGGCGCAGGTGATGTCGCCGTCGCCGATCGTCGATCAGAAGGTGCGCGACATTCCCTTCCCCGAAGGGGTGCTGCTTGGCGGCATCAAGAAGGGCAACGAGGTCATCCGACCGACCTCGACCACCGTCGTCGAAGAGGGTGATGTCATCGTGCTGTTCTGTCTGGCCAAGGACGTGCCCGAGGTCGAGCGCCTGATCCAGCCCGGCATTGGTTATTTCTAGGGTCATGGAAAACCGCGTGGCATCGCTGACCAGGGCAAGGGGCCAGCGCCGGATGCAGCACCGGATGCAGCGCCGGATGCAGCACCGGGGCAGGGGCGGGCAAGCCTGATGCGTGGGCTCAGAAATCTTCCGCTGCTTGTCATCCTGATGGGGTTGACCGCGCCGGCCATGCTGGTGCCGATGGCGCTGGCGTTCAGGCTGGGCGATTTTCGTTCCGCGCGCGTGTTTCTGGAAAGCGGCATCCTGATCTTTCTGTTCGTGTCGCTGGTCGCCGTGGCCAGCCAGAACCGCCCGGTCCGGCGCACGGGCCGCGATCACCTGATGGATCTGCTGGGGGCCTATATCGTCTTGCCGGCGCTGTTGGCGCTGCCACTGGTCTTTCTCGTGCCCACGGCCACATTTTCGGAACTGTATTTCGAGATGCTTTCGAGCCTCACCACCACGGGCGCCAGCCTGTTCGACCACGGCCGCAATCTTGGCGAGCCGATCGACCTGTGGCGCGGCTTTGTGGGATGGCTGGGGGGGCTGCTGATACTGGTCAGCGCCTTCGCCATACTGGCCCCGCTCAACCTTGGCGGATTCGAGGTCTATTCAAGCAAGGCGCCGATGCCGGGCATGCGGGGGGGGATCCATGCTCATGGGCGCGGGCTTGGCGTGTCCGGGCGCATGGCACGGTCGCTGTTCAGCCTCGGGCCGATCTATCTGGGGTTGACCGTGATCCTGGCGATTGCCTTGCTGCTGAGTGGCGAGCGCGCATTTTCCGCAGTCATGAAGGCCATGGCGACGCTTTCGACCAGCGGCATCACCGGGGCAGGCGGCAGTCATGGCGGGCTGGGAAGCGAAATCCTGATCTTTCTTTTCCTGTTGCTGGCAATTTCACGCCGAAGTTTCACGAATGACAATCCCCGCGCCGGTCTGGCGGGGGTGTTTGACGATCATGAATTCCGCCTGGCCGGTGGGCTGATGCTGTTTTTTACCGTGCTGCTGTTCCTGCGCCACTGGGTGGGTGCGATCGGGGTCGAGGCCGGGCGCGACAGCCTGGCCGCACTCAGGGCGTTGTGGGGCAGCCTGTTCACGACGCTTTCCTTCCTCACCACCACGGGCTTTGAAAGCGTGGACTGGCACACGGCACGAGAATGGTCGGGGCTTGGCAGTTCGGGGATTATCCTGCTGTTTCTTTCGGGAATTGGCGGCGGCGTGGCCACCACCGCCGGCGGGATCAAGCTGCTGCGCGCCTATGCCATCTATCAGCACAGCCTGCGCGAGTTTCGCAAGCTGACCTATCCCTCATCGGTTGGCGGGGCCGGGCAGGCGGCGCGCCATATCCGGCGCGAGGGGGCCTATGCGGCATGGATGTTCCTGGTGCTGTTCGTATCCACGGTGACGCTGGTCATGCTGGCGCTGGCGCTGACGGGCGTGGGCTTTGTCGATTCCCTCGCCCTGTCGGTCGCGGCGCTTTCGACCAATGGCCCGCTGCTGGATGCCGTGCGCGAAGGGGCCTTTGTCTGGGGCGATCTGGATGGCACGGGGCGGTTGATCCTGGGCCTGGCAATGATTCTGGGGCGCATGGAAATATTCGTCATCATTGCGCTGGTCAGCCCGGAATTCTGGCGCCGATGACGTGAAGTTGTCATTTGTTACGCAACAATATTTTCCTTTTTGTCTGGAAATCCGAAGGATTCACGGCCATATTCAGCCCATAACGACAACAATAGCCGCCTGACAATCGCGGCGCGAACTAAACTGAAGGCTGAAAAAGATGGCTGCCGATAAACAGAACTTGCAGGACGCATTCCTGAACAATGTGCGGAAATCCAAGATCTCCGTGACGATTTTCCTGATCAACGGGGTCAAGCTCCAGGGTGTGATCACATGGTTTGATTCCTTCTGCGTCCTCTTGCGCAGAGATGGCCAGTCGCAGCTGGTATACAAAAGCGCGATCTCGACGATCATGCCGTCGCAACCTGTCAGCCTGTATGACGGTGACGAGGCCTCGTGACACGGCCGCGCGCGGCTGAAGCCCGATCATGATGCGGTGCCTGGTTCTGCATCCACATGTCTATGGCCGGCAAAAGGGCCGTTCCCCGGAAAACGCGCTTGAAGAGGCGGTTTCGCTGGCGCATGCGCTTGACCTCGAGGTTGTGGATGCGCGGGTGATCCGCCTGCAAAAGGCCCATGCCGGCAATCTGTTCGGCAAGGGCAAGCTGGAAGAGCTGGGCAGATTCATCAAGGAAAACGATATCGGTCTGGTCGTTGTCGATGGTCCGGTCTCGCCCATCCAGCAGCGCAATCTCGAACGCCTGTGGAAGGTCAAGATCCTGGACCGGACCGGCCTGATCCTTGAAATTTTCGGCGCCCGCGCCCGCACCCGCGAAGGTGTGTTGCAGGTCGATCTGGCGGCGCTGTCCTATCAGAAATCACGCCTCGTGCGCAGCTGGACCCACCTTGAACGACAGCGCGGGGGGCTGTCATTTGTGGGCGGCGCCGGCGAAACCCAGATCGAGGCCGACCGCCGCGCCATTGACGAGGCCATCACCCGAATCAAGCGACAGCTGGCCAAGGTGGTCAAGACACGCAGCCTGCACCGCTCGGCCCGGAAAAAGGTGCCTTATCCGATCGTGGCGCTGGTGGGCTATACCAATGCCGGCAAATCGACCATCTTCAATCGCCTGACCGGCGCCGATGTCGTGGCCCGCGATCAGCTGTTTGCAACGCTCGACCCGACCATGCGGGCCATCACCCTGCCCAGCGGGCGCGAGGTGATCCTGTCGGACACGGTGGGGTTCATATCGGATCTGCCGACGCAGCTGGTCGCCGCCTTCAGGGCAACGCTGGAAGAGGTGCTTGACGCCGATCTGGTGCTGCATGTGCGTGACATCACCCACCCGGAAACCGAAGAACAGGCCCGCGATGTGCGCGAGATACTTGAGGATCTGGGCCTGAACGCAGAGGCGCGCGAACATATGATCGAGGTCTGGAACAAGATCGACCGCGCAGCCCCCGAACAGCGCCGCGCCATCGAGGCCGCGGCCCGGCGCAGCCCCCATGTCATTGCCATTTCGGCGCTTGCGGGCGACGGCATCGACGCGCTGCTTGAACTGATCGACACAAGCCTTGCCGAGCCCACCAGAACCGAGCAGATCCATCTGGACTTTTCCAAGGGAAAGAAACGCGCCTGGCTGTTCGAACATGGTCTGGTGGACAGCGAGACGCAGGTCGAGGACGGCTATGACCTGACCGTGACCTGGACCGACAGGCAGGCTGCCCAGTTCAGCAAGGTCTGAGGGGCTGGGTGTGGCGGCGGAATGGCAAGCCGTATCATTATCATTGGAAACGCCGCGCATGGCGAGGTTCGCGCCCGGCCCCGAGGGGGGCGCAGCAGGATCTGTGCATGGGTTTTCACGAGTGCGAAGTTGCAGTCTGTCGAAGCGATGCCACCATTTCGCGCCCGCCTGGGGGGCGGGGTCGGGCGCGAACCGGATTGCAGGCAGCCCGCTTCGGCGCGGGTCAGGTGGATGTGGCGGGGCAGGGCGGCCAGAACGCATTGTCTGCGCTGTTTGGTCAATAAAAGATATCCCGTCAGCGCGATCATTCCCACTCGATCGTGCCCGGCGGCTTGCTGGTGATGTCATAGGTCACGCGGTTGATGCCGCGGACCTCGCCGATGATGCGGTTGGCGGTTTCGGACAGGAATTCGTGGCT